>CAZXRB010000028.1:0-41103 GCA_964642845.1 uncultured Nitrospira sp.
ATACGCCGGAGGGAAGACGGAGTCGGTTCGAGCTGGCGCAGATCGCCTACAAGAGAGGGGCGGGGGCGATCGCAGACGTGATGCTCCCCAAGCTCTTGAGTCCGGCGACGCTCGGAACGAACCCTGATCTCGTGCGCACCGTCCGAACCATGATCGAAGGGAACGAAGTCAGCGGCATCGCCGGTGATTTGATGGCGATGGCGGAACGGCCAGACTCCACGCCGTTGTTACACCGGATCCACTGCCCCACGCAGATCCTCGTGGGCGAGGAGGATGCCGCCACGCCGCCGGCCGACGCGCGCCTCATGGCTGAGCGAATCCCCGGCGCCCGCTTGGCGGTGATTCCCAACGCCGGCCACCTCGCGAACCTGGAACAGCCGGACCGGTTCAACGAGATCCTCGAACAGTTCCTCTTGGAATTGCCGCGCGACTAATCGGAATCGCCGCCGCCGTGGCGGATCAGCTTCAGGAATTCCAGGCGGGTTTGCTGCTGCGTGCGGAAGGCACCCAGCATCGAGCTCGTGACGGCGACGGTGTTTTGCTTCTCGACCCCGCGCATCATCATGCAGAGATGGCGCGCCTCCACGACGACGCCGACGCCGTGCGCGTTGAGCTTGGACTGCAGCGTTTCGGCGATTTGCACGGTCAGCCGTTCCTGCACTTGGAATCGCCGGCTGAAGGCGTCGACCACGCGGGGGATCTTGCTGAGTCCCACCACCTTCTTGTTGGGCAGATAGCCGACGTGGCATTTGCCGAAGAACGGGAGCATGTGGTGTTCGCACATGCTGAAGAAGTCGATGTCCTTGACGATGACCATCTCATCGTATTCGATCGGGAACAGCGCGCCGTTCAAGAGATGATCGATATCCTGATGATAGCCTCGGGTCATGAACTGCAAGGCCTTGGCGACCCGTTCCGGCGTCTTGAGCAATCCGTGGCGCTGGGGTGTTTCCCCCAATGACTTGAGCAGCTCGCTGATCAGCGCACGGACCTGTTCCGGATCCGCCGGAGGGCTGACGGGTGGCAAGACTTCGATGCGGTTCAAGCGCTGCAAGGCACGACGGCGAGACTTGGCCATAGCCTCTTCCTATCTCACAGCGGCGGACGACGGCGCCGCATACTCGAAGTAATTGTCACGGGTCTCGATCACGCCCACCTTTTGCAGGCAATCGCCCGGCAGTGCGGCGGCAAGCAACTCCCAGATCAACTTCACCAGATTCTCGCCGGTCGTCGTTCGATCGGCGAATGCCGGGTCGGCATTCAAATCATGGTGATCGAAGCGCCTGACGATCGTGTCGTGCACAATGGCGTCCAAGCGCTCCAGCGAGACCGCATCTCGGTCCCCGCCCTCCCGGATCGTGACCAGCACGACGTAGTTATGGCCGTGCCCATTCGGATTGTTGCACTTCCCGAAGGCGGCCCAGTTCTCCTCTGCGGACAAATTGTCCGTGTGCAAGCGATGCGCGGCGCAAAATCGATAGCGCCTGGTGATCGTGGTCTGTGCCATACGGACCTGCAAACATGAAGGCCAGGATCACCCGTCGTCCCGGGTGGTCCTGGCCTTCATGTCGTCTCCCGCTACTCCCCGCGCGGCCTTGCGCTCAGGGTTAGGCGCTGAATGAGCTGCCGCACCCGCACGTGGTCTTGGCTTGGGGATTCTTGATGGAAAATCCTGAGCCCTGCAGGCTATCGACGTAATCCACCTCGGCCCCTTGCAGCAACGGCGCGCTCTGGGAATCCATGATGACCTTGACGTCGCCCTTCTCGATCACCGTATCATCCTCGGCCATCTTGGACTCGAACGCCATTCCATATTGATAGCCGTGGCAGCCGCCGCCCCGCACGTAAATCCGCAAGCCCACGACGTCTTTTTCTTCCGCCATCAGCTCCTTGATCTTCTGTTCCGCCACATTCGTAATGGTGATCATCCCATCCTCCTCTATGTATCCAGGCGCCGTCAGGGCCCGACCTGGGTTGACTTAGTGTAACATCTCTCTACCGGATATCAACACCCTGGCTTTCCTGGGATCTGTCCGTGGCCCTTGTGGTGGGAGCGGCCCACTTGCTTTCCGGCACGCGGACCACCACATCACCCAGCACACGCGCCTGGCACCCCAGCCGATGCCAGGGTTCGCTCAGCGCTTCCCGATCCAGCAAATCCTGCTCGTCGAACTCGATCTCCGACAGATGCTCGGCCCCGCTTTGCACCTCGACCCGGCAGGTGGTGCAGGAGGCGTTGCCGCCGCAGTCATGAGTGAGCGGAAAGCCCAATTCCTTCGCCGCATCCAACAACGTCACGTTGCGGGTGACGACCCCGCTTTTCCCATTCGAATGAAGGAACGTGACCCGCGGCATCGTGATCTCCTAAGAATGGGCCGCCACCCCGGCGGGGACCGCCCTGTAGGGGCACCGCTGCAAACGGATATGTTCTTCGTATTCGTGCCGGAACAACTTCACGCTGCTCTGGACGAGCACCGCCGCGCCGGTCACCAACGTGCAGTAACCCGTGCCTTTCACAAATCCGCACAGCTGCAAGAGGCTGTCGAGGTCCTTTTGCGTCCCTTCACCCGCTTCGATCTTCGCCATCAAGTTGGCCAGGTTAATCGTGCCCATCCGGCAGGGCGGACATTGGCCGCAACTTTCGCCCTTGAAGAAATTGGAGAAGTGCAGCGTCTTGGCCACCATGCAGGTCGCATCGTCGACGACGATGACGCCCGCCGAGCCCAAGCCGGTGCCGGCCTTCTTCAGCGAATCAAAATCCATGGCCAGATCGAGTTGGTCGGCGGTCACCATCGAAAACGCCGGACCTCCCGGAAACACGGCCTTGATCCTGCGCCCGCCGGGCACGCCGCCGCCGCACTGCTCGATCAACTCCCGTATGGTGACCCCCATCGGCATTTCATACACGCCGGGGCGATTGACCGCGCCGCTCAGAGAAAACATCATCGTCCCGGGACACTTCTCGGTGCCCACCTGCGTGAACCAGGCGGCGCCTTTGTAGAGGATGCGCGGGATATTGCACAGCGTTTCAACGTTGTTGACCAACGTCGGTTTTCCATACAAGCCGAAGTCGGTCGGATAAAACGGCGGCTTTTGGCGCGGCATCGCGGGACGGCCCTGCATGGACTCGAGCATCGCGGTCTCTTCTCCGGCCACATAGCTGCCGTGGCCTTCGAAGATTTGGAGATCGATGTCGATTCCCGATCCAAGCACATTGGAGCCCAAAAAGCCGCGCGCCTTGGCCTGGGCCAACGCCTTCTTCAGATTGTCCCGTTCTTCGGCATATTCGTGATTGACGTAGATGAACGAGGCCTTGGCTTGCACGGTGTGGGCCGCGATCAAGCAGCCTTCGATCAACTGGTGCGGCAACGTCTTCAGCAAATGGCGGTCTTTGAAGGTCCCCGGCTCGTGCTCGCCGGCATTACAGACGAAATACCGTTCTTTCACCCGATGGTTCAGAACCTTGTCCCACTTCGTTCCCGTCGGGAAGCCGGCGCCGCCTCGTCCGCGAAGCCCGGACTTCTTCAGTTCCTCAACGACTTGAGCGGAACTCATCCCGGAGACACAGCGTTTCCACGCTTCATAGCCTCCGACCTTGAGATAGCCATCGATCTCCCAAGGGGCCCCTTCCAACTGTTGGACCAGGCGTGGTTCAGCGACAAGCGACATCGTCCATCCTTGCTCTCGCAAATTCAAGAAGGTCATACTATACGGCTCGCCGCCCATGGACGTCAAGGAAACGGCGGCGGAATAGGGCTGAATCTCAAGCAGTTAGGGACGAGGGCCCTATTGCGGACTGGGTATACAGGACCAGCCGATCGAGGAGAGCGGGCTCGCCGGCGGTCCGCCGCCGGCGAGCCCGTGAGGTCTACTTGAAGTGGCTGCCGGCTCCCATGAAAAACAGCATGGGAATGGACAGCATGAAATTCACCCGGGAAGCCAGCAACGCGGTCCGGCCCCACTGGGCCATCTCGGCCGGAGCCGGAGTCCCCTGAGCCGCCGCCGACACGGCGGCAATGATCTTTTTCTGGTTCGGCCAGATAATGCCGTGCACGTTGGCCATCATGATGATGCCGAGCAACCCGCCGATCGCCAGCGCATAGGCGCCGGTCCCGCCCTGGCTATAGAGCTTGACATAGAGCGCGATGCCGGCCAGTACCGTCACGGTGGCTCCATGCCGGAACCAGTTCAAGGCGGCCGGCATCAGCTTGGGAATCACGATGTTCTTCGTCGGCCCATCCAAGCTCTTGAGGAAGGCGGCATTGATGAGGTTGAAGAAATACAGCAAGCCGATCCAGGTGATCCCGGCCAGGAAGTGGATCCAGCGCATCACTATGCCGAACCAATCGGCTTCTCCCGCGCCCATACCGGTTAGCCCCAAATACGCCACTATCAACACGACAGCGAGCGCGAATCCCGCACCCATTGTCTGCATCGGATCTTCCAAAAATTTCATAGCTCCCTCTCGTCTAACGGTTTACTGCTAAGCTGCTGTCTGTACTGCAGCCCGCTCCATGTTGTCAAGAACGGGACGGTCACTGGTCATTGGTCACTGGTGAAGAGGTTGATTCTTTCAATGACTGATGACTATTGACCGATGACGGTCTCACGCCATTAACCGATCCACCGCCACGCACAGCTCGCGCACGGCATTGGCCGAGACTTCGAGCGCCGCCCGTTCATCCGCCGTCAGGTCATATTCGACGATCTGCTCGGCTCCGCCCCGGCCGATTTTCACCGGTACGCCGACGACCACATCCTTGAGCCCATACTCCCCTTCGCACAGCACCGCCGATGGGAGCACGCGCTTCTGATCTTTCATGATTGCTTCCACCATGTCGACGGCGGAGGCGGAGGGGGCATAGAAGGCGCTGCCGGTCTTGAGCAGCCCGACGATTTCCGCGCCCCCTTCCCGCGTCCGCTTCACGATGGCGTCCAATGTCTCTTTCGCCATGAGCTCCGAGACCGGCTGGCCCCTCACGGTCGTGTAGCGGGGAAGCGGCACCATGGTGTCGCCATGGCCGCCCAAGACCATCGCCTGCACCTCGGGGCCGGGCACGTTCAACTCCGCGGCGATAAAGGTTCGCATGCGGGCGGAATCCAGCACGCCGGCCATGCCGAGAATGCGCGCCTTCGGCAGCCCGCTCGCGCGGCGGGCGACATGCACCATGGCGTCGAGCGGGTTCGTCACGAGAATCAGAATGACCTCCGGCGAGCGCGACACCAGCTCGGTCACGACCGACTTGACGATCTTGGCGTTGGTCACGAGCAGCTCGTCACGGCTCATGCCGGGCTTGCGCGGGATGCCGGAGGTGATCACCGCCACCGACGAGCCGGCGGTCTCTGCATAGCCGTTCGTGCCGACCACGCGCGAACTATAGCCGCAAATCGGCCCGGCTTGGGAGATGTCGAGCGCCTTCCCTTGCGGCACGCCTTCGACGATGTCGACCAACACGACATCGTATGCATCCTTCTCGGCCAGCCGCTGCGCCGTCGTCCCGCCGACATTGCCCGCCCCCACCACTGTAATCTTCGGTCGTCGCATCATCTCACCTCAGTTCTGTTGCCCTTCGCCGCATGAGCGGCTGCGGGGGTCACTCCCTGCGCGCATCCACCGAGCATCGCCCATAATTTGCCTTGCAATCATTCCCGCATGCGCGGTGGGCGAGCACGAGTGCCCCCCCGCAGCCGCTCAATGCCTCCCTTCATGCTCTGTCCAGCCCGCCACCTTGAAGTTGATCGTGCACACAAAATTCTCGCCGTCGTAAAAGTTCACTTTGATTTTCTTCTTGCCGTAGGTCTTGGCCAGGAACTCTTCCGGATTGTCGACCAGCTCTTGGAAGCCGCCCGGCGGATATTCGCCCAGGTCGTGAAACACGACGATCATGCCGGATTTGACCTCCTGCAGCACTTTGACCGAGCAGCGGGGATACACCTCCCAGAACTTCGCCTCGATCATGTCTTTCGTCGGCTCCGGGCGTTCTTCGCCCGGCTTGACGGGCTGCGCAAACTTCGCCAGGCGGCGGACGTAGGGATACTGATGTCCGGTAAACAGCTTGTAGAGCCAGGCCGGCACAGGCGGCCGCTCGCCTTGGTTGCCCATGGTCATTCCCGTTTCGCACCTTGCGCCAGGTGCTCCATCGATCGCATCACGCGCGGGTCAGACGTTGATACATCCTCGGCAGCCGGGACGGCAGCGTCTCGACCCGGTCGATCACCATGTAGCCCACATCCCCGTACATCCGCCGCAGATAGTTGTCGGCCTCGCGGTCGATCGTGACACAGAAGAGCTCGACGCCCCGGCGTCTGGCTTCCCGCAGCGCGGCCTTCGTATCCTCCAGCGCGTATTCATCCTTATAGCCGCCGTCCAGAGGCCGTCCATCGCTCAGGACCACGAGCAGCCTGGTCTTGACCGGACGCGCCAGGAGCTTCGCGGCCGCGTGACGGATGGCCGCGCCATCCCGGTTTTGCTGGCGAGGAGCGAGCCCGCCCAAGCGATGGGCCGTCCCGGGTCCCAGAGGCTCGTCGAAATCCTTGACCGTCATGAACTCGACCTGCTCCCGTCCCGCGCCCGAATAGGCATAGAGAGCATATTGGTCACCGACCGCCTCCAACGCCTCGCAGAGCAGGACCAGACTGTCCCGCTCGATATCGATGACCCGCCTCCCTTCCTCCACCTGCCGGCTGGTCGAGCCGCTCACATCCACGAGAAAGGCCACGGCGACGTCGCGCTCTTTCTTTTCGCGCCGCGTATAGATCCGGTCGCCGCCTTCCCAACCGGCGCGCAGCTCGGCCGCCCGGCGCACCACCGCGTCGATGTCCAGCTCTTCGCCGTCCGCCTGCTGCGGCACGCGGCGCGTGGCGGGCGGGCGAAGCGTCTCGAAAAACCGGCGGAGCAACGCGACCGCGCTTCGATGCGCCGCGAGGGTTGCCACCACCGATTCATCCGATCCGGCGTCCGCCGGCCGTTCGATGACCCGGCACCAGCGCGGGCGGTAGTCCGCGATCGTCGCATCCCACTCGGGATACCGCACGGCCCGCGTCTGGAGCGGGGCCGATTCCCTCGGCGGCCGCTCGTCCACCTCCAGGGCGAGCAGTTCCTCGACCAGAGTGGGCAACGAGCGGCCGCCGCCCAACACCTCTCCTATCATGCTCTGCGAGTCACTCCGAGGCCCGCTGCCGGCATCGCCGCCTCTCTCTTTCGACCCGCCGCCGGCACTGGCGTGGCCCGCCGCCCGGTCCTCACGTTGCTCGGCTGTGTGATCTTCCGCCCTCCGGATGAACTCCGGGTTCATCGCGCCGCGATAGGCCCAATTCGTCACAGGACGATACTCCTTCGTCAGCTCCTCGGACGCGGACGGGCCCGCGCCCGGCTCCTGTGAAGGCGCTTCGACCTCGCCGGCTTCGATCATCCCGCCCCGCGGCGCGAGCAGTTCCTCCATGCGGACATAGATCGCATCGGCCAGCCGCACCGTCTCTTCGGCCGTCGCCGTGGTCCGGAACAAGGACTGGCTCATGCGCCAGAGCTCTGCCACTTCGTCCCTCACCGCGCGCGGGACTGCGGAGGCTTCCGATTCGCCCGTGGACAAGCGCAACAGGCAATCGACGAGCAGCTCTTTCACCGTCAGACCATGCGCCGGATCGCGCGGCTGGATTGTCTCCGCAGCGATACGCGCGAGATCGGTCCGCAACCCCGGATACGCGTCCTGCAGCAGAGAGTCCACCCGGGCATCTTCCAGCACGGTCCAGAGGTCCTGAACGAGACGCGGTTGGGGATAGAGGCGAAAGAATGCGTCCAGTGAATCGGGAGCCCCGTGGTGGTCTCGGCCATACCGCCTGCGCACATCTTCGACAAGATCGTGCACCGCATCAAGCGTGAGCCGGTACGTGCCGAACTCCAAATGGCCCGCCTCATGCGCCGCCATCAGCAGGTAGAGCCGCTCGTTGTCCGCCGATGTCGGGTAACGCCTCAGCACGGCCGGCAAGGAGATGCAGCGGCCATCGGCGGAGACCGACGCGCGCGGGATCGGACTCGTGAGCGAATCCGGAGCAGCCAAGATGGAGACGTCCGAGCCGCAGAGCCCCTGCACAAACAGCTTGATCGTCCTCGCCACCCGCCGCAGCGGCACGCCGCTGACCGCCTCTTCCACCGAGGCCAGCGCGCGCCGGGATTCCAGCCCGAAATAGGCGCGCGCACCGTCCGCGCCGTACGCGAGGATGTCCATTCCCGTTTTGAACCAGGTGTCGAATCGCTCCGCCGCGGTCGGGTCCTCGCCGATCAACGCAACGAGCTCCGGACAGCGCCGCAGATAGGCGATGGCCGCCTCCGCGTCCCGCTCCGCGATCAGTGATCCGTACCGAAGGACTTTGTGTTGCCAATCGGGCGACGGCAGCCCGCGCAGCAGACGCGGGGCGTCGCCGAGCCAGGCCACGGCGATATCGGGGGACCGGTCGGCCAGCAGCGCACCTAGCGCCACGACGCGCGACCGGATGGACGGCTGTTCGAGGTCGCCCAAGATGGCGGGACTCGTGCGCAGATATTCCATCGTGCCGAGATAGTCCGGCTTGCCCAAGCTGTTCGGTTGAATCAGTTTCATACCGAACGCCAGCCAGTCCCGCACGTCGGAGACCGGCAGCACCGCAGCCACGGCGGGGAGCTGCCGGATGTATTCGAGACCGACCACGACATCGGCCCGAGTCAACTCGATCCCGATATCGAGCCACGCCGGGAGTTGGTCGAAGGGCACCACGGTACAGAGCCGCGGCGCCGTTCGGAGGAATTCGAGGGCCACATTCGCGTCCTGTTCGGCCAGCTCAAGCATGAGGTTGAGCGCGGCGGTCCGGCCTTCCGGCGGCTCGATCAGGCCCAGCGCGACCGGACTGTCCTTCCAATACTTGAGCGCCGTCGCGCCGGACGATTCCGCCAGCGCGACTCCGACGTCGAGCCACGCACTCGCGCAGGACAAGCCGCCGCGACGGTCCAACTCGGGCAAAGCCTCGATGGCCCCCTGCGCCGCTTTGACCGAGATCCCGGTCAACTCGTCGAGCAGCGCCGACACCGCCGCCACGTGATCGTGGATCTGATCCATGGCCGCAAGGCGTTCGACGAGCCTCACCGCCGTGGAACGGTCCACTCCCTCACTGAGGCGAGCGATCAACTGTTGCGTGGCGCGTGCGTCGGCCATCGTGCCTCAAAAATCGTCAAAGTAGGCGATTGTAAAGGACCACTCGGCGCTTGTAAACTGTGCATCTGTGCGGCACTGGGTCAAAGGCGCGAGGCGAGCGAGCGGAGATTCTTCGTTCTGATCCCTCACCGCACGCCCGGTGCCTCTAGCCGAGGGGAGTCGCGATGGCGGAACCATCAAAGGAAAGTCTGGAGAAAATGTGGAAATATGTGAAGGGGTTTGCCGAGAAGAGCGGCACCACCATGCACCCGAATCCGGCCGTCACCGAAGCCGTGGTCAAAGGCTTGGCGATGCACGTGGACGAACTCGGCAAGCCGCTGTGCCCCTGCAATTTCTACAAGGACAAGCAGGCCGAGGCGAAACTGCGCCGCTGGATCTGCGCCTGCGATGAAATGCAGATCTACAAGTACTGCCACTGTCTGCTGTTCGTCCGGGAAGACGGCCTGCCGATTACGGAATATCTTCCCGAAGGGCACGAGGGACGGGACGTGTACGGAGTGGTGACGGACCCCACACCCGAGAAGGGCCGGGCGCTCCGGCACAGAGCGCCGAATTCATCCGAGGTTACGGAGAGCCCGGGCGAGTCTACTCCCACCCGCTGACTTCATACCCTTTTTCGATCAGACAGCGCGCCACGGTGTCGGCATAGGGCTGTTCCGGCACCAGGGGCTTGTAGGCGCCGCCGACCAGACCCAGGAGCAGACCCAGCCCTCCACCGGCCGCCGCGCCGATCGCCACCCCCGCGCCCCCGCCGATCAACCCGGCCGAGGCCCCGACCGCGCCGCCCAAGGTCAGACCGAGCACGGCGCCGGTGGCCGCATTGCCGCTTCGATGGACCCCCGGCCGCAGGCCGCGTTCTCCAGCCTGCTGCTGGCAAAACTCGATGTCTTGCTGAGCCATCTCGCGACCGTAGAACTGCAGATGCTTGTTCGACCGCAAGACCGGTTCCGGCCCCGCACAGGCGGTGAAGTCCATCGCAATGGCGAGCAAGATCAGACGCAGGATCAATGAAGAGGACACAACGGGCCTCAGAATTTTCTACCCTCTCTTGGGGATCTGGCGCGGGTGGATGCTCCACTGCGCGCATTGTCCGAGCATGACCATCTCACCCACCCGCCCCGCGTCGCCGAGACTCCGCTCAGGCATCTCACCCACCCGCCCCGCGTCGCCGAGACTCCGCTCAGGCATCTCACCCACCCGCCCCGCGTTGCCGAGACTCCGCTCGCCCGCTGTGCGCGGACAGCGAGCAAGCATCCACTCGGCCAAGTTCTTGTTCCTTCTCTTTCACCACCCAAGCAGGGGGCGCGGAGGTGGGTCCTCCACTGCGCGCATTGTCCGAGCATATTCTGATGTGCGCGGACAGCGAGCAAGAGGACCCACCTCCGCGCCCTCTGCACCCCTTCACTGCCACCCCGTGACTTCGTACCCCTTTTCGTGGAGACAGCGATTGACGAAGTTGACGTAGGCTGGGCTGGGCCCGGAAGAGCCGGCGCTGAATAAGCCGGTGAGCAGGCCCCAGACGGCCCCGCTCGCCGCTCCGATGGCGGACCCGCTGCCGGCTGCGCCCGAGATGGCTCCGCCGACCGCGCCGCTGGCGGCGCCGACACCGGCTCCTATCCCGGTACTGGCCGCCACCCGCCCCGCGCTGCCGGCGCCTTCCTCCGCGCCCGCCGCTTCCGCCATGTCCCGGCAAACCTCAATGTCGCGCTCGGCGGCCTCCTTCCCAACCGACTGGAGATGGGCATTCGGGTACAGAACCGGGTGGGCGCTCCCGCAACCCATCAGCATCAGCGACCCGAGAATCAGCACGAGGCGCCCCCGGCTCATACGCCTTCTCCCGGCAGTTGTAACCGGATTCGCACCGCCTCGGCGCTGATGCCTTTCAGGTACAGACGCTTCCGCCGTGCGCCGGCTCCGGATTCAATGCGCACGTGAGCCCGAGGGATCGCACAGCGTCGCGCAAGGTACTCGATCAAGGCTTCGTTGGCGGCGCCGTCCCGTGGCGGCGCCGCCAGGCGAATTTTCACCGCGCCGCCATGAAAGCCGGCGCATTCCGTGCGGGACGCGTTCGGCTGCACATGGATGGTGAGCAGAGTGCCCTCCTTGGTCTCCTGTAGGAAAGGGATGGTCATGCGGGTAGAGAGAGGAGCCCGGACTAGAAGATCGCCTTGACCAATTCCAGAATGCTCCGCTGCATGTCTGGGTCATCGGTGATCGGGCGGGCCACGGCCACGTCACAGGCGCGGTCCGGCGGGACGCCTTGCCGGATCAACGTGCCGGCATAGATCAAGAGCCTCGTGCTCACCCCTTCTTCGAGCCCATGGTTTTTGAGGTTCCGCACCTTGCCGCCAAGTTTCACCAGCTTGGCCGCCATGGTTCGATCGATCCCCGCCTCACGCTCCACCACCGTGGTCTCGACCTCCGGCGTCGGATAGTCGAACTCGATCGCCATGAACCGCTGCTTGGTGCTCTGCTTCAGGTCCTTGAGCACGCTCTGATAGCCGGGATTGTAGGAAATCACGAGCATGAAGTCGTCGGCCGCCTCGATAAGCTGGCCCTTTTTCTCGATCGGCAGCACCCGCCGGTCGTCGCTGAGGGGATGGATGACGACGGTCGTGTCTTTCCGCGCCTCGACCACTTCGTCGAGATACACGATGGCGCCGTGCTTCACACCGAGCGTCAACGGCCCGTCCATCCACACCGTCTCCTCGCCCTTCAGCAGATAGCGTCCGACAAGATCCGAGGCCGTGAGATCTTCATGGCACGCGACGGTGATGAGCGGGCGTCCAAGCTTGTACGCCATGTGCTGCACGAAGCGGGTCTTGCCGCATCCGGTCGGTCCCTTGAGCATGACCGGCATCTTGCTGGCCGCCGCGATCGTAAAGAGCCCGACTTCGCCGCGGACCTCCGAGTAAAACGGCTCCTGCTGGATGCGGTAGGACTGAAGAGCGATTTCACGTGCCGGCTGGGTCATCTCGTTCTCTCTCTACTCGAGTCGCAGCACAATAAATGGAACGGCGCTAGAAGATCAACCCTTCGACAAGCTCCCCTCGACGAGCTCGGGGCGGGCCCTGAGACCCTCTTCACCTCCCTCTTCCCACAAGGGGGTGAGGTAAAAATACGGAGCCTGCCCTGAGCCTGTCGAGGGTCGTTCGGCAGGCTCAGGACAGGGTCACGCCACTTTCACGCCGTCCAGCACTTCACGGACTTTTTGCGTGAGGACATTCGGTGTAAACGGTTTTTGCAGGAAGGCCGTTTCGCGCTTGACCCCTTGTGCAAAAACGGGATGATCGGGGTAGCCTGACATATACAGGACTTTGATTTCCGGGCGCACCGCCGTCAGTTTTTCCGCGACTTCGGGCCCGCTCATCTGGGGCATGACCACGTCGGTGAGGAGCAGATGGATCGGACCCATATGCTTGGCGCCGGTCAACAAGGCTTCGATCCCGTGGCGCGCCACCAACACCGTGTACCCGTGCAACCGCAGGGCTTCGTGCACCAGCCCGCGCACCGCCGGCTCGTCTTCGACCAGGAGAATCGTTTCACGCCCGACGGATCGGTCCGTGCCGCCGGTCGCGGCGACCACGCCCTTGGCCGCCTCGTCCACGCGGGGGAAGAAGATCTTGAAGGTCGTGCCTCGGCCCGGCTTGCTCTCGACCTCGATCGCGCCGCCGCTCTGCTTGACGATGCCGTACACGGTGGACAGTCCCAGCCCGGTGCCCTTGCCTTTTTCTTTCGTGGTGAAAAACGGCTCAAAGAGGTGCGCCTGCGTCTCTTCGCTCATCCCATGGCCCGTATCCCGGACCGCGAGGAGGACGTACGGGCCTTCGTCCAACACGACCGTTTCACGCCGCGGCCCCTTGCCGATCGTGACGTTCCGGGTTTCGATCGTCAGGCGGCCGCCGGTTGGCATGGCATCGCGGGCGTTCACGGCCAAATTCATGATCACCTGCTCGACCTGTCCCGGGTCCGCCTTGATGGAGCCGAGTGGCTGTTCGAGATCCGCGCAGAGCTCGATGATGTCTTCGCCCAGCAGCCGGCGCAGCATGCCGTCCATGTTCATGATGACGGCGTTCAGGTCCACGACCTTGGTGGACACGAACTGGCGCCGGCTGAAGGCCAGCAACTGGCTGGTGAGGCCGGCGGCCCGGTCGGCGGCTTTCTTCACTTCCTCCATTTCGCGATGCGCCGGATCGCCCGGCGCCAGCCGGCTGAGGATCAGCTCGCTGTAACCTCGGATGACGGTCAGCAGGTTGTTGAAATCGTGCGCGACGCCCCCCGCGAGGCGGCCGACGGCTTCCATCTTTTGCGACTGCCGCAGCTGGGCCTCGGTCTGGCGCAGCGCGTCCTCGGCGCGCGCCCGCTCGCCGAATTGGCCGATTTTGAGCCCCACGTCCGCCACCAGCTTCAGCAACTCGTCGTCCGGTTCCTGTACGTGGCGGCTGAAGAACTCGACGACGCCTTCCACGTCGCCGGCCACCCGCACGGGAAACCCGAACGCTCCATGCAACCCAGCCGTGCGCGCCAAGCCGGCGCGGATGAAATCGGGATCTTCGGTGACGTCGCGAATCCACAGCGGCTGCCCGCGTTCCCAAATCCGTCCCGGCAGCCCTTCGCCCGGCTTGAACGCCTGCTGCCAGGTCGTCATCACGAACTCGTCCGCCTGCATGCTGTCGGCCTTCCATTGATCGAGGCAGCGCAGCGTGCCGGAGGGTTTGTCCACCCGCCAGAACACCCCCAGTTCCCACTCCAGACTTTCGCCCACCGCTTGGATGATCTTGGGGACGGCCTCTTCCAGCGTCACGGATTCCGACAAGACGCGCGTCACCGCATACTGCGACGCCAGCCGGCGTTCGGTCCGGCGCCGGTCGGTGATGTCGCGAATGAACGCGCTGAAGATGTACGATTCGCCGATGCGCGCGGGCGACACGGAGAGCTCCACGGGGAATTCCCGCCCGTCCTTGTGCCGGGCGGTGATCTCGACGCGGCGGTTGAGCATCGGCGCCCGGCCGGTCCTGAGAAATTCCTGGATGCCGCGGAGGTGCGCCTCGCGATGGCGTTCCGGGATGATCGTCTCGGTCAACAGCCGCCCCAGGGCTTCCTGGCGGGACCAGCCGAAGATCGCCGTCGCCTGCGCATTCCAATCCGTGACGATGCCGGCGGAGTCGATCGTCACGACGCCGTCGAGCGCCGTGTCCACGATCGCGCGGTTGCGTTCCTGGCTTTGGAGCAGCGCCGCTTCGGCCGCGCGCGCCCACGCGCTTTCCTGTTGGGCCTGCCGATACTCGGCCCGCAGGCGCGAGGTGGACCACAGCAACAGCACCAGCAACGGACACCACACCACCGCGCCCGCCACCCCGACCTTCCAGAGCACCGACCGAATCGGTTGGAGCACGTCATCGCGGTCCATGCGCATGAGCACCGTCCATTGGAGGCCGGGGAAATCTTCGAAGCCCTTCGACTTCGCATAGCCGGTCACCACCCGCACATGGCGCCGCAAGTGGTCCTCTTCCAAAAACCCCGGGGTGCCGGCCTCGCTCGCAAGGGCGGACGGCAATCCCATCGCGACCAAGTTGAGCGGGCCTTTGTGCTCCACGTCGGAGTCCACGAAGACGTCTCCCTGTCGCGTCAGCATCTGGTACTCGACCGAGCCGACGAAGCCGATCCGTTGCTCCAACGAACGGATGGTGCGCGTCGTGACTTCCTCGATCGTCGGCACCGCGATGCGGCTGGTGATCACGCCCAAAAAGTTGCCGTGCGAATCGATGATGGGCGCGGTGAACGCAACCGTCTCGATGCCGTTGTCGGCCTCATGGATGCGCACGTCATCGGCCACGAGTTGGCGCCGCGTGCGCGCGGTGTGAAACCACCGGCTTCGGCCGTAGTCCTGGCCGAGCAGCCTCTCGTCCGTCGCCGCGATCATGATGCCCTGCTGATTCGTGACGCCGAGCCACAGGTAGAACGGCGCATAGGCCGTTTTCACCCACTGGAGATAGCCGGTGAGATAGGCGCGGTCCGAGGAACGGAGGGCAAAGGCGCGCGCCATCATCTGCGCGTCCCCCTGGCGCTCGAAGAGCAGCCGATCGAGTTTGTCGGCCACTTCCGCGGCCGCCAGCATGAGGACTTCCCCGGAGGCCGCCACCAGCCGGCTTTCGACATAGCGGAGCAAGAATGTCCCCAGCACGACGGCCAAGGTCGTCATCAAGACGATCAAGAACGGCAGCCAGCGGTACCGACGCGATTCCTGCACGGCTGGAGAGGTGCCAGAAAAAGTCATGCCGGCCTCGTGGCCACCCAATTGTCGAGGACGGCGATGGGATGATAGGAAGCTTTGGCGGCGCGCAGGCCCGTCAGGGCCGCGTCGTCCATGGCATTGATGAAGGACGCGCCCTGCGCGGCGGCCCATCGGCAGGTCTCGCGAAACACATATTGGGCCAATCCTGGGATCGTCCGGTCCGCGACTTCGAGCAACACGCAAAACGTGCGGGGCGCCAGCCAATAGCCGAAGGTGTAGGCCACGACGGTGCCGGCGCAGCGAGCCACGAATCCGATCAACCCCCACGTCGCTGCCTCGGCGAACGCCCGGGCATGCGCTTCCCGGGCATCCTCCAGCAGCAGGCGACCGAGAGGCTCCAGCGCGCCGGACGACGTTTTCTGGGCCGCCCATCGCTCGTAGAGCGCGACGCACCCGCTCCGATCGGCGTCGCCGTACGCCGTCACGCTGACGCGCCGTTCCCGTTCCACCCGGTTGCACAGCGCCCGGTGCGACTTGTACCGGTCTCCGGCCAGCGCGGCGAGCGCCGCGGCCTCGTACAGATAGTCGCCCTCCTTCCGCCGCAGACTCAACCCGGCCTGTTCCAACGCCGCCCGATACCGGCCCGGCACATTCTCTATCCGGCTGACGGCCGACGCTCCGTTCCATCTCTGCATCAGGTCGAACGCCTCATGCACGGCGCGATCCACCGGCGCGGCGCCGAGCGGCAGCACCGGCATGAACCACCCGTCCCGGGACTGCGCAAAGAGATACAGCGTGTCATTCCGTTCCATCCACCAGTACGGCAGCAGCGATGTCCAGATCGCATGGTAAGCGAACGCGTAGGCCGACAGCGTGTCGGCTTCGAGCAGGCGCGATCTCTGGAGAGCCTGCCTGAATTTCCCGGCATCGGCGCTCGTCAGCAGAGACAGGGTCGACTCCGTCGGGCAGGAGCGCACGCGGGCTGACAGGTGGGGCAGCTCTCGGAGCACCACCACGTCGTCCTGAAATCGCCCGATCAGGCGGGGATGCCGGGCGAGCGTGCCGCAGACGTCCTCCGAATTCAGCCATGTCGCCACGCGCTCCGCGTGGGCCGCGATGGAGGCGGGCACGGCATCGCGCATAAACGGACATTTGCTGTCCCACCCCAGCAGGACGCGCTCGCGCGCGGCGTCCCACATGAGCGCGAACGGATACAGCCGGCAATCGAGCGGCCGGCTCTCGTAGATGCGGCAGCGGCTCGTGGCGGAGTCAAACGCCGGGCAGAGATAGCCTTCACCCGCCGGATGCGGCACCAAGGTGATCTGGCAACCCGCCCCGTCAGAAAAGCACTCCGCAGCGAGGCCCGACGCCACCGCCTCGGTGATTTCCCGCTCGGTGAAATAGGGGCGCAGGAAACTATCGGGTTCGGGAAACCGGCAACAGACGTCGCAGCGGAAGCAGGCGGAGCTGGGCACGAACTGCGGCACCGGCTTCAGGGCGGGAGAAGACGGCTGTGGAACGACCTTCAGCAGACCCATACAGAGGGCCATCATACGACGCATAAAACAACGTAGCAAGAATACTCGCGTTCAGCCGACGTCCACCCACGCGCAGGGAGCGGAAGAAATCTTCCGTGAAGCGGCAGCCGAGACGCCCGCCGCCGAGGGGCGCCGCCGCATCGGGAATCGGGCTATCGCTTGACCCTACGAAAACTCGCTGAGATACTGGGTGGCTGACGCGCCATTCACCGGGCCCCGTCGTCTATGGCATCTCCGCGACCCTCAGATCCGAACCGGTATGATCCGCGAGCCCTGCTGAACTCCCAGCCGGTGATCATTACGGTCATCGACCCCGTCACCCACCAAGCGGTCTTCCAAAATCGGACGTCCCTTGCCAAATTCGGGGACATTTCGAATCAGCCCTGTCACGAGAAGATCGCGGGCTGCGCGACGCCCTGCGAGTTCTGCAAGATGCCGGACGCCGTGAAGCAAAAACGGCTCACCGCGAGCGAAGTGCCGCTGCCCAACAACGAATACCTCCTCGTGCAATGGGCGCCGGTCGAGACGGAAAGCGGCGCGGTCCACGTGGTGGAAACCATCACCGACATCACCACGTACAAACGCCAGCAGGTCCAGACCGAACAGCTGGTCAAGAAGCTTTCCGACGCCAACCGCGAGCTGCTGCATACCAACGAGCAGCTGCGGGACCAGTCGGCCCGCGACAGCCTGACCGGCTTGTTCAATCACTCGCATTTTCAGCAGGTGTTGGTGCAACTGTGCGCGCACGCCGTCCGCTCGCTGAAGCCGCTGTCGCTCTTGTTCATCGATCTGGACAACTTCAAGCATATCAACGACACGTACGGCCACACGACGGGCGATCAAGTCCTGAAGGAAATGGGCTGGCTGCTCGACAGCCAGCAGACGCCCCGGCGCAGCTCGGCGCGGGCCAGCGACGTGGCCGCGCGGTACGGCGGGGAAGAATTCGCATTGATCCTGCCCGATACGTCGATGGACGGGGCGCTCAGCGCCGCCGAGCGGCTGCGGCATCGCGTGACCACCTTGCTGTTGCTGCCGGAACTGGCGGAGCTGCAGGGACGGCTTGCACTGACGTGCAGTATCGGCGTCGCCAGCTTTCCCCTGCATGCCTCCGATGCGGCGGGGCTCGTCGCCGCCGCCGACGCCGCGGTCTACGCCGCGAAACGCTCCGGAAAAAACTGCGTGCGCATGGCGACGCCGGCCAGCCCCAAGCCTCTTGTCGGGCTCCGACCGCCGTGTTAGCATGGGGCCCACCGTTTGATGTCGCCCTGAATCGGCCGCCTCAATGCGGGTGACAGTAAAGGACCTGCCTTGGGATACACCGAGCCCCTCTGCGCGGCGCTGCCGACCGATGCCGCGCTCAGCCGATGCACCACAATCCGGCAAACCTTACGCGAGGCGGGCCTCTTTGCAGATGATTCTTCGGTGCTCTCCGACGCTCAGACCCCAGCCTCGTGGCGAATCAGTCCCTGTCCGTTTCTGATTTCCCACGAACAGCTCCGGTTCTTTTCCCGCCTCGGCCCTCCTCTGCTGAGCTTTTATCGAGCCGTGAATCGCCTGTATCTGGACAGTGTGCGTGGCGTCCAGCCGGGCTGGGCCGCCGCCTATCTCGATCGGGGCAAGCCCGAGGCGCTCGTCACGTTCAGCCGCATGAGGCGGTTTCGCGACGACCTGCCCGCCGTGATCCGGCCGGATATCATTCCGACACAAGACGGCCTCGTGATCACGGAGCTGGATTCGGTCCCCGGCGGCATCGGACTTACGGCCGCTATGAATGAAGCGTATGAAGACCTCAGCCCTCCATTGTCCGATGGAGAGTCGGGTTCTCCTCCCCCCCGGTACCACGTGGTCGGGGGACGGGACGGGATGGTGCGCGGATTTCAGACGATGCTGGACGCTCTCCGGCGGGAGCAGCCGGGCTGCCTGGCCATCGTGGTGTCCGAAGAGGCCCGCGACTACCGCCCGGAAATGGCCTGGCTGGCCACACGGCTGCGGGACCGAGGATTGCATGCCTACTGCGTCGAGCCGCGCGACGTGCGATTCACCGAAGAGGGGCTGTTTCTACAGACCGAGACCGGCGAGCAGCGGATCGGATGGATCTATCGCTTTTATGAACTGTTCGACCTGCTGAACATCCCCAAAGCCGAGTTGATCCAATACGCCGTGAAAAAAGGATGGGTCGGCGTGACGCCGCCCTACAAGCCGGCGCTGGAAGAAAAATCGGCCTTCGCGCTCTTGCATCACCCGGTGCTGCGGCCGTTCTGGGAAAAGGAGCTGGGCGCCAACACGTTCCTGCAGCTGACGACGCTCATGCCCCGAACGTGGCTGCTCGATCCCGCGCCCATCCCTCCGATCGCCACCATTCCGGGCCTGCACATCGGCGGACGGGCGGTGACCGATTGGCAGGCGGTGGCCTCGGCGACGCAAAAAGAGCGCCATCTGGTCATCAAGCCGTCGGGGTTTTCGGAACTCGCTTGGGGCAGCCGCGGGGTGTCTGTCGGACATGACATGCCCCAGACCGAATGGGCCGCGGCGCTGCAGAACGCGCTCGCCGCGTTTCCGCGGACGCCGTATGTCCTCCAAGAATTCCACAAAGGGCGCCTCTTCGAGCAGGATTACATGGACGTCGACTCCCACACGCTGGTCCGCATGTCGGGACGTGTGCGGCTCTCGCCCTATTACTTTGTGACCAATGGGAACGCCGAACTGGGAGGGATTCTCGCGACCGTCTGTCCGGCGGACAAGAAAATCATTCACGGGATGCAGGACGCCATCATGGCGCCCTGCGCCGTCCTGGCCGAGCCGGACCGGTGAACCGCCGGGATCCTGCCGACGCGTCAGCCCTCCGCGGGAAATGGCGGTTTCACTTTCGGATGTTTCCTGGTAGCCTAGCAGCATGGCCTTGACGCTGTATCACGTCGCGTGGTGTCCCGAATGCGCCGCGGTGCGGGACAAGCTGGCCGAGCTCGGCCTCCGGTACGAAGAGATCGTCGTGCCGGATTTCCGCCCGCTGCGCAAGCAAGTCTACGAAGTCTCCGGTCAGTATTTCGTCCCCGTGCTGCAAGACGGTGACCGGGTGCTGACCGAGACCCATGAGATCCTCGCCCACCTCGACACCCACTATGCCAAGACGACCACCTGACTCCGGTTCGGGCCCGCCGCGTCGGCGCTCGATGGCCGGCGGCCGCCGTCCCGGACGAATCCGATGACAAGGAGGCTGTGACGCCGTGGAGGAATGGAGACGCATTCTCGCCGACAGTATTGTCAAGCCCAAGGACCTCGCCGACCGCCTCGGGGTGGACGAGAGAGAGGTGGCGGCCGTGGCCGGACCCTATCCGATGCGGATTACCCCGACCGTGCTGTCGACGATCAAAGAAAAAGGCGACGCGATCTGGAAACAGGTGGTGCCCGACATAGCGGAATTGGCCGACCTCGACGCGGAGGACGATCCGCTCGAAGAAGACCTGATGAGCCCGGTGCCCCACCTGGTCCACCGCTACCCGGACCGGGTGCTGCTCATGGTGACCAATCAGTGTCCCATCTATTGCCGCTTCTGCACGCGCAAGCGCCTGGTCGGCAAGCCGGGCTTTCTCAAGAAAGGCGAGCTGGACCGGGCCATCACGTATCTGCGCCAACACACGGAAGTACGGGACGTGATTCTCTCCGGTGGCGATCCGCTGCTGCTGCCCGACCATCTGCTCGAACGGGTGCTCAAGGCGCTCCGAACCATTCCCCATCTGGAATTGGTCCGCATCGGCTCCCGGGTCCCGGGCACGCTGCCCGAGCGCATCACGCCGAAGCTCTGCGAGATACTCAAGAAGTACCACCCGCTGTACATGAACTTGCATTTCAACCACCCCGATGAACTGACGCCGGCCGTCAAGGCGGCCTGCGGCATGCTGGCGGATGCCGGCGTCCCGCTCGGCGCGCAGACCGTCCTGCTCAAGGGCGTAAATGACGATCCCGAGGTCATGAAGCGCCTCGTGCACCAATTGCTGCTGGCCCGCGTCAAGCCCTACTATCTCTACCAGGCCGATCTGACCAAGGGCACCAATCACTTCCGCACGTCCGTGGAGACCGGACTGACCATCATCAAGGCGCTGCAGGGCCACACGAGCGGCATGGCGGTCCCGCATTTCGTGATCGACGCGCCGGGCGGCGGCGGGAAGATTCCGCTGTTGCCGGCCGACTACCTGGTCCATATGGACGAGGACGGCGCGCTGCTGCGGAATTATGAAAACAAGACGTTCGTGTATCCGCAGCCTGCCCTCACCGTCTCTCTCTCCTCTGAGGGGAGAGAGAAGGGAGAGGGGGTACGTCGCGAGCTGCCGATGGTCGGCGCCTCCTCGTGGGGCTCCTGCGCCAACGGCGACGGAGGCATGGAGGATCTGTGAGTCGCCGCCTCACGGAAGGCATCCTTCCGTATCAGGACATCAAACGGCTGATCGTCGCCGGAGCCATCGGCGCGTCGCCCGCGATTGAGGAGCGCCAGATTCAGCCGGCCAGCCTCGATCTCCGCCTGGGCCGCAAGGCCTATCGCCTCATCAGCAGCTTTCTGCCCGAGCTGTCGGCCATCTCGTCCCGGTTGAACGTGTTGGATTTCTATCAATCCGATCTCGTGATGTACGAGATGGACCTGACCGACGGCGCCATCCTGGAAAAAGGCCACGTGTATTTGGTGCCGTTGCTCGAGCACCTGAAGCTCCCGAAGACCTTGCGCGCGCGCGCCAATCCGAAGAGCACCACCGGCCGCTTGGACGTCTTCACGCGCGTGGTGACGGACCTGAACGCCGGCTTCGATGAAATCCGAGCCGGCTACCACGGCCCCTTGTTCCTCGAGGTCGTGCCCCGCTCGTTCGCCATCAAAGTGCGCACCGGCCAGTCGCTGAACCAAATCCGGTTCGTTCGCGGTGAAGCGACGGTGTCCGACCAGGCGCTCCAGCAGCTGCACGAACGGACGCCCTTGCTCTATCACAATCTGCCGACGAAGAAGATCTTGAGCCGCCGGGAATTCCGCGCCGAGCGCGGGCTGTTTCTCCGGATCGATCTCAAGGGCGAAGATCGGATGGACTCGCGGATCATCGGCTATCGAGCCAAGAAAAACAGCCATGTGATCGATCTTGCGAAGGTGGGCTACTATGCCGCGGCGGATTTTTGGGAGCCGCTCTACCGCCACCGCCAGGACAGTTTGCTGCTGGAGCCGGAAGAGTTCTATATTCTGGCGTCGAAGGAGCGGATCCGCGTGCCGGCCGGCTACGCCGCCGAAATGGTCGCCTATGAAGCCGCTTGCGGCGAGCTCCGCACCCACTATGCCGGCTTCTTCGATCCCGGCTTCGGCTACGGGGAGCGGGGCGAGATCAAGGGCACGCAGGTCGTGCTGGAGGTACGGCCACACGACGTGCCCTTTCTGATCCATGACGGGCAGACGTTTTTCAAAGTCGTGTATGATCGCATGCTCGACGTGCCGACCCAATTGTACGGCACGACGCTGGGGTCGTCCTACCAGCGCCAGGCGCTGACCTTGAGCAAGCATTTCAAGGCGTGAAGACCGCCACCGGCTCGCATGCCACAGACGATCCGGACCTCCGGTTGAGGAATGACGCGTGACGATTGACGAATGAGGGGATTCTAAGAGCCATGGCCCCCACCGATCTGCCGACCAAAGATCCTTCGGAGCGTCCACCTCCCACCCCGCAAGACGACGATGCGGGCGGGGATCGCCAGCTCAGAGTCGCCAGCATGATGGTGGGCACCGCCCTGATGTTCCTGGGTTTCCTCCAAGTATTCCTGTCGATCAGCGGCGGCTTCGAGCTGAGCGGCGTCGTCCCGATGCTGCTGTACTTCGGAGGCCTGGCCGTGTGGGCGAACGCCGTCATCGAACAGCCGGTGTTGCGCTGGTCCGTCACGATCGGCGCGATCGGCGTGGCGTTGGGCTTCCTGCATTTCGGAGAAATCCTCTTCTGGCACAAGCTGGCGGTGTTCTGGTCCACCGTCATCGTCGTCATGTACTTCATGTTCAAAGAGCCCAAGAAGCCGACCTAGCCTGTGTCCTCCCGCCGATGACGATCGCCGTCATCATCCCTACGCTGAACGAAGAAGCGACCATCGCATCCATGCTGGCGGAGACCGCCCGTCTTCACGTGGAGGAGATTGTGGTGGTGGATGGAGGGAGCGCCGATCGGACCGTTGCGCTCGTCCAGGCATTTTGCGAGCACGAGCCGCGCGCCCGGTGGATGGCCGCCCCTGCCGGCCGCGCGTCGCAGATGAACGCGGGGGCCAAAGGCTGCCGGGGTCACATCCTGCTCTTTCTCCACGCCGACACGCGGCTTCCGACCACGGCGCCTGCGGCGATCGAAGCGGCGCTCGCCGATCCAGCGACCGTCGGCGGCCGGTTCGACATACGATTCGACCGTCCGTCACTGTGGGGACCGGTGATCAGCCGACTGATGAACTGGCGTTCGCGTTGGAGCGGCATCGCCACCGGCGATCAGGCCATCTTCGTGCGCCGCGACGTTTTCGAGCGCTTGGGCGGGTTTGCCGACATGCCGCTGATGGAGGACGTCGATTTCAGCAGGCGCTTGAAGCGGGTCGGCCGAATCGCCGCGCTCCGGGAAACCGCCGTGACCTCGTTCCGTCGATGGGCGCACGAAGGGCCGCTCCAAACAATCCTCTTGATGTGGACCCTCCGCTTCCTGTACTGGATCGGGGTGAGCCCGACTCAGCTCCACCGCTGGTACCGCGCCGTTCGATGAAACCGGCATCGCCCCATCCTCGCACGGTAAGCCCTGAACGGGCGGCCCTCATTATTTTCGCCAAGGCGCCGATCCCCGGCCAGGTGAAGACGCGTTTGTGCCCGCCGCTCACGCCGGACGAAGCGGCCACCCTGCACGGCAGTTTTGTGCTCGACACGCTGGAGCGGAGCCAGGCCGCCATCAGGATGTTCAACCTGCCGCTCGACCGTTACCTCGCGTGCGCGCCAAGCTCCGCGCACGTATTCTTTAAGATTCTGGAAGAACGGCATGGCGTCAAACTGCTCGATCAAGTGGGTGAGGATCTCGGCGCGCGCATGCGCCAGGCGTTCGACGGCGTGTTTGCGAAAGAGTATCGCCGGGCCCTCCTGATCGGAACCGATGTCCCCTCGTTGCCCCTTGAGCACTACCAACTGGCCGTGGGCCTCTTGCATTCCCATGATCTTGTGTTGGGGCCGGCCCTCGATGGAGGCTATGTCCTCGTCGGGTTGAAGCAGCCGGCTCCCGAGCTCTTCACCGGCATGCCCTGGTCCACCGATCGCGTGCTCGCCATGACGCAACAGAAGGCTGCGGCGCTCGGCTTGAAGACGGCGCTTCTGCCCGCCTGGCGGGACGTCGATACGATTGAAGATGTGCAGGCGCTGATGGAGGCGAGCGCGCAGGACGCGAAGCGGCCGAAGAAGGAACAGGTGTTTTCAACCCGGACCGCAGGCGCGCTGCACGTGATCGCCAAGCGGCTGCGAACGAGAGCATAATAACCGCATCTGAGGGAATGTATGGCTGAGAAAGTCGCATTGGTTACCGGCGGGGCCAAAGGCATCGGGCGTGGCATCGCGCTCGATTTGGCTGCCCGACAGTGGAAGGTGGCGATCTGCTATCGAACGAGCGAGGCGGAAGCCCAGAAGACATCCCAGGCGATCGCTGAACGAGGAGGAGAGGCGTTGGCGATCCGCTGCGATGTCGGCGATCCCGTCGCGGCGAAACAGCTGGCGGCGCGGGTGGAACAGACGTGGGGGCGGATCGATGTGTTGGTCAATGGAGCCGGGCCCTACCATCGCATTAACTTATTCGACGAAACGGTCGAGGGCTGGAATGACATGTTCAACGGCAATCTGCATCCCATCTTCTATCTCGCGCAAGCCGTCGCGCCCGGCATGAAAGCGCGCAAGTACGGGCGGATCGTCAACTTCAGCATGGCCAACGCCGACCAGATGATTTCCCAGCCCGACGTGACGGCCCACTACATCGCCAAGGCCGGCGTGCTGATCCTCACGCGCACGCTGGCAAAGCTGCTTGCGCCGCATGGCATTACGGTGAATGCGATCTCACCCGGCTTCATCGATTCCGGCAGCGCCCCGCCGGAGGAATTGGCCGGCATGACGAAGCGGATCCCCGCCGGGTACATCGGGACGGTGGACGATACGGTGGCCGCCGTGCGCTATCTGTTGAGCGAGGAGGCGCGGTACGTGAACGGAGCGAACATCCAGGTCAGCGGGGGATGGGGGATATGAAGAGCGGTCCTGCACGCATGGTGGGTGCCTTGCTCGCTAAACGCGCACCGGGAACAATAAGGAAGGAGACTGCGGGCGGTGCTCGTTTAATGCGCGCATTTTGAAACCAAGCCGATCACCTCACCGAGGGAGAGTGAAGAAAAAGGAAAAGGGGGGTGCGCATGAAGAACGATCACGAGCGGGAGGCGCATCGGCGGTTTGTGCAGGCGCTGCAGCATGAGAAGCTCATCTGTGCGAAGCCGGGCTGCGGCGGGCCGATGGACGTCGCGGATCTCACGACCCATAGCGCGCGCGTGAAGACGTATGAAGCGACCTGCGAGCGCTGCCACACGGCCGAGACGATCACCGGCAGGGAGGAACCCACGCCGCCGTGGGATATCGCCTCGATCACCATGATGGCCGAAGCGCATTTATTGCATGATCAGCCGACCTGCCCGTACGACGACACGCCGATCACCTTCATCTCCCTGCCCAATCCCCGCCGCAAAGCCCGCTACCGGCTTCAATGCTACTACTGCGGCCGGCATACCGAAATGAACTGGCCGCCGCCGGAGGCGAAACGCTAGAAGGCGATGCTCGCCGGCCGGGTTCGTGCGGTCACGGCTTACGGGCGGCCGAATGATCGCACATAGAGCAGCACCTGCCACGCTTCTTCCTCCGTCAAGATGAGCGGAATGAACGGCGCCATATCGGTGCCCGGGCTGCCGTGCTTCAAGATCCACAACAACTCGCCGTCGGTGCGGGCCGCTTGCCACACCTTGTCGGTGAAGTTGCGCGGCAGCTTGCCGCGGAGACCGGGGATGTCGCCAAACCCCGTGCCGTCGCGCCCATGACAGGTCACGCAGAAGGCCTTCCCGTGATAGAGCGCTTTGCCTTTTTCGATGTGCTCGTCGGTCGCCGGCAGCGGATTCGTCCAGGTTCTGGCTTCCTCGATCTGGTCCGGTGGGACGCGCGGCCTGAGTACTTCGGCGTCAGCCGCCGGGACCGCCGTCACGCGCGCCGTCGCCATCGCCAGAAGAACCCCCGCGCCGATCAGCCGGCGGATCACCCGCATCTGTTTCACTCCGCTGCGACCATCCCCTGCTCCCCCTCCTTGTCCGGAGGGGGAAGGGACATCGAAATCATCTCGTGCCGGGCGATGGGACTATTCCCCGTGGCCCGGAAATTTATGGCCGAGGGATTGGGGGAAGGTGACGGTGCCGTCCGGAAATTCCTGGCCTGGTTGCCAAAGATGGTAGATGACGCCGTCCGTCTTGCTCGCCGCCTCGGCCACCTTCGCCGCTTGATCGGGCGGCATATCGAGCACCTGGACGCGGCCAGTCGCGATCTCGACTTTATGATCGTGGAAATGACGATGCCATTGGATGGCCGGAAGCTTTCGAGAAAGATCCTTCGCGACGAAATATTCGATGCCGACGAGCCTGGCCTTGGGATCGGTGGACTCGAACAGCAGGCACTGCAAAATCTTGTCGCTCACGCCCTTGCAATAATGGTGATAGGGCCCGCCCGGCGTGCCATCCGCCATCATGTGAGGCGCCTGGACATGGATATCGTACCCGTCGACGGGAGACTTCGGTTCCCCCGCGATGGCCGATTGCGCCGACAGGCTCGCACACCCGATGGCCACCGCGGCAACGAGAACAGGACTGGCACACCTCATGACTGACCTCCTGGGATAAGGGTGAATGAAAAGACTCCCCGTCTTCTCCGTCAGATACTGGAAGGTGAGAGGCGGGAGCAACGGAAAAGATTCGGACCAGTTCTCCCTACCGGCGAGACAGGAGGGAAACGCGCCGCCCGGGCAGCATCAGGCTATTTCGCCGAGGACTTCATCAGGCTGTCGGCCTGGGGCGGCAGAAAGCCTTGATATCCACGATGCCGCTCGGCCAATTCCAACACGGAGTAGGGATGGCCATCCACCGTCTCAGGGGCGGTGAAGATCTGCCGGAGCTGGCCGCCGCGCTCGCCGACGATGGAGCCGGCAAAGACAACGCCCTGCCCTTGCAACTTCGCAATCGCCAGTTCGATGTCTTCCACCCGCACGGCCACATGATGGAACGCTTGATCGCCGAACTTCTGCACCCAACCCGGGATGATGCTGGTCCGGCCTCGATCGTCGGGATAGGCTTGATCGACGAAGAGCGCCGGATAGCCGACTTTCCGGTACACCTTGGCGAACCAGTCCTCGAAATGCAGGGTTTCACTATAGGCATAGCCGAGACGGACAAAGGGTTCCGCACGGCGATCGATGTCGGAGGTCCGGAGCGTGAGATGGTCCACGACCGGATAGAACCCCACGCCGATCGCGTCGAGCAGGTTCTTGAGGACCGTCGCGGCCCGGTTGCGGCCGATGTAGTCGGCAACCATTCCGGCAATGAGCTCGTCCAGTTCCCGCGCAAGATCGGCCATGGCCGCTCCTTTCCCGGAGGTCCTCATTCTCCGAAGTGAATGCCTTGCGCGAGCGGGAGATCCGTCCCCCAGTTGATGGTGTTGGTCTGCCGCCGCATATAGGCCTTCCAGGCGTCGCTGCCGGCTTCCCGGCCGCCGCCCGTTTCCTTCTCGCCGCCGAAGGCGCCGCCGATCTCCGCACCGGACGTCCCGAGATTGACGTTCGCGATGCCGCAATCGCTGCCCGCCGCCGACAGAAACTGCTCGCCATGGCGCAGATGGTTCGTGAACAGGGCCGAAGACAGGCCTTGTGGCACGTCATTCTGCAGCTGAATCGCCTCGTCCAACGTCCGGTACGTCATGAGATAGAGGATGGGCGCGAAGGTTTCGCGCTGGACGACCGGCCAGGAATTCTGCGCCTTGATGATGGTCGGCTGCACGAAATAGCCGGGACGGTCCAACACCTGGCCGCCATAGAGCAGCGTGCCGCCCTCCTCGAGGGCCTCGCCGATGGCCGAACGATAGCCTTGCACGGCCGCCTGGTCGATGAGCGGTCCCATCAGCACGCCGTCTTCCAGCGGATGGCCGAGGCGCACTTGCCCGTAGGCTTTGATCAGCCGGCTCGCCAGCTCGTCATAGCGTGATTCGTGCACGAACAGGCGCCGCGTGGTGGTGCACCGTTGTCCCGCGGTGCCGACCGCGCCGAAGAGGATCGCGCGCACGGCGAGAGCCAGATCGGCCGTCTCATCGACGATGACGGCATTGTTGCCGCTGAGCTCGAGCAAGGTGCGGCCGAGCCGCTGCGCCACCGTTGCGGCCACCTTCCGGCCGACGGGCACCGAGCCGGTGAAGGAGATGAGCGGCAGGCGGCGGTCCTGCACCATCGTTTCGGAGAGCTCGACGCGATCGGTGATGAAGAGCGAAAACACGCCCGGCCAGCCTTGCTCCGCCATGACCCGGTTGCAGATGTGCTGCACCGCCAAGGCACAGAGCGGCGCTTTGGGCGACGGTTTCCAAATGACCGGATCGCCGGCGATGGCGGCCAAGAAGGCGTTCCAGGCCCACACGGCCACGGGAAAGTTGAAGGCCGTGATCACGCCCACGGGACCCAGCGGATGCCACTGCTCGTACATCCGGTGCCGCGCCCGCTCCGACTGCATCGTAGCGCCATAGAGCATGCGTGACTGGCCCACAGCGAAGTCCGCCATGTCGATCATTTCCTGCACTTCGCCGTCGCCTTCCGCCTTGATCTTGCCGACTTCCAGCGACACCAGGGAGCCCAAGGCGTCCTGGTACCGGCGCAACGCCTGCCCGATGAGCCGGACACATTCGCCGCGTTTGGGGGCCGGCACCATGCGCCACCGGCTAAAGGTGTCGCGCGCCTCCTGGACGATCCGGTCATAGTCCTCGCGCGTGCAGGCGTGGACCGCGGCAATGACGCGGCCGGTGGCCGGGTTGACGGACTCGAGCCGTCCCGCCCCCGGGCCTTCGGTCCACCAGCGGCCCGTGCTGCCGCCGGCGTTGACGGCGGCCAAACCCAAGTCGTTCAGCAACTGCCGTTCGTCCGTCATCGGAAGCAGGCTCCGAAGTCGTTCTGCAGGAAATCCTTGAGCGGTATGGACTCCTGCGTGACAAAGCCTCGGTACCGACCAGGCTGGTCCAGCACCAGGTCCACCACACAGCAGAGACTGGACGCCGTCGTGACTTGGATGGCGGACCAGAGGCGGCCCTTGATGCACTGGGGATAAATCTTCTTGACGTAATTCTCCTCGAAGAAGCCGTCCGACGTTGTCCCGGTCACCGACGCATAGACCAACACGACGTCCTGCAACGTCTGCGGAATCGCGCGCTCCAACATGCGTTTCAACGTCTCGCGGTCTTCGTTGAGCTTCAAATCTTTCATCAAGAGATGAATCTTTTCGCAGTGGCCGGGGTAGCGCAGGGTCTTATAGTTCATCGTGCAGACTTGTCCGACCGAACTGTCCGCCAGCGTGCCGAGGCCGCCCGACGTATTGAACGCCTCATACAGCAGGCCGTCCACTTCAATCGTCTCGTAGCCCTCCAAGGGCTGTAGCGGCACCTTCTCGCCTCCTTCGATACCGTAGCAGGTATTGCCGTACTCGTTGATCAAGCCGTCGGTCGACCAGGTCAGCGAATACTTGAGGGCGTTGCTTGGATGCACGGGAAGCGCCCCGACACGCATCTTCACCGTATCGAGGCTCTGGAAATGGGTCATCAATTCGTGCGTGACGATGCTGATGAAGCCGGGCGCCAACCCGCACTGGGGCACAAAGGCCCGCGGGGCTCCCGAGGCCAACAGCCGGACCTGGTTGGTGACCTCCACATCTTCCGTGAGGTCGAAATAGTGCACCTGGTGCGTCAGCGCCAGACCGGCCACGGTAGGGTTGCAGAAATACGGGAGGCTCGACACGATGGCATCGACCGGATGGGCGGACAGGTGCGCGCTGATCGTATCGGGATGGCGCGTATCCAGGAGAACGGGCGTGACGCGGGAGAGCTTCAGCTCATCGATCAGGCGCTTCGGCCGTTCCACGCTCAGATCTCCGAGCTGAACCTCGTAGCGCCCTTGTTCGGCGAGCAGACAGGCAATCAACGATCCGATCTTCCCCGCCCCGAGGACCAGCACGCGATGCATGGGAGACCCTCTCTTTCGGTTGCATTATACCGCGTCCGGTGCAGAGGGAGAGCAGAGATTGCATTGAAACGATCGAAGGCGACGAGCCGTCAGGAGGGAAGGGACGAGGGCGGCCGGGGCGTGCTCTTGTCGACGTGAATGAGCGCCGATTCTTGCTTCGGCATGCCGCCCTGGGCGTCCATCATTTCGAACATCAGACAGCACTTCAGGCGGCCGCAGACGCCGAGCAATCGGGGATCCTCCGCCGGCAACCCCAAATGGCGAGCCTGTTTCACGGTCACCGGCTTCACTTCGGTGAGAAAGCTGGCGCAGCACAGCACCAACCCGCAGGTGTCGATGCCGCCGAGGCGGCGGGCCTCTTCCCGGACGCCCACCTGGCGCATTTCGATGCGGCCTCCGAAGCGCCGCGCCAAGTCCCGGACCAATTCCCGGAAGTCGATCCGCTCATCGGCGGTGTAGACAAAGGTGAGTTGCCGGCGCTGCATGGCCCCATACACCTCGACGAGCTTCAGCGTGAGCCGGAGCTCCGCCGCCTTCGCGCGGCAGTAGGCTTTGGCCTCGTGAGACAACCGTTCTAGTCGCGCGATCAAGGCCGCATCCTCGGGAGTGGCTTTGCGGATGATCTTCTTCATGACCCGCATGGGAGGGACGAACGGCGTCACATACGGCTCCCTGTACACCACCCCGTACGTCATTTCGCCGTCCACCTCGAGCAGGACACGATCGCCGCGGCGAATCGGCAAGCGGCCGGCATCCAGCTTCTTGACCTCGCCACAGTCCCGGATCTTGACCTCGGCGAGGCGCACGGAAGCGGGATAACGCTGCGACAATTCTTCGGTAATCAGCGGTTCCACGCGACAGATATTACACAATTCGGTCCGGGATAGAAACAGCTGCCTGCATGGGCCTGACAGCCGAATCTGGCCCTCAGATTACGCATAAGACATTGATATTACGCTGTATTTAACCAAGGCGTCGGAAGACCGGTTTATGGTAGGCTAACGGTGCCAAGACAAAGGATGATGACTCGTGGGCACGGTGCTCAAAGAGCGCAGAACGATGTTGCGCATTCCCAATCGGGTGGTGCTGCCGTTCGGCTATCGCATTTCGGTGCGGCAGTTGTCGGACGCCGAGATGGATCGGCGCGATCCGAACGCCGACGGCATCTGGGATGACGAAACGAAGACCATTTATATCCGCCGCAAGCTGCCCGTGACCCGCCGCCGGTACATCCTCGCCCATGAGTTGGGTCATGCCTGGCTGGATTGGCAGCATCGGTATCTGGACGACGGCAAAGCCAGCACCTGACAGCCTTTTTGAGCATTCTGCAAATCCCCGCCTCGTTGACTCGCTGGAGACCATCCACTCTGAAGGGTACACCTGCGGTTCTTGCATCGACTGCGGTCTTGCCGATCGGTCGTTTTGAGCAGCCGCCTCCTTTCATTCCTCTCAAAGCTTCCCTCTCCCCGCCGTGGGAGAGGGTGAGGGTGAGGGGGCTCCGGCCAGTTTGAGAATGTGATCCCACTCGGATGGCCGGACCGGTTGGACCGAGAGCCGTGATCCCTTCCTCAGCAACTCCATCTTGTCCAACTTCGTTTCCTTTCTGAGTTGGTCCAAGGTCAGCGGCGTTGGAAACTTCCGCACGAATTTGATATCCACCATGTCCCAGCGAGGCTGCGACGGCTTGCTGGCGGGATCGTAATGCTTATCCCGCTTGTCGAACTGCGTGGGGTCGGGATAGGCCGTCTGCACGACTTCCGCGATGCCGACGATCGCCGGCGGATCGGCGTTGCTGTGATAGAAGAGCACCTGATCGCCCACCGCCATCGCGCGCATGAAATTTCTCGCCTGATAGTTGCGCACGCCGTCCCAGCAGGTGGTCTGATTGGGAGACCTGGCCAAATCATCGATGGAAAAGACCTCGGGCTCCGACTTCATGAGCCAATACCGGCGTCCTGTCGCGTCCGAGCTGGGCTTGGTCATCTGCTCGACTCCCTGTATGCTACGCGCCACATCAAAGCTTGGAGACCTGCCTTATGGAGATGACCCCATTCTTCTTCGGCCTCTACAAACTCGTCAAGTACGGCCTGTACCCGCTGACGTGGTGTCTCCTGTGCTTCATGGTGGCCTTTGTCTTGGCATGGCTGCCCCATTCGCCTCGACGCCAACGCTGGGTCTGCCGCTGGCTGGCCATGGGCTTACTCCTCTTAATCGCAAGCAGCCTGCCCATCGCCTCCCACGCCGTGATGAGCCTCCTGGAAAGCCGGTATCCGCCGCGGCCCTCGGTCGAAGGGCGGTTCGACGCCATCGTGATTCTCGGCGGAGGGGTCAAGCAGCGGGGCACACTCCGTCCTATGGACGAGTTGTCCGACGAGTCCCGCCGCCGTACCGTCTGCGGGGTGGACCTCTACCGGCAGAAAGTCGCTGCGACGATCCTCGTGACAGGCGGCGACACGCGCGTCTTCGGCCACGGCCCGCAAGAAGCCCCCGCGATGAAAGAGTGGGCTGTACGGCTCGGTGTGCCGGCCGAAGCTGTCCTGGTGGAAGACCAGGCGCGGACCACGTATGAAAATGCCGCCGGCGCCAAGCGGGTCCTTGGCAAGACGGGCTCCATCGTGCTGGTGACCAATGCGGCTCGTCTGCCGCGCGCCGCCGCGCTGTTCCGAAAGCAGGGGTTCGACGTGCTGCCCTATCCCTGCGGATATTACGCCCGCCATCACTTTGCCGATGCTTGGGCCGACGTGACGCTCATGGACCTCCTGCCCACAAGCTGGGCGCTGGCACGAATGACGGAAGCAGTAGAGGAGCTCGTGGGCATCCTTTTCTACTGGCTGACTGGGCGCCTATGAGATCGCGGCCGGCTCGAGCTTGTAGAGGCCGCCGGCGTGATCGACCACATAGATCTCTTCTTCCTCGTCCACGCCGAAGGAGGAAATGCGGAGCGGCGTCTTCATCAGCACGGTGGGCTGGCCGGTGGCTTCAGAACCGCCTTGGGTTGAGAACAGAAACAGTTCGCCGCTGCAATAGTCGCCGTACAGATATCGTCCCGCCAACGAGGGGATCGCCTTGCCACGATACACATAGCCGCCCGTGATCGAACAGCGCCCCTTGTCGTGGCCATATTCCATGACCGGCAGAATGAGATCCGGCGTCCGGCAGTCGGTTTCCGGATTGTAGCAATGCGCCCCCTCCATCCTGCGCCACCCATAATTGCCGCCGCGCGTTACCCGGTCGATCTCCTCCCATTTCCACTGGCCCACGTCGGCGACCCACAAGTCATGCGTGACGGGATCGAAGGAAAAGCGCCAGGGATTCCGCAGGCCGAGTGCATAAACCTCCGGCCGGCCGCCGCCCTTCACATAGGGGTTGTCAGGCGGAATTCCATAAGGCTCAGCCTGATCGACATCGATCCGCAGGATTTTGCCCAGTAGATCATCGGGATTCTGCGCGCGATTGTCGGGATCGCCCCGGTGCCCGCCGTCGCCGCGGCCGATATAGAGATAGCCGTCGGGGCCGAACGCAATCATGCCGCCGTTGTGGTTCGCATACGGTTGCGGCACGACCAGAACGGCCCGTTCATCCCGAGACGCCACCGTGGCGCTTTGGCGGCGATGTTCGGCGACGACCGTCGCGCCGTCCGACTTGCGAGTGTAGCTGATGAAGACCCGGCCGTTGCGGGCATAGCCGGGATGAAAGGCGAGCCCCAGCAGCCCGCGCTCATCCCGGTCACCCAGCGCGGGGACACGGTCCGCCACGTCAAGGAATGGAACCGGCAGGACACGGTCACGCTCCAACACTTTGATCCGTCCGGATTGTTCGACAATGAAGAGCCGGCCCGAGCGGTCACCGGCATGAGTCAGAAACAAGGGGCGATCGAGCCCTGAGGTGACCACAGGGGTCAGCGTGACGTCGCCGGCTTGCAACGTCTCCGAGGGACTTCGCCCTTTCGCCGCGGCCTGCACCAGCGGAAGCGCAGCAACCAGAGCTCCCAGGCTGAGGAGCAATCGAAGGAGGACGGATCCGGGCATTTACAACGTCTCCTCCGCGCCGGTTTCCATGAAGGCGATCAAGGCGCGATAGGTCAATTCTCTCGTCCGGGCCTTGCTGGGCGCCTGCCCGCCGACGTTCATTTCCAGCCACACTCGATCGGCGATGCGGGGGCCGACCTCGTTGCAGAGGCTCCACATGTCATGGAGAAATCCTTCCCGGAGGCCGACCTGCATGCCCTCCGACTCAATGCGGTCGTCCAACAAGGCCAGTAAATCGGACAAGGCCTGGTCGGGCCGATACGGGGCGGCGGCGAATCCGAACCGTTCTTCGGCCGAGGTGTCTTGCTTCGCCTGTTCGACGAGATCGCGCGTGTATTCCTTCAGCAGTCCGATGATGTGGCCCGACCATTTCATCACGCATGCTCCGGCGGCATTATCGAGGTTCCCGCCGCTGATCGCAATACAGCCGCGCGTCTGTTGACCGGCCGCCGAACCGTTCTCTATGATGGCGGCGACATACGGCGCGCGAAGAGCGAGACATGCAAGGCGGGCGCGACTCGTGCAAAGATCGACGGTCTCGGACCTCTCGCCTGTCTCGCGTGTCCTACTCGTCTTGCCCGTGTCCCGGCTTCGATGGTGCATGATGACGGCACGAGGGACAGAACAGTTCGATATCGCGCTCAACACGCCGGCCGGCCGGCTGACCACCGCGGTTGAAGTCCCGGCCGGCTTTGTTCCCGTGACGGCGATCGTGCCGCTGGTGCGCCGGCTCGGCGAGGAAGCTCAGGCGCTGGAACACGCTCGCGCCCGCGAGCAGGGCAAGACGCTCTCGTGTCAGAAAGGCTGCGCCGCCTGCTGCCGCATGATGGTCCCCCTCTCGCCGCCCGAAGCCTTCGCGCTACGGGACTATGTCCGTACGTTGCCGCCGGACCGCCAACAGCGCATCGCCGCTCGCTTCGCGGAGGCCAAGACCACGTTGCTGGCTCAGGGGCTCTGGCATCGGCTCGCCGAGCTGGGCGAGCAGCCGCATCCGCCCGATGACGAGGCGCTGGAGCCCCTCAATCGCGCCTACTACGCCCTCCGCATGCCCTGCCCGTTCCTGGAAGACGAGCTCTGCTCCATCTACGAAGCACGCCCGGCCGCCTGCCGCGAATTGTCGGTGACGTCGCCAGCGGAGTGGTGCCAGGATCTCGTCAATAATCCCGTGGAGCAGATTCCGGTCCCGGTGCGTGTCGGCCCGGCGCTGAGCCTCTTGTGGGGCGACCTGACCCAGACAGCCGCCCGTTTACTCCCGCTGCCGATCGCCCTGGAATGGGCCGACCGCCATCACCAGGAGAACCAGCCGCGTTGGCGCGGGACAGAACTGCTCGATCAGCTCCTGGATAAGGTGTGGCGGTTTCTCAGCCAGGCGTTTCAGCATGCGGAGAAGGCCCACATTTCCTCCTCCTCGCCCCCGTCGAGGGAGAGGGCAGGGTGAGGGGGCGGATTGTTCGCACGACGGTTACGACGAAATCAAACAGATGCCGAACGGCTACTCTGGCACCTGCTCCGTGGGAGGCAACTGGCAAACCTCAAATTCAGACGCCAGCATCCGCTGAGGCCATACGTTGTGGACTTTTGCTGCGTTGAACAACAATTGATTGTTGAAGTCGATGGCGGGCAACATGCTGAGGCGGTCCAGAAGGATGCTGCTCGAACGGCGTTCTTCAATGCTGCCGGATACCGAGTCATCCGGTTCTGGAATCATGACGTGCTTATCAACCCCCACGCCGTGCTCGAAGCCATCACGCTGGCGCTTTCGCACCCTCACCCTACCCCTCTCCCTGGAAGGGCGAGGGGACTGAAAGGGACAGAAAGTGACGACCAATCTCCACCTTACAACGAGGGAACTGAAAGGGACAGAAGGTGACGACCAATCTCCACCCTACAAGGGGAGAGGTGACTGAGATTGAGATGGAGACACCGTAAGTGCCCAATTGATTAATTGGGCTGGCATTTCCTTCCCCTCGCCCCCATCGGGGGAGAGGGCAGGGGTGAGGGGGTTTGAGAGCAAAGGAGCGACGATGCAGAAACCCGTGATGGCCTGTTTGGACTTGGAAGGCGTGCTGGTGCCGGAGATCTGGATCAATGTGGCGATGAAGACCGGCATCGAACAATTGAAGATCACGACACGCGAGATGCCGGACTACGACAAGCTGATGCGGCAGCGGCTGGCCATTTTGGATCAGCACAAATTGACGATCCACGATATCCAAGATGTCATCGACAAGATGGGGCCGCTCGACGGGGCCAATGAGTTTGTCCGCTGGCTGCGCGAGCGCTGCCAGGTCATCATCCTCTCCGACACGTTCTATCAGTTCGCCCTGCCGCTCATGCGGCAACTCGGGTTTCCCACGCTCTTCTGCAATCAGCTGGAAATCGACGGCAGCGGCCGCATCGTGAACTACCACATGCGCATGCAGAACCAGAAGAAGCACTCCGTCGCCGCGTTCAAAGCGCTGAACTTCTTCACCATGGCCGCCGGCGACGCGTACAACGACACCGCCATGCTCGCCGAAGCCGACGCCGGCTTTTTCTTCCGCCCGCCGGCGCACCTGCCCAAAGAATTCCCGCAGTTTCCCGTCACGCAGACCTACCGGGAATTACAAGAGCGGTTCGCGAAGGCGGGGAATTTCAAGTAGCTGTCGGCTTTCAGCTTGCCCCCTCCCCCATCAAGAATCATTCACCACCTCCAACACCCGCCGGCCGTAGCGTTCGGCTTTGGTTTCGCCGATGCCGGGGATTTCCAAGAGGGCGGCGGGGGTGGAGGGTTTCTGGTTGGCGATCGTGCGGAGCGTTTTGTCGTGGAAGATGACGAACGGGGCCACGCCCTCTTCCTCGGCCAATTCCTTGCGGAGAACGCGCAGCCGCTCGAACAAGTCGGGATCGGCCAACGGGACTTTGGTGACGGCCGGTTGCTGTACGGCAGCCGGGGCGGGAGGTGTGTCTGGACGCGGCAGAATAATTGGGCCGGCGCCTCTCACTGCCTCGTGGCCTTTGGCCGTCAGGGCGACCGTCGGATATTCCGTGCCTTCGATGCGGAGGTACCCGGCGTCCATCAAGTCCTTAACGATCCTCGTCACGCCGGTCTTCGATAGTGTTCGGCAGCTGCCGTAGGTTGGACAGCCGTCGCTGCCGTACGATAAGAGGGCTTTGGAGCGGCTGCCCCGCACAATCTCCACGATGCGCGTGACGCCGAATCGGCCTCGGCACCAGGCCACCGTGTCGAGAATGGCTCGCGCCGACTCTCCGTCCTGGTCATGGCCCTGCGGTTGGACCGGTCGCGCAGCGGTGCAGCACCGATCGCAGAGGCCGCAAGGTCCCAGCGCCTGCTCCACGTCGTCGCTGAAGTAGTCGAGAATCGCCATCTGCCGGCACGCCTGCGCCGAGACATAGGCCACCATGTCCCGCAGTAACGTGCGCATGCGGTCCGCCCGTTCGGCGTTGGCCGCTTCGTTTGCCGCCTGTTGGATGAAATACTCCTGCGTGCCCACGTCGCGCTCATGAAACAACAGCACACAGGACGCCGGCTGTCCGTCCCTGCCCGCGCGGCCCGCCTCTTGGTAGTAGGCTTCCAGACTGCCCGGTACGTCGAAATGGACGACCAGCCGGACATCGGGTTTATCGATGCCCATCCCGAACGCGTTCGTGGCGACGAGGATGCGGACGGTGCCACGGCGAAATTCCTCCTGCACGACCCGCCGTTCGTCATCGGATAAGCCGGCGTGATAGTAGCCGACGCCGGCATGAGTCTGCCCCAAGGCGCCGGCGACCTCCTCCACGGCCCGCCGCGTGGCGCAATAGACCAGCACGGTTCCCGTCGTATGTCCGGCGACCAGCCGGTCCAATTCAGTCAGTTTGTCGAAGCGGGAGAGGCACAGGCGGACAGCGAAGGCTAGGTTGGACCGCCGAAACCCGGTCACCAGCCGCAGGGGATTCCGTAACGCCAAGCGCTCGCAACAGTCGTCCTGCACGCGCCGCGTCGCGGTCGCCGTCAACGCCAGACAGGGCGGATGGTTCAGCTCGGTTCGCAGCCGGCCGATCTTGAGGTAATCCGGCCGAAAGTCGTGCCCCCATTGCGAGAGGCAGTGCGCTTCATCGACGACCAGGAGCGAAATGAGACAGGATCGAAGGAGCCGCAAAAATCCTTCGTGCTGCATCCGCTCCGGCGCCAGGTAGAGCAGCGTCAACCGCTGGAGCCGCAACGCCTGAATCACCTGGTCCCGCTCTGGTTCGGACAGGCCCGAATGAAAGGCCGCGGCGGCGATCTGGCGCTGCCGCAAGCTCTCCACTTGATCCTGCATGAGCGCGATCAACGGAGACACCACGACCGTCATGCCGGGCAGCAGCGTGGCGGGCAGTTGATAGCAGAGCGATTTCCCTTGCCCCGTCGGCATCACCGCCAACGCATCCCGTCCGGCCAACACCGCGCGGATGACTTCTTCCTGCCCGGGCCGGAAGGCCGAGAAGCCAAACCGTTGTGTGAGCTGACGAACGAGATCGTTCACAGGAGAAGGCAGTCAATGCCGCGTTGATGACGAGAACAGCCAGCGGAGTACCAACTATCTCATTGTTCCAACCGTTCGACCCGTTGATGCAGTTCCTGGTAAGACGCTTTCAGCAGTGCGCGGGTATCGCGCGACTCCCGATCGACCTTCTCACTCACTTCTTGAATCTCGTGACGCAAGACCTGCTGTCCTTCGATCACCAGTTCAATCTTGTGCTGCAGGTCATCATACAGAACACCGGCATGGCGCTTGTTTTCTTCCGACGCCGCGATGATTTCCAGGCGCAGTTCGGTCCTGACCCCCTGGATTTCCTGCCCAAGCTCGGTCCGGACGCTCTGGATTTCCTGGCCAAGCTCAGTCCGGACCCCCTGAATTTCCTGGCCAAGCTCAGTCCTGACCCCCTGAATTTCAGTCCTGACCCCCTGGATTTCCTGCCCAAGTTCAGTCCGGACGCCCTGAATTTCCTGGCCAAGGTCCGTTCTGACCCCCTGGATTTCCTGCCCAAGTTCAGTCCGGACCCCCTGAATTTCCTGGCCAAGGTCCGTTCTGACCCTCTGGATTTCCTGGCCAAGTTCAGTCCGGACGCCCTGGATTTCCTGGCCAAGCTCGGTCCGGACGCTCTGGATTTCCTGGCCAAGCTCAGTCCGGACGCCCTGAATTTCCTGGCGAACCTCCGCAAGCCCCCCTCGTAGCTCGGCACCGACGCCTTCTGTGGCTTCTCTCATTTCCACACGAAGACCTTGCGTGGCTTCGGCCACGATCTGTCGGATTTGTTCGAGCGATTCCTGATCCATCATATCCCCTTAGGAAGGCTCGCCAGTGTAGAATTCCACGCTGAAGAAATCAATCTGAAATGATGGTAAGTCCAGACGGAGCAGAGTCTTGCCGGGCTGTGAAACCAACCGTTGTCGCAACTGGCGGATCGGATCGTTCACGAAAGGACTCAGAATGAGTGGGAAGCAGGCGAGCGGTGCAGAGAGAAGACGGCTCGCTGGAGCAACCGGACTTTAGAAAGCAGGGGCGCGCCTGAGTGGGCAATAGTCCGCAGGAGAAACACTCCTTGCCCATCAGCGATACGCTTCCCGCCGATGCTTCACGTGCAGAATACGAACGACCCTCCTCGCATCATTAACTTCGTACAGAACGCGGTAGTCTCCAACCCTCAGGCGCCAGTCCCGCTCGCTTCCGACCAGTTTTCGACATCCCGATGGTCTTGGATTGTCTGCCAGATCTTTCATGGCGCTCACAATCCTCTTGAAATCCTGATTGGGTAGCCGTTTCACCTCACGCTCGACTCCTGCTTCGATCAGGACTTCATACACGAGAGGCCGTCTCCTTGAGGAAGGCCTCAAGAGAACGGAACTTCAATGACTTACTCCTCAGACGCTTGAGAATTCTTACATCCTCAGCATCTTCAAGTCTTTCCAGCATGTCTCGATATTCCTCGAGAGGGATGATGACAGCCGAAGGTTTTCCCCGAGTGACAATGATTTCACGCGAGAAGAGATGCGGTCCGGTCTTCGTTCTGTTTTTCATACGGTCCTCCCGTCTGCGACTATAGCATCTGGATAACAAAAAACGAAGAAGCCCCGCGGGGATCGCCCGCGGGGCTTCGGTTCTCTTGGCTTTGGGCCGTGATCCTCTAGCCCATAGCCTCTAGCCTATTGCCTACCCTAGAAGTTCATCCACAGCTGGACGAAGCCCCACGATTGGTTCGACGCACTGGCGATATGCTCGCGGATGTAGCTGCCGGCGAACAGGTGCCCGTAGGTCGCCTGGAAGGCCAGCTTGCCGTCCATGAACATATGGGTCCAGGTGAAGTCCACTTCGTCGCCGATGTGGGTCTTCGTGTTGCCGTTCTTTGAGAGGATGTAGGCACCCTGCGCGGCCCGATACCAGTTGTCACGCGCGCTGGCCAGGTTGAAATTGGTGTACCAGATTTCGACGTGATCATCCTTGGTCGGGCGAGCTTGGAGGTTGGCGCCGGGGCTCAACATGTTTTTCCAGGCTTGGACGTCCATGTAGCCCATGTGGATGTGGTTTGTGGGATAAAAGTTCTCGAACGTGTTGGCCGTGCGGCAAGCAGCTGGTGAAGACGTCGTACAGTTGCTCCGGCCATCGCCTGACGCGTAGTCGAAGAAGAACGCCAAGCGCGGCTTCCAGGCTGACTGGTAATGGGTGTAGCCGATCCAGTTCCTGGTCGCCCAGGCATTGATGCTCAAGCAGCGGTATTCACCTCCACCGCAGGTGGCAGCCGTACCGTCGCCCATTGAACCGAACTGCCAGGCCGTTTCGTTGATCGCGTCCC
>CAZXRB010000028.1:41209-41945 GCA_964642845.1 uncultured Nitrospira sp.
TGTCGTCGCTGCACCGCTACCCGGAAGTCCATTGCGATAGTACACATAATACGGTTCGATGATGAAACCCGGCACGGACTTGATCTGGTTGTAGAAAATGAACATATCGGAATCAGCGGAGCCATCAGCCTGCCCTGGGTTACAACCACCAACATTCCCAGCCAAGCTGCCAACCGGAGCAGCTTGCGCAAGGTCACCTTCCGAATTTCTGAACCATCCGAAATAGGAATCCCATGCCTTGGTGCTGTATTGGAGCATGACACCGTCATGGGAATAGCCGGTGTTGGCCCAGTCAAAGTGGCCGAACAGGGAATGGTTGCCGAAGATCACATATTGACGGCCAGCCTTCACGCTGAGGCCTTGGATGCCAGCAAAGTTACGAACTAACATGTAGGCTGCCCTGACTCCGAGCCGGCAGGCACCGGTAGCAGTGCTTGAGCAATTATGGTTTAGCGGATCTCCTGCGTTGCCAGCATTCGCCGCGTTTCCGTTCCCACCCCAAGTCGCCGCGTCAATGATTTCCATGTAGAAATTCACATCGGGCGACAGGTCATAGCCGATACCGAGGCGCACCCACTGTTGGACGTAGAAGTCGTTCGCGCCTTTTCCGGCCCGTGCCGTGTTGGCGCCGGCCTGCGCTCCAATAGCTGCTGTCGCATTACAGGCGCCGCCCACTGGTGCGCCGCCGCCGAAGCAGACGCCGTTCCGGAATTCCGGCCGGACGCGGACGTCGGCG
>CAZXRB010000029.1:0-28357 GCA_964642845.1 uncultured Nitrospira sp.
AGTGGCGCGCATCCAGGTCGAGGAACCGATCTACATTCGGCCGGCTGAGCGCGTCAGCTGGCTGTAGGGTTCATGCCGCCGTAACGGCGAAGGGCAGGGAGTCACGCTGGCTCTCTGCCCTTTGTCATTCGTCGCGCTAAACCGATGGGCGGTCACAATACCCGCATAGGGTGGTGGAACGTTCTGATCAGCGCGTTGATTGCTGGAACAGGATGGTGGGGCAGCCATGCACTGACGAAGGTCGATCAGGACATACGCATCATTCATGCCGAGTATACGCTGGCGGCCACCGACCTCGGCCACATGAACGCCCGGCTCATCCGGTATCGATCCACCATTATTCGGGCTATCGAAGCCGACAGCAAGCGCCAATTCGAAAGCATCACCGAATCCTTTCCGGCTCAACGCCAACGCATTGAAGATACACTCGATGTCTATATCAGAGCCAGTCAGAAGGCGTCGTCGAATCCCAAAGTGAGAACTCAAGAAGCGGCCGCTTTGATCGAGCTGCGAGAGAAACTGGAACAATACATCGAATCCTCCCGTGTGACGTTGGGCATCCTGGAGGAGTTATGGCAGAGCTCATCGCCGCAGGATAGGCGTCGCCTTCGGATCAAAGCGGAGTATCATGCCGCGCAAGATGCGGGACCCAAGCTGATCGCGGTGTCCTTTGCCTTGGACCGCCTGCTGGAGATCGTCGCGGAAATCGGAAACGACGCCAGGAAAGAAGCCGAGTCGGTCATCCGGCTCGCGACGGCCACCGTCATAGGGATCAGCTTTACATTGGCGGTCCTCGTCTTGTTCAGCCCGCGAGGCGCCGGTCGCTTCCTTGGCAAGCGGGATCCTGTGCCGGAATCGCAACGCCATGCTCGCCGGCAGCCGGAAGGGGAGTCTGCCGACCTCACCACCTCCTAGCTTTGGCGTGCGGAGCCCATCACACCGCCCCGATCGGCGGCAGCGCGCCGTCCTTGCCATTGCACTCGCGACTCCATAAACGGGGCGCCCCGGCACGTCGGTGCCCTGTCAAAAGAGCCAACAAACGATTGGCGACCTGCTTGATTCCCGGACGGAGCAGCAGCGGGCCGGCTTTGTCCAAGTACCGGCCCAGCAGCCGGGCCACGCGCTTCTGGGCCAGTCTCGCGTGAAGCTCCTCGGCCGAGGGCATGCCCTGGAGGGTGCGGCCGCCCTCTTCCAAGAAGAGACGATACCAATCCAAGAACAGCACGCAGTTCAGCCGCTGGAAACTCGACCGGTAGGCCCACGCATACTTGGGAAATCGCAAGCCCATGTCCCAGGGGTCCAGGATCAGGACATGGCGGGCGAGAAAATGCCGATGCCCCGCAAGCACGGCCGGCGTGATATCGTTGTGGTAGGCGGGCATCGGGAATCCGAGATGCCGCGCATAGTGCATCGCCAGATATTGTTCCACGGCCCAGCGGGTGCGAAAGCGCCGGTCGAGGAACGTCGAATGGCGCGCATGGGGATGCCGCTCGTAATAGGTGGCGTTCTGATGCGCTATGTAGGGCAAGGACCAGTAGGTTTGCAGCGCCGGGGTCTCGCCGAATTGCACCCAGTCGCTGACGTGATACGGGAGCTGCTCGAACATCCAGGGGTCGATCGTGAAGAGGGAGGACGCCACGATGCGCGGGACGCCGTCGTGCCCCCGCAGTCGGTCATAGAGGGTGAGGAAGGCCGTCCGCTCCAGCGCGCAGTCCGTGCGAAGCTTGAGCGTGTAGCGCGTGGTCGCCTTCTGCACGCCGGCCTGCGTGGACACGATCTGGCGGTTGATATTGTTGGGCTCACCCGGTCCGTCGCGCCGCTTGATGCCCGGCAGCGTGCCGGGGTCTTCCGACAGCAGCACCGTGTCCACGTCGATGTCGGCGAGGTCCGTGCCGATCCACGTGCTGAGAATGACGGGACTGTGGGGCAACGCCCGCCTGGTCAGCCGGATGAGCCGCGCCGTCCCCTCGGGACCTCCGACGACCGGCCCCTGAAACACGATCGTGATGTCCGATGCTGCGATGGGCATGGATCACCGGGTGAGGCGGTGGATCACTTTCTTGGCCAGGATCTTCACGTCTCGTAACAACGACCCGAGGGGGTCCTTCCGAAACCGTTCGCGAGCTTTCGGATGATACCGGTCGATGCGCTGGATCATGCTGGTATCCGCCACGTTCTGCACGAGCGGCATGCCGTCGCGATAGATCTCGTAGCACCACTCCGGGTGGTAGATCGGCTTGAGCCTGTGCCGATGGCAGAGATGCAGGAAGAAAATCGTTTCCGGGGAGGCGGGGACCTTGTGCAGGAGATAGTCGCTCATGGCTTTGCTGAGCACGGTAAAGGGGAAAAGGTCCTCTCGGCGGAGGAGAAAGAGCTGATCGTTGAAGTGAGACCGATCCGCTCCTTCGAGATAATCGCCTGTCACCACGTTCTTGTAATAGAGGACGCTGGCGTTGCGCAGATGCTTCCTTCCCCAAGGATCGAAGCCTTCGCCTGGGGGAATGTGGATCTGGCCGGCCTTGCCGCGAGCCTTGATGGGGGAAAAGAAGGCCAGATCCGGCCGCGTGATGATGACGTAGTCGTAGCGGATGCCCTGCTCGCGCTCATAGTCGAGCAAGAGACTGACCGCGCCTTCCATGTTGAAGACCATGGAAAACATGCGCGCCGGGTTGAGGCTAAAGATCCACTCCTCCCGCGGCACGACGGCTGCCTGACGGACGAATTCTTCTTGCGGGATGTGGTGCAGGCGATAGCCGCGCATGGCGGGACCATAGGCCGCGAGCACGTCATCTTGAGCGACGGCGCCCGTCGAATCGATCCGGCCTTTCGGGTTCACTTTCACATTCCCGAAGACGTCCAGATGACCCTTGTGCGCCAGACTCGGCGCGTCGGACTGCGCCGGGCCGAAATAGAACACGTCGGCATTGTTCGGCGCCACCACGTGGCGGTGAAAGGACGGGGCGGTGGTCCGAAACGTTCGCAGCATGCCGTAGAGCAAGACGGCCACTTTGGCGTACGTTCCGTCGGCCTGCCGGTCCTTGCTCATGACGTCCTCATGGCATTTCGTTGCGGTTCACGCCGGGGAAGGCCTCGCCGCTCCACCGCCCCATGACAGCGCGGGATCGTCTGGCTTGATGGCGACGCGGTCTGTCAGCCGTTTGATGACGCCGGTGTTCACTGCGTCGGCTTCGGCGGTCGCCAGATCCTCCGGGGTTCCGAAGCTGATGAAGCGCTCCACCTCGCATCCCCGCACGGTCGCGCCCTCCGCGATCATCCGGTTGTAGAGCGGCCCCAAGTAATATTCGCCGCGCACCGTCTCGTCGCGGCGCATCGCGTCGTCGATCAGCTCGAACAGCCGGACGGAGGAACGGAAATAATAGGTGCCCGTGGAGGCATAGGGCGAAATCGGGTCTTTTTCGGTCACCCGGCTCACCCGACCCTCGCCGTCCATGGCCGCATAGCTCCATTGGCTGCCCGCGCCTCGGAAGAGCAGCAACGCGCCGTCCGCCGCCGGGGGAAAGTCCGCGAAGCTGCGCATCTCGAACGCGCTGTCCGCATTGTGGATCAGCACCGGGAGATGAAACGCGAGGTGCGGCTTCGCATAGAGGACGGTTTCCGCCTGTCCGCGCGTCAGATGATCGAGCGCGATCACGATGGGATGGTACGGCTGAAACGTCTCTTCGATGTCCCGGCGCAACCGCGCGGCATGCGCGTCGCGGCGAATCAGACAAACCAACGTCTGCGCGAGGTGCAGCGGCAGCGAGCGGACGGCATGGCGATACATCGGTTCTCCGAAGGCGGGGATCAGCGGCTTCGGGAGGTCGTAGCCGGCCCGGCTGAAGCGCGACCCGGCTCCGGCCATAGCCACGACCAGATTCAAGCGGGGAGGATCGCCGGCCCGCCGAAGCAGCTCCTCTTGGCTCAGGGCGAACCAATTGCCGGGGAAGGTCATCGCCTTGTCGTCCACGTACAGATCCGCGTGGGGTTTTCCGAACCAGAGCTCGTCGTACTCGATGCCGTGCCGTTGCAGCCATTCGATTAAGGTGAGTCCCTGCCGGGCCACCACCAACCCGACGTTGCCGCCGCAGGTTTTCATGTGGCGGGCGGTGGCGAGGATGACGTAATGCCCGGCCGCCCGGAGCGCGCGAATCGCCTCGGCGGCGTGCGGGAGCGGCCGCACGTCCGCATAGTCACCCTCACGGCTTTTCAGCTCGCAGACGGTCCCGTCCACATCAAGACAGATTCTCACCGCAGGCCTCCTTCAACAGCATGAGCCCCCGCAGGTACAGCGCCGTCTGTCTCCGGCCGTCGTCGCAATGGAGCGGCAGCATGGTCAGGAACAAGAGCGCTTCGAGCAACTTCAACTCCGCCACGTCGTACGTGGTCGTGCCGGCCAAGAGCTGGAAAAGCACGGCTTCCGCGTCGCGGGCGGACTCGGAACGCAGGAGGGTCATCGCGTAGGCCCCCTCCTGGGCGGTGAGCTGATACATCTCATGGAGAATGAAATCGTACCCGCCGTGAAACGAATGGAGGAGTTTCGCCATGTCGTACCGCGGGTCGCCCGTGCAACCCTCCTCGAAGAATTCGCCACGCGGATCGATGAACTTGATGAGGCTCGTGCGGGGGTCATAGAGGATGTTGCTGCAGCATAGGTCGCCATGGATCAGCGTGGTTCTGCAGCGGGCGGCGAGGGCACGCATGCGCGCCTGGATGACGGCGCGGGCCGCCTGCCAGCCGGGATGCGGACTGCCGTTGATGACGATGGTCTCGGCCTCGAGCAGCGGCTCAATGGCCGTCAGGCGCGCCCGCTCACCCAGCCGCTGCTCCGTCTTGTTCCAATAGAAATCATAGACGCGCTCGGCCGGCACCGGCGGCTCTTCCCGCGCGGCAAAGGCCTTGTGGATCGACAGGATCTTCAGCAGCACCTGCTGCCAAACCGATTTGGGCACTTCGTAGAACACGAGGTATTCGGACAGCGTTTTGTAGCCGTAGTATTCAATGGTGTAGGAGACATCCTTCCCGAGCCGGGCTTCGAGCAGGCGGGGAAAATACACCGTCAGCTCTTTAGGGAGCCGGTTGTAATAGTTGATTTCCTGCAACAGCTTCTCCCGGTTGCGGCCCCGCTTGGTGATCAAGCCCCGCATTTCGTCGATGTCGAGATGGTTGCATTCCCTCGTGCCCAAGACGTGGGTCCGGATGCGGGCGGAGGTGTCGAGGTGGCCGAGATCCACCCAAGAGGCCGCCGGCTTGAGCGCGAGCCGTGTCCCGTACAACTGGAAGAGGAATCCTCCCACGGTGGACACGGTCGGCCGCGAGGCCTTCAGCGCCTGTCGCACCGCGGCCGCTTGCGGCACATAGTAGAGGCCGATGTCGGTATGACGGGCCCAGGACTCGGCGGTCTGCGCCGTCGCCTTGGTGCCCGCCCAGGCTTCCTCGAAAACGTACCCGTCCGGCGTCACGGAGATGGAGGAGTATTTGTCTGAATCGATGTGCGGCGCTGTGAAGACGACCGGCTCGGCGCCCGCCTGAAATCCCTCCAGGTCGTAATAGATGTCGCCGTGCGCGATCAGCACCGCAGGATCGCCGGTCCCGCCGGCGGTCACGGCATCGAGCGCCGCCTCCAGCGATTCCAGCGGGGTCGCCCCGGCCTTCTGAGGCGCGCGCACGATCGACAGCGCCATGCGGGTGCCGAACGAGGCCCGCAGGAACGCCTCGACCCGTTGCTCGCTCTGAGGCAGCACTACGACGACCTCCCGGCCGCCCATCCGGAGAAAGTTCAGGACGGCGAGATAGATGAGCGGGCGCCCCATGTACGGCAGCATCGCCGGCGACGTGACGTCCATGAGACTCACGAAGTCCTGCCGGACATGGCCGCCGGCCAGCAGCACCAGCTCGACCTCGGCCATCGGCTTCGCGCTCTCAGGCGGCCGCGCAGCGGTCGTGGCCGGGGCGCTGATCGGTAGGTGTGCGGTGAACGCGCGAGGGTTCATGAAGGGCTCCTTTCGGGCCTGTGCAGCGCATGGCCGGGCCCCGCCGCCCAGGCGTGCTGGATGCGCCCGTGGTCGAGGCGGATGATCCGGTTGCACATGTCCCCGAGCAGCTGCTCGGAATGCGAGGCCAGCACCAGGATTTTCGACCGCGCCAGGAAGCGCTGCAGGCGGTCCTGCGCCCGCTTCTGAAAATCGGCGTCGCCGACGGAGAGCCACTCGTCCATCAAGACAATGTCGGCATCGACGGCGGTCGAAATGGCGAACCCCAACCGCATGTGCATTCCGCTCGAATAGGTCCGCACCGGCATGGACAGGAACTCCCCCAGCTCGGTAAACTCCGCCACGTCGTCGAGCAGCCGGTCGGCTTCGCGCCGGGAGAGGCCCAGCAGGATGCCCCGCATGCGGATGTTCTCGATGCCGCTCGCTTCGCCGTCCATCCCGAGATTCAGATCGATCAGCGACGCGATCCGTCCCTTCACCTCCAACCGGCCCGCGACCGGCCGGTACACGCCGGCGATCGCCCGCAGCAGCGTGGTCTTCCCGGAGCCGTTATGTCCCCAGAGCCCGAGCCTGTCCCCCGGACGGAGCTCGAAAGACACGGCATCGAGCGCGCGCACGACGGTGATCGCGCCGCGCTGGCCGATGCGGCCGCCGGTGGCCGACTGCAGCAACTGGTGCTTGAACGACCGGTGGCCGACGCTGTACAGCGGAAACTCCACCACCACCCGATCGGCGCGAATACAAGCCATCCGTCTACATCCAATAGGCAATGCGATCGCGTTCCCGTCCCAACAGCCACAGGGCGAGCGCCCCGAGGACGACGATGGACGCGCCCGTCCAGAGATAGTGGAGCGCGCCGGGCTGCTGGCCCAGCAGGGGCCGGCGGATGATCTCGATCCAATGAAACAGCGGGTTGAGCTCGGCCACCCAGGCCGCAGACCGCAAGGCGCTCGGCTGCCAGAGAATGGGCGTGAGAAAAAACGCGATCTGCAATCCGCTGCCGACCAGCGGCGGCAGGTCGCGGAATCGCGTGCAGCAGATGGCCACGGGAATCGAGAGCAGCACGCAGATCACGGCCACCAGGGCGAGCCCCGGCAGCACCAACAGGGCATGGCCCGACAGCTCCGTGCCGCAGGACACGAAGACCGCCGCGACCACCACGGCGTTATGCGCGAGAATCAGCGTGTGCCGCACGCTGAGCCGCAAGAGGTACGCGGGATACGGCAGCCGGGTCTGCTTGATGATGTGCTCGAACTGCGTAAAGCCGACGCAGGCGTCCGTGATATGGGAAGAGATCCAGATCCAGACGACGTGCCCGATCGCGAAGAACGGCAGATAGTGCGTCAATTCGAGGCCGAAGAGCTGCGACCACAAGAGCCCCAGCGCGGCAATCGTCATCCCGGTGCTCAAGGTCAGCCACCAGGGCCCCAGGACCGACCGCCGGTACCGGAGCCGGATGTCTTGCAGGCCGGAGTAGGCCCACGTGTCCGTGAGAGCCAGAGCTTCCCAGAGCTCCTCGGCTCCGCGCGCCAGCGATCCGCCGGGTGACGGCCGCGCGACCGTTACCGCTTCCATGCGGACCCTCCGGTCGCAAAGACGTCGTGATACTCGGCGGCGTAACGCTCCGCCATCGTGTCGGCCGTGAAGAGATCGAGGTACCGCTTGCGCCCGTTGCGCCCGAACGTCTCCCGCAGACGCCGGTCCGCCAGCAGTCGATTGACGGCGACGCTCAATGCCTGAGGGTCGCCCGGCTCGATCACCAGGCCGGTCTGCTCATGCACATTGATAAAGGACGTGCCCGTGCCGAGCTCGCAGGACACCATGGCCTTGCCGTACATCGCTGCTTCCACGAGCGAGAGACCGAAGGCCTCGGCGCGGAGAGAGGACGGAAAGACGAACAGGGAGGCGAGGCGATACAGTGCGTCTTTATCGAGCGGATCCACTTCACCCAGGAAGGTTACGTTCGAGAGGCCGAGCTTTTTGGCTTGGGCCCGGAGCGACTTTTCCACCGGGCCGGAGCCCGCGATGACGATGCGGCTCTGGATCTGTCGCGCCGCCTGCAACAGCACGTGCAAGCCCTTGTAGTAGCGGAGCACCCCCACAAACAAGACGAAGTCCCTGCCCAGGCGATGGCGCCAATAGGCCATCCGCAGCGGAAGGCCGGGGCCCCGGCCGCTGTCGTCCAATCCCAAGGGAATGACGCGGACCTTGTCCCCACACTGTTTCAGCACGGGACTGGTCCGGAGATAATTGTGGGAGCTCGCAATGACGCGGGCGGCCCGGCCGAGAAACCAGTGCATCAGCGGCGTATAGAGGACGTTCAGCCACCGCTGGCGGACGACGTCCGAATGATAGGTGACGACATAGGGCGTGCGCATGCGGCTGAGCAGATGCACCAAATCGCCATAGGGCCAAGGAAAATGGAAATGGAGCAGATCCGCCCACTGCGCGAGGCGGCGGTAAGCCCACAACAAGGACAACGAGATCCCGTTGGAGGCGATTTCGACATCGAGCGGGAAGCGGTAGCCGATCATCCCCTCTTGTCTGACGCGCCGTACATGCGTGCCCGGCGCCAGATAGACGATGCGGCTGTCGATACCGTACCGGCGTACCCCGGTGCCCAGCGTGGTCAAGAACCCCTCGATCCCTCCGTAGGCATCCGCCGACCAGGACCGATAGACGTGGAGGACTCGGAGGGGGGGCGCTTGCCCAGGCCGGCGCGAGATAGAAGGCAGCCGCTCAACGGCCGTGCGTGAATCAGCGTGAGCTAGGGAAGACACCGTCATCGCCTGAAGCGCTCCTTAAACTATGACAAGCCTGTCTGCGGCAGCACCGTCCATCGCACACCGCGCCGCTGATGCCGGTCGGCAACGTGCTGCCCGCTGCGTCGCAGTCTGCGCCCTCCGTTCACCCGGCGAGTGTTCACGCCGGGAGGACAGCCTCCACGAGCGGCGCATCTCAACAGCAGGACCTAGCCCACATGAGTCATGACCGCTTCTCCTCCAACCGCTGATACGCCGCTGCGACAAGCTTGGACGCGGGGTTTCCGCGCCCAAGCGGGCAGGCTCGCCCCGCGCGGCCTCAACGTACTGTTTCAAGTACGCCTCGGCCCCTCGGGGCTCCGCGTGCCCGTCTCGCTTGGCGTCTCGGCGGTTTCGTTACGAACCGTCATGAATAATGTGGGCTAGTGGGATGGCTCGAAGGCACTCTAAAGAGGAGGTCGATGAAAGGATTACTCGGCGCCTCCCTAGATCACGCGCGGAGAACTACGGAAATAAGGGGGGAGAGCACCCGAATGAGCGGCGGGATTCAGCCCCGGGGACGCACCACGTGCCGCAAGGGCCAGGCCCGGAGTGAGTGCAACCGCGCCTGCCCGCCTTCGGCGTAGAGCTGTGTGCGCCGGCTGGCGGGAGAGGCGAAGATCAGATCGGTGAGCGTCGCGCGCCCGTCGCCCGAGAACACTTCGATGGAGGACCGATCGAGAAAGATGGTGAGACGAAGAATCCCCGAGCCGTCCGGACGCAAAGGAACCTCATGTCGGGCCGGCAGGGATGTCCGCAGGACCGGATGGCCGGAGGCGGACCGGTCCACGAAGAGCTGTTCCCGCACGGCATCGTAGCCGATCCGCGTCTGCTCCGCCGCTCCTTGGCGCACGACCACCCCGATTTCTCGGGCGGTTCCCGGCTCGAACGCCAGCTGAATTTCCAAGGCATCGCCCGTCAAGCCGTCGAGCAAGGGGCAGGGCAAGGTGATCTCCTCGTCGCTCAGATCGACCGACGGCGGTCCCTCACGGAGGGCTTGAAGCTCTGCCGGCGGCCGTTGGGTGAGCACGTAGCCGCCGTCCGGCATGTGCCACAGGCCCAGCTCGCGCGGCAACGTCATGGCACCGCGCCACGAGCCGGTCGGCAGGACGTTGGCATAGGCCCAGTTGTTCATCCAGGCCAACCAGAGATGGCGCCCGTTCGGCAGATTGGAAAACGACTGGGCCGCATAAAAATCCGCCCCGAAGTCGGACCATTGGGCGACAGGAGAGAAGGGCGTGAAGCGAACGCCATCGAAATCCCCCACCAGATACCGCGAGGCAGAGCCGCCATAGCGCCCGCCCGGATTGCTGTCGATCTTTAACACCCATCGGGACACGCCTGCCTCATTGGAGACGGGCAGCTCGAACAGATCGGGACACTCCAAGAGATGGCCTCCGAGACTGTCGTTCGGCCCGAGCGTGGAGAGCAGCGACCAGGTCGTCAAATTGGAAGAGCCGTACAGCATAATCCGATTGCCTGCCGCCAACACCATGATCCAGCGCCGGGTCGGCGTATGGAAGAAGACTTTGGGATCGCGGAAGTCGATCAGCCCGGGATTTCCCAGCACCGGGTTGGAGGGATACAACTGAAACGTGCGGGCTCGGTCGGTGCTCGCCGCGATGCTCTGTACTTGGGCGCTCCCGTGGTGTGTGAACACGGTGACGACGCAGTCCGTGGTCGAGCCGTTGCACAGGCCGCTCGTTCGGTCGCGATCGACCACCGCACTGCCCGAAAACGGCATGCCGAGGACGGGATCCGGCGCCAGCGCCACCGGGAGATCGATCCAGTGCACGAGGTCGGCGCTGACCGCGTGGCCCCAATGGATCGAGCCCCAAGATGGGAGGGTCGGGTTGTATTGGTAAAAGAGATGGTACTCGCCGTCCACGTGGACAAGGCCGTTGGGATCGTTCATCCAATTGGCCGGCGCGGTGAAGTGATAGAGCGGGCGCGCATCCAGCGCGCCGTCCAACGTATTGTCGGACGACGATCCGCAGCCGGTTTGGAAGAGCAGCATGTCGCACAGGAATGTGGAAGCCAGCAGAGACAGGACGCGAGCCAGCGGCGAGGCCATACCCACCATGCCGGCGGCACCATAGCACCGACGTGGGTGAAGGAGGTTAAGAAACGGTACGTACGGAGTAAAATATTGACCGAGACTATGTTAAAACCACGTGTAAACGTGAAACCCGACTCGGTGAGCTTGGCAATCATTGGCGCCGGCGCGGCCGGACTCGCGGCCGCCATCTGGGCGGCGGAGGCGGCGTCCGCAGGCGGCGCCCCCTGTTCCGTGGCGGTGCTCGAGGGGGCGCGGCAGGTGGGGGCCAAGATTCTCGTGTCCGGCGGAGGACGCTGCAATGTCACACACGACGTCGTGACACCGCAGGATTTCTTCGGCAATCGGCGCATCATCCGCAACGTCCTGGCCGCGTTTCCCGTCCAGGCCACGATCGACTGGTTCGCCTCTTTGGGCGTGGCGCTCAAACGGGAAGACACCGGCAAACTGTTCCCCGTCACCGACCAGGCCCGCACGGTTCTGACGGCGCTGCTGGCGCGGCTGCGGGACCTGCGCGTGGACCTCCGCGTCGGACATCGGGTGGAGACCGTCTCCCGGTCAGACGGGCGATTTCTCGTTCAACACTCCCAGGGAACCTTGGAGGCCGAGCGCGTGATCCTGGCGACCGGCGGCCGCTCGTTGCCTCGGACCGGAAGTGACGGATCGGGTTATGCCTTGGCGCGCGCGCTGGGCCATCACGTTTCGCCGAGCGCGCCGGCGCTGGTCCCGCTGTGTCTGGATCGCAGCCTGTTCCATGCGTCGCTGTCGGGCCTGTCGCACGACGCGGAGCTCACCACGACCGTGGACGGCGAGACCGTGGACCGGCGGCGCGGGAGCCTGCTGTGGACCCATTTCGGCATCAGCGGGCCGGTCGTCATGGATGCGAGCCGGTTTTGGACACTGGCCACGGAGCAAGGCAAGACGGCCGCGCTCCACGCCAATTTCGTCGGTTTGAACCGCGAACACCTGGAGTCGTGGCTCCTGAGCGAGGCGGCGGCTCATCCGCGGCGGTCTCTGCTCACATCGCTGGCGGCGCGGATTCCCGAGCGCCTGGCGGAAACGTTGTGTCGCCATGCGGCATGCGCTCCACGCCAGGCGCTCAGTCAGGTGCGCCGAGCCGACCGCGCGCGGGTGGTGCACGCCCTGACGGCGTTTCGCATGCCGGTAGAGCGCGCGCGGGGATGGAACCATGCGGAGGTCACCGCCGGGGGCGTCCCGCTGGAGGAGATCGACTACCGCACCATGGCATCCAAACTGGCGCCGGGCTTGTATCTGGTCGGAGAAATCCTGGACTGCGACGGCCGGATCGGCGGCTTCAATTTTCAATGGGCGTGGGCCACGGGCTATCTCGCCGGCCGTGCAGCGGCGAGCCGTTGATCCGGCACCTCGGCGCGTATCGCGGGCGCGAAGAGTGCGGTACAATTCAAAGGGGCCGCCGCACATGATTCGACTCCTCAACCATCTGCAAGCCTCCATCGGCAGCAAACTCGTCGTCGCCCTGACCGGCCTCGCCCTGGTCGGCTTCGTGATCTTTCATATGCTGGGCAATCTCCAAGTGTTCGAAGGCCGAGAGGCGCTGAACGGCTACGCGGCGTTCCTCCGCGACATGCCGATCCTCTTATGGACCGCGCGGGCCGGCCTGCTGGCGCTGGCCGTGATCCACGTCTGGACCGCGATCAAGCTCGCGATCCGCAACCGGCAGGCCCGTCCCATTGGCTACGCGGTGCGCGTCTATCGCCAGGCTTCGCTCGCCTCGCGGACGATGGCGCTCAGCGGGGCGCTTTTGCTGCTGTTTATCGTGTTTCACTTGCTGCATCTGACCGTCGGGGTGGTGGACCGGTCCTTCACCGAGGGCTTGGATCTCCGGGGGCAGCGCGATGTGTATGGAAAGATGATCCACGCCTTCGGCAATCCGCTGTGGGTGTCGGTGTATCTCGCCGGACAGGTCGTCCTGGGGTTTCATCTGAGCCATGCGGTGACCAGCAGCTTTCAGACATTGGGGCTGGAACATCCGGCGCTGAACCGGCTGTTCAAAGCGGCGGGACCGGCGGTCGCGTTGCTGGTCGCCGGCGGCAACGCCGTCATCGTTCTGGCCATCTTATTCGGAGTCGTGCACTGATGATCACGCTGGATTCAAAAGTTCCGCCCGGCCCGCTGGAGAGCAAGTGGGACCGGCACCGATTCGGGGAGAAGTTGGTCAGCCCCAACAACAAACGGCGGATTTCGATCATCGTCGTCGGGACGGGTTTGGCCGGCGCCAGCGCCGCGTCGACGTTGGGGCAGCTCGGCTATCACGTGGACTGCTTCTGCGTGCAGGACAGCCCGCGGCGTGCCCACAGCATCGCGGCGCAGGGCGGCATCAACGCGGCAAAAAATTACCAGGATGACGGGGACAGCATCGCCCGGCTGTTTTACGACACCATTAAAGGGGGCGACTTCCGGTCCCGCGAGGCCAACGTCTACCGGCTGGCGCAGGTCAGCACCCAGATCATCGACCAGTGCGTGGCGCAGGGCGTGCCGTTCGCCCGCGAATACGGCGGCCAGCTGGCCAACCGTTCCTTCGGCGGGGTGCAGGTGTCGCGGACGTTCTACTGCCGCGGCCAGACCGGCCAGCAACTGTTGCTCGGCGCCTACTCGGCGCTCTGCTGGCAGATCGAACGCGGGCAGGTCCGCATGCACCCGCGCACGGAGATGCTCGATCTCGTCGTGATCGAGGGCCACGCGCGCGGCATCGTGACGCGGGATCTGGTCTCCGGCCGCATCGACGTGCACACCGCCCATGCCGTGGTGCTGGCCACCGGCGGCTACAGCAACGTGTTCTATCTGTCGACCAACGCCAGCAGCAGCAACGTCACGGCGACGTACCGCGCGTACAAGCAGGGCGCGGCCTTCGCCAATCCCTGCTTCACGCAGATCCATCCCACCGCGATTCCTCCCACGGAAGATCACCAGGCGAAGCTGACGCTCATGTCGGAATCGCTGCGGAACGACGGCCGGATCTGGGTGCCGAAGAAACCGTCGGACCGCCGCGCTCCGGACCAGATTCCCGCCGAAGAACGCGATTACTTTTTGGAGCGCCGCTATCCGCGCTACGGCAATCTGGTGCCCCGCGACGTGGCGTCGAGGGCCGTCAAGACTATGTGCGACGAGAAACGCGGCGTGGGGCCGGGCGGGCACGGGGTCTATCTGGATTTCAGCGATGCCATCGAGCGCCTGGGCCTGGAGGTGGTGCGGGAACGGTACGGCAACTTGTTCGAGATGTATCAGCGGATCACCGGGGAGGATGCGACGCACGTGCCCATGCGCATCTACCCGGCGCCCCACTACACGATGGGCGGCCTGTGGGTGGACTATAACTTGATGAGCACCATCCCGGGGCTCTTCGTCGTCGGCGAAGCCAACTTCGCGGATCACGGCGCCAACCGCCTGGGCGCGAGCTCGCTCATGCAAGGGCTCGGCGACGGGTATTTTATCCTGCCTTACACGATCGGCCATTATCTCGCCACGACGGTCCACAAGCCCGTGCCTTCGCGTCATCCCGAGGTGGATCGGGCGGTCGGGCGGGTGCGCGTGCGCCTCGAGAAACTGCTGCAAGGGCAGAAGCGGCGCACGGCCGCGTCGTTCCACCGGGAGCTGGGCCGCCTGCTGTGGGACCATTGCGGCATGGCGCGGAGCCGGGAAGGGTTGACGCTGGCCCTGAAGTCCATCCCCCCGTTGCGCGAAAAATTCTGGCGGGACATCGCCGTGCCGGGTTCCGGAGAAGCGTTCAATCAGGAGTTGGAATACGCCGGCCGCGTGGCGGACTATCTGGAGTTCGCCGAGCTGATGTGCCTGGACGCCTTGGCGCGCGAAGAATCCTGCGGCGCCCATTTCCGGGAGGAGCATCAGAACCCGGACGGGGAGCCGAAGCGCGACGACGCCCGGTTCGCGCACGTCGCGGCCTGGGAATATGTCGAGCAGGAGCCGCCGGTCCTGCACAAGGAGCCGCTGACGTTCGAGTTCGTCACGCCCTCGACGAGAAGCTATCACTAGTGACGGGATCCCGATGAAGTTCACCCTGAAGATCTGGCGGCAGCGGGATTCCCAGGATGCGGGACGATTCGTCACCTATGCCGTGGACGAGGTCAGTCCCGACATGTCCTTCCTCGAAATGCTGGACCTGCTCAATCAGCGGCTGGTGCTGAAGAACGAGGAGCCGGTGGCGTACGAGTACGATTGCCGCGAAGGGATTTGCGGCACCTGCTCGCTCATGATCAACGGCATGCCCCATGGTCCGGAACGCGGCATCGCGACCTGCCAGCTGTACATGCGGCGCTTTCCCGACGGGGAGACCATCACGATCGAGCCGTGGCGGGCGCGCGCCTTTCCCATCATCAAGGATCTCGTCACGGACCGGAGCGCCCTCGACCGGATCATGCAGGCGGGCGGCTATATCTCCGTCAATACCGGCGGCGCAGTGGACGGCAATGTCATGCTCATTCCCAAAGAGCGGCAGGAGACCGCCATGGATGCCGCCTCCTGCATTTCGTGCGGCGCCTGCGTCGCGGCCTGCAAGAACGCGTCGGCCACGCTGTTCGTCGCGGCGAAAGTCTCGCATCTCGCCGTGCTCCCCCAAGGGGAACCCGAACGAGTCCGCCGCGTGACGGCCATGATGGAAGCGATGGACCGCGAAGGGTTCGGCTCCTGCGGCAATCAGAACGAGTGCGAAGCGGTCTGCCCCAAAAGCATCAGCGTCCGCTTCATCGCGCAACTAAACCGCGAATATCTCCGCGCCGGCATCATCCAGTCCGGCTCCCGCGTCTCGGCCGAGCATCCGCACGACGAATCCGCCTAGCGGACTGTTGGCAGCCCTCCGCATCGCTGTGTCCCCGGCGGGGCGCCCAGTTCCCTTGCACAAGATGGCAATCGGCTTGACTGTCAGCGAAAGGCCTTTATAGTGCCTTAGGAAGCCCCATCACGAGAGAGCCATGAGACGCCCGCTCAAATGTCCGCACTGTCAGAAGGAGGGCGTGCTGCGCTCGCGCCCCCAGTCGCCGCGCGAACATGTGGCGGCGTTCGTCTGGATCGCGCCGTTCCATTGCCAGCATTGCAGCCATCGATTTCTGGCCTGCCGCCTCGGCTTGGCGAAGCCGCAGCATCCGATGGATCGCCGGGAACATTTGCGGATTCCCGTGCGCCTGTTCCTGTCATTCTCCGGCGGCAAGGTGCGGGGCGAAGGCACGGTCATGGATCTCTCGATGGGCGGCTGTATCATCAAGAGCGAGACGCAGGTGCACGTGGACGATATTTTCTACCTGGAAATTTCCATCACGGACCAGGAGTCGCCGATCGAAGTGGCGGCGATGGTGCGCTCGATCAGCCCCCGCGGCATTGCCTTCAAGTTCCTCCGCAAGGCGCAGGAGAATAAGCGGCTGCTCGCCTTCATCCAGTCGAATTCCGGCTCCACTTCGTCTATCCTGACCAAAGCCGTCGAATCTGCGGCATCCAGCTCCTCCCATTAGAGACGGGGTGCTCCGGCCGCCGCGGGCTCTTGCTCACGAGCGGAGCTAGAGAGGGGTCTCCCAGGCGGAGGGCAGGGGATGGTCCGTGATGAGCCGCTGATGCTGCTCGTGATCGAAGGGTTCGACCGTGAGGTCATGGCGATCCATCGGTTCGGCGCACATCGGTGAGCAGAGAAAGTCGATGAAGGCCTGAGCCTTCTCGGTCGTGGAGAACCGCCAAAGCCCGTGCTCGGGCATCCCGGAGGAAGGGTGCCAAAAGGCCAGCTCGAGCGCGCTGCCTTGATACAGGCCGAGCGTGCGGTGGCGAACCTGAAATCCGCCTGGGGCGTGAGATGCGCGCTCTTCAGCCATTGGATCCACCCGCAGGCATTTCTCTGTGTGAGAACGCATGATAGCATGAGGGCCGGTGCCAGTGGAGTCTGGCGAAGAGAGAGGAGTGCACGATGAAAACTCGAAATGTGGGTTGGGCCGCGGGCGTGCTCGCCGTCGCCTTGTTTCTGTTGCCGGGGTGCGGATACAACGACTTGCAGGGGCTGGATGAGGACACGAAGGCGGCCTGGAGCGAAGTCATCAACCAATACCAGCGCCGGGCCGATCTGATCCCCAATCTGGTGGCCACGGTCAAAGGCTATGCGGCGCACGAACGGGAGACATTGGAAAGCGTCGTGCAGGCGCGCGCCCAAGCCACCAGCATCCAGGTCACGCCCGAGACGCTCCGTGACCCGGCCAAGTTCGAGGAATTTCAAAAAGCGCAAACCGGCTTGTCCGCAGCGCTCGGGCGGCTGATCGCGGTGGCGGAAAATTATCCCAATCTGAAAGCCGATCAGAATTTCCGCGACCTGCAAAGCCAGCTGGAAGGGACGGAGAACCGGATCGCGGTCGCCCGGAAGCGCTACATCGATCGCGTGGCCGAGTACAATAAAATGGTCCGCTACTTCCCCACGAATCTGACCGCCAAGTTCATCCTCCACATGGAAGAGAAGCCGAACTTCACCGTCGCGGACGAAAAGGCCGTGGCGAAGCCGCCGGAGGTCAAATTCTAAAAGCAGGTTGAGGCTAAGGTTGAGCCTGTGGAACGAAGCAAACGAGGGTTCTCTTTGCCCCGCTGGATCTCCGCCGTCCACGCGGCCTTAGCCTTCACCTTCATCTCGGCCTCTCTGGTTTTTCCCCTCGACATCCCCCCGCTCACCGGTCGCATCGTCGATCCCGCCCACATCTTGCCCGCGGATCTCACGGCTCGTCTGACCCAGGACCTGGAAGCCCACGAGACCAAGACCGGCAACCAGGTTGCCGTGCTCGTGCTTCCCTCGCTCGAGGGCGAACCGCTAGAGCCGTTTTCCCATCGCGTCGCCACCACCTGGGCTCTCGGGCAAAAAGGCACCGACAACGGCGTGCTGCTGCTCGTCGCGCTCCGTGAGCGCAAAGTCCGCATCGAAGTGGGCTATGGGCTGGAAGGCACGTTGACCGATCTGCGCTCCGCCCGCATCATCCGCAACGACATCGTGCCGCGGTTTCGAGCCGACGATCTGCCGGGCGGCATTGCGGCCGGGGTGCGCGCGATTCTGCAGACGCTTGAAGGCGCGGCTCTGGAAGAATCGGCTCCTCCCCGTCGAGACGCCGACGAGGCACCGGCGATCCAGTATCTGCTCGTCGGCGTCGTCGTCGGCACCTTGGCCGGACTGATCCTGAGCCAAGGGCTCCAGCGCACGCGCGCGTTTCTGGGCAGTGTGCTCGCGTTTCTCATCGCCCAGTTCGGCAGTACCCTCCTCGGTGTGGTGGCCGCCGCGGCGACCGCGTTTCTGCTCCTGCTGTTTCTCCAGGCCGGCCGGGGAGGGCGGGGCCGCCACATGGGATGGGCGCCGGACGTCGGTTGGTCCGGCGGCGGCTGGAGCGGCGGATTCGGCGGTGGCTTCAGTGGCGGGGGCGGCGATTTCGGCGGCGGCGGGGCGTCGGGAGACTGGTGATGCTGACATTCACGGAGCAGGAGCGCGCCCGAATTCAGGAGGCGGTGCGCCAGGCCGAGCAAGGGACCATCGGAGAAATCGTGCCGATGGTCGTGCCGGCATCCGCGCGCTACCGCGAGGCGGGCTACCGGACCGGCTTGATCCTGGGCTGGCTGACCCTCGCCGTATGCCTCACCATTGAATGGTACTGGCTGCCGTGGGGCTGGCATGCCGGCAACGCCGGCTGGCTCCTCTTGGCCGTGATCGCCGCCTATGGGGCCGGCGAATGGTTGGGACGGTTTCCCGCCGTGATCCGCCTCGTCACCTCGCGTGAACGGATGGCCTACAAAGTGAACCTGCGCGCCCAGCAGGCCTTCTACCAGCATGGCCTCCAGAATACGAAAGGCCGGACGGGCATCCTGATCCTCGTCTCGCTGTTGGAGCATCGCGTGCAGGTGCTGGCGGACAAGGGCATCAACGATTGTGTTCCGGCCGGAACGTGGGACGCAGTGGTGCAGGGCCTCGTGGAGGGCATCAAGCGCGGCCGTCCGACGGACGCGCTTTGCGAGGCCATCGCCCGCTGCGGAAAGTTATTGGCAAGGCACTGTCCGGCAGGCCCGGGCCAGAATCCGAATGAACTGCCGGATCGGCTGATTCAGGAACCATGACCGTTTCCTGACACAGCCATCGATAGACGGCTTGCCGCCCTTCCGCTAGAATCCGGAACCATGTCCGACCCCACGGTGGCGCCGCCTGTGGCGACCGAGAAAGACGAGACGCATTCGGTGATGCGCGCGGCCGGCCTCGTCGGAGTGGCCACCTTTTCGAGCCGCATCCTCGGCTTCATCCGCGACATGGTCTTGGCGCGCCTGTTCGGCGCCACGCCGGCGGCGGACGCCTTCTTTGTCGCCTTCCGCATTCCGAGCCTTCTGCGCGAACTCTTCGCGGAAGGCTCCATGTCCTCTGCCTTCATCCCGGTCTTCACCGAATACCGGACCCTGCGCAGTCAGCGGGACGCGTGGGAGTTGGCCAGCGCCGTCTTCACCACGCTGTTGACCCTCGTCACGCTCGTCACGGTCGCCGGCATCCTGGCGGCTCCCTGGCTGGTGCGCATCCTCGCACCCGGCTTTCAGGCCGATCCGGACAAGCTGGCGTTGACCACGTTGCTGACCCGCGTGATGTTTCCCTATCTGTTGTTCATCAGCCTCGCGGCGCTGGCGATGGGCATGCTGAATTCCGTCCGGGCCTTCGCCGCGCCGGCGTTCTCGCCCCTGTTCTTGAACATCTTCATGATCGGCTGCGCGCTGTACCTCTCGCCCTACTTGCCGGAGCCGGTCATCGGGGTCGCCATCGGCGTGGTGGCCGGCGGGGCGGCCCAATTTGCGATGCAGCTGCCGAGCCTCAAGCTGCGGGGCCTGCTCTTCGGCTTCCGCTATGAACCACGCCATCCCGGCCTGCGGCGCATCGGCCTGCTGATGGTGCCGTCGCTGCTCGGTCTGTCGGTCACCCAGATCAATCTCACCGTCAGCACGATTCTCTCGTCGTTCTTTGCCGGCGGGCCGACCTATCTGTTCTATGGCATGCGGCTCATCCAATTTCCGCTGGGCATTTTCGGCGTCGCCCTCGCCACGGCGATTCTTCCCACCCTCTCCGCGCAGGCGGCGCGCGGCGCGCTGGAGGAGCTGCGGGCGACGCTCGGGTTCGGCCTGCGGATGATTCTCTTCATCATCGTGCCGGCGATGCTCGGGCTCATGTTGCTCCGCGTGCCGATCGTGCATCTCTTCTTCGAGCACGGGACCTTCACCGCCAAGGACACGGCGGAGACAGCATTGGCGGTCCTGTGCTACAGCGTCGGCCTCTGGGCGTTCGGGGGCGTGCGCATCATCGTGTCGGCCTTTTACTCGCTGCAGGACACCAAGACGCCCGCCCTCTCGGCCGCGATTGCGGTGGCGGCCAATATCGTGTTCTCGCTCGCGTTGATGGTTCCGTTGGGGGCGGCGGGATTGGCTCTGGCCACCGCCTTGGCCGCTATGGTAAATGGAGGCATTCTCGTGGGGGCCTTGAACCGCCGCTTGGGCGGCGTGCAGTGGTCGTCGGTCGGGCGGTCGGCTACGCGGATCGCATTGGCTTGCCTGCCGTTGGCGGCCGCCAGTTGGTGGGTCGCGGGTGCCCAAGTTTGGCAGCACCCCGATGAGTGGATCGCCAAATCCGTCATGCTCTTTGTCGGAATCGGGTTGAGCATCACCGGCTATTTGGGCGTCCATGCGCTCTTGCGCTCGGAAGAACTCGACGTCCTCTGGGGCCTCGTGCAACGCAAGATGGCGCGGAAATCGAAGGGATAGGCGATATGGCAACGAACAATGGAAGGGCTCGATCGGCCATCGTGTTCTCCACGCCCTGGGGCTGGATGGGCATGTCCGAAACTCAGAAGGGGCTCGATGCGATCGTGTTGCCCAAGCGCTCGAAACAAGCCGTGTGGGCGGCACTCGATGCCGAGACGAGTCCGAGCGGATCGGCGCGGTTGGAGCAGGCGAAACGACAGGTGCTGGAATATTTGAACGGGCGGAGAGAGCGGTTCGCGGTGCCGCTCGATCTTTCCCGCGGCACCGCGTTTCAGCGCCGGGTCTGGAAGCTGCTCCAGCGTGTGCCGTACGGCAAGCTGCGGTCCTATCAATGGGTGGCGGCGCGGGTCGGGGGCCGCTCCTATGCCCGCGCGGTGGGCAACGCGGTCGGCGCGAATCCCTTGCCGATCGTGATCCCCTGTCATCGGATTGTGGCGCAGGACGCTTCGTTGGGCGGCTTTTCCGGCGGCCTGCCGACCAAACGCAGGTTGTTGACGCTGGAAGGCACGCTGCGGTACTTAAAAAATGGTCAGTAGTCATCGGTCCATGGTCAGAATGGCATGTGCTCACCGTCAGACCGCCGTGCCGTGACGATGGACCGCCGAGCGATGGCTGCACGATGAAGGCCGTGATCCAGCGGGTCTCCTGCGCGTCCGTCGAAGTCGATGGGCGCGTCGTCGGCAAGATTGACGCCGGGCTGCTCGTGCTGCTCGGCGTAGCCAAGGGCGACACCGACGAGGACGGCCGTTATCTCGTCGAGAAAATTCGCACGCTGCGCATCTTTTCCGATGAGCAGGGCAAAATGAACCGCTCGTTGACCGACGTCGGCGGCGCCGTCCTGCTGGTGTCGCAGTTTACGTTGCTGGCTCGGACGGCGAACGGCCGCCGTCCGAGTTTTGACGACGCCGCGCCGCCGGACGAAGCCAAGCGACGCTATGAGCAGCTCGCCGCGGACCTCCGCGCTCAAGGCACCCGCGTCGAGACCGGCGTGTTTGCCGCGCCCATGCAAGTCAACCTGCGGAACGATGGACCGGTCACCTTCGTCGTGGACAGCCGGGAACGGCTATGAGAGACGAGGCTCAAGTCTTCGGGCGCTGGACCGATAGGGGGAAAGAGGTCGGGGTGCAGCGTTTCAAGAGGAGTCTGGTATACTAGAGACAAGCTCTTTGGAATTCGCGAGAGGGAGTGATGGGAACACAAGTTCCTCCACGGCATCCGCTCCGTGAACTCTTCGGCGCTTTGACCGAAAAAAGTTTTACGGAGCATCTCGGATGGCCTGATCCGAACGTGACCTCCTACGTGTCGAATCTCCTCGTCGACTTCACCCACACCGATCAGCTCTACAAGATCAGAAATCAGCAAGACCAGCCGGTCGATACGGTCGTCGATTTGCTGTTCGAATCGGAGGTGCTGTTCGGGGCGCAATCCATGGACCGCGAACGCGACGTCCATCGCCACATCGGAGACTTCACGCTGTTCATGGCCGGCCTGTTTCCGGAATACCTGCGCCGGCTGAAATCGGCCGGCTTGATCTATCACAAAGATTTTCTCGTGGACTACGTCAAAACCGGCAAGCGGTCCTACCGGATTGTGGCGGAGATTGGCCGGGAAGACGATGAAACCGATCCACCGCTGTTCCGCAAGCTCTCCGAGAACTTCGAGCTCTGCGTGACCGGCCTCGGCTTCGTGCGCTCGGATCTGGACCGCATGCAGGATCCCGCCTACCAGCGCGCCAGAGATTTGCTGTTGAATTGAACGCGACCTGCCCTCTTATCCTCGCCCATGGAGGCGCCGGCCTCCGTGCCATGACGGCGGCGCAGGCCGATGGCCTACGCGCCGCCTTGCGCGTCGGCTATCACATGCTGGACCGGGGTGCGTCGGCGCTGACCGCCGTGGAAGAGACCATTCGCGTGCTGGAAAAGAGCGGGCTCTTCAACGCGGGCCGCGGGGCTCACCGGCAGCTCGACGGGGTGCGGCGGCTGGACGCGTCCATCATGGAAGGCCGGGCGCTACGCGCGGGCGCAGTCGCGTCCATCGAAGGCATCGTGCATCCCATCACGGCTGCGCGGCTGGTCATGGAGGAAACCGACCATGTGTTGTTGGTCGGTCCACCGGCCACCGCGTTCGCCCGCCATTTCAAACTGGAGCGACAACGTCGCGCATCATCCCCCCCGCGGCGGACCAGCATGACCGCTCTTCTTCAACGCCGCACATTGCGCCTGTACCGCGCGATGGTCCGCGGCGGGCTGGCGACGGGGGAGCGGCATGGGAAGGAAACAGTCGGGGCGGTCGCGCGGGACCGTGCCGGGACCCTGGCCGCCGGCGCCTCCACCGGCGGCATCGATCTGATGGTGCCCGGCCGCGTCGGCGACACGCCGCTGATCGGCAGCGGGGTGTATGCTGATAATGAATGTGGGGCGGTGTCCATGACGGGCCTCGGAGAGGGCATCATTCGGCTGGCTGTCGCGAAATCCATTTGCGACGAGGTCGCACGGGGGGCACCGCCTGGTGCGGCGGCGCGCCGGGTGTTGGGCAGGCTGGTCGCGCGCATCGATGGCAGGGCGGGCGCGCTCGTGGTGGCGCCTGGCGGGCGGTTCGCCATTACACACGTCACCCCCCGCATGGCGGCCGGCTGGTGGGACGGGCGCGGTCAACCGGTGGTGAAGGGACAATGGCGATGAGCGGCAGTATCTTTCATTTGGCTTTTCCCGTCCATGATATCGACACGGCCAAGCGCTTCTATGTGGAGGGGCTCGGCTGCACGCTGGGCCGTGAATCCGACCGCGCGCTCACGCTGGGACTCGCCGGCCATCAGTTGGTGGCGCACGTCGCTGAAACGCGACGGGAGCAACGAGGGATCTATCCCCGTCACTTCGGGCTGATCTTTTCGTCGCTCGCCGACTGGCAAGCGCTGGCCGATCGGGCAAAAGCAAAGGGGTTGACGTTCTACCAGCAGCCCCGCATCCGGTTTCCCGGCACCCGCATCGAGCATCGCACGTTCTTTTTGGAAGATCCCTCCCACAATCTACTCGAGTTCAAGCACTACACGCATGAGTCGGCGATCTTCGGCGAGCGGGACCTGTCGGAAGTCGGGGATACGGAGCGTTGAGGGGTCACGACGCGCGGAGTTGGACGGCGGCCGGGACTTTCTGCATCCAGCGGAGAATGCGCTGGTGACGGCGGGCGAGCACGGCCGTCTTGCGCAGCGGATCGTAACGCTGGGGCGAGGGCAGCATGGCGGCAAGCCAGGCGGCCTCATCGGCGGTGAGTTCCGCGGCGGATTTGCCGAAGTGATGCCGCGCGGCCGCTTCCGCGCCGTATACGCCGCGGCCCCATTCCGCCACGTTCAAGTACAACTCCAGAATGCGCTCCTTCGTCAGCCGATGTTCGAGGGAGCGGGTGATCAACGCTTCGCGGGCTTTGCGCAACAGCGAGCGTTCCGACGACAGATAGAGGTTCTTGGCCAGCTGCTGGGTGATGGTGCTCCCGCCTCGCTTCAATTCGCCGGCTTCCAGGTTGTGCAGCGCCGCGTCCCTGATGCCTTCCCAATCGAATCCTTCGTGGATGAAGAATGAGGCGTCCTCGGCGGCCACGACCGCTCGCTGCAGGTGCGGGGAGATGCGGGACAGCGGCACCCAGGTCCACTGGCGCGCGAGCGGGCGCCCGTGCGCCTTGGCCTGGGCGAGCCGGCGCTCCATCAGTGCCGTGGTGGAGGGATTGGAGGTCGCCAGCGTCCCGACATCCGGCAACGTCATCAGCCAGACGAATCCCAGCATGCCCAGCGGGATACCGATGAGCCCCGCCCCCCACACGAGGATTCGGGCCGATGTCCGTCGTCTGGTTGACTTAGGCATGGAGCGATGCGTATGACAGGCGCGGGGTGCGGGGGCGTCGGCCCTTCGCCGGAGACCAAAGCATGAAGATCCTCGCGGCCGAGTTTATCAGAAGTTGTCTACAGCCAGAACAGTTTCCAGCCGGCGAGCTGCCGGAGATCGCCTTCGTGGGCCGCTCCAATGTCGGCAAATCGTCGCTGATCAATTCGCTGCTTCAGCGGCGCGGGTTGGCCAAAGTCAGCCGGACGCCCGGCAAAACGCGGGCGGTCAACCTGTTTCGCGTCTCCACCAACGATCCCGGCTTGGAGACGTTCTATCTGGCCGATCTGCCCGGATATGGATTCGCCAAGGTGTCGAAATCCGAGCGGGCGCAGTGGGCGCCGCTGATGGACGCCTATCTCAGTCGGCGCCCGTCTTTGTCAGGCGTCGTGCTCCTGGTCGAAAGCCGGGTGGTGACGGAGCTGGATCGCCGGACGCTCGCCTGGCTCCGGTCCATCGGGCATGCGCCGCTGGTGGTGGCGACGAAAGCCGATAAGCTCAAATCCGCCGAACGGGTGCGGGTGTTGAGGGACGCGCATCGGCAACTCGGTCTGATGGAGGGCGAAATGCTGATTCCCTATTCGGCGACCACGGGGGACGGGCGGGATCAACTGTGGGGCGCGTTGCGGGATCTGGCTAGAACTTGATCTCGATGTAGGCCTTGTTTTTCAGATCGACCAGCCAGGACTGGAAGACGTCCTCGCTCTTTTGCTGGAAGACCAACGCTTGAATTTCGAACTTCACTTCCTCGAACGGGCGGAACTGCTTCGGTTTTTTGTCCTCGACGCGAATGATATGAAATCCCTCCGGGGTCTCGATAATGTCCGAGATCCCGCCCGGCACCAATGGCGCGATCGCGCGTTCGATCGCCGGCAGCAATTCGCCCTGTCGTACCAGGCCGAGGCGCCCGCCGCGCGAGGCGTTGGGGCCGTCGGAATATTGGAGCGCGAGGTCCTCGAACCGCTCGCCTCGTTTCAACTCCTCCAGGACGCGGCGGGCCTTGGCCAAGGCCTCGGCCTGGTCATCGGGCGAGCGGGGCTGGATGAGAATTTGGCTCAGCGTGTATTCCTCGGGAAGCGCGAAGCGATCGCGGTGTTCCTGGTAATACCGCTTCATCTCGTTCTCTCCCACCATCACGCCGCTGCGCACTTCGCGGTCCACCACCTTCAGCAGCGTCAGCTGATCGCGGATGTTCCGGGCCGTGATCGGGTCCGCCTCATTGATCTTCTCGCCCTGTCGCTTCATCTGTTCGATCGCCTGCTTGACCTCCTGATCGGACACCTCCACACCCCGCGCCTTCGCTTCCTGCAATTGCAGCCGGCGTTCGATCATCTTGGTGAGCGCCATGTACTCCGCCATTTTCAGGCGCTGCGCCAGCTCGTCCCCCCGATGGTTCCGCTTGATGCGCTCCTGCTCGGGCTCCAGTTCGCGCTTCACGTCCGACAGCATGATCAAATCGGAATTAACGACGGCCACGATACGATCCTCCAGGTGGGCGGCGGCAGCCGGCCAGACCGGCGTCACGCTGGACCACCCCAGCAGAAAGTACATGGCGCACAACCAGACTCCTCGGCGCCTGGAGCGGGACGTCGTCACGGGTATCACACCGATGATGTTTGCAGCGAAAACACGAGAAGGCCCTCATTGTACACGAAACGTTCGGTCAGTGGCAGAGCGGGGCGCACGCGCAGCCCGATCTCCGCCGGCGGAACAGCGGGAACGTTGGCGGGCCGAAACCGCTGAGCAGGGGGACGGGCTAGCGGGTCGCCGTGCTGTCCGTGAGGTAGCGCGAGGCGTCGGCGAGGCGCACGCTGGCGTTGGCGCGGATGTCGGCGATGACCTCTTCGAACCGCTTGCGGCGTTTGTCCGCGAGCAGCTCCTGCCGCAACCGTTCGCGCGTCGCCAGGTCCGCTTGGATGGTTTCCTTGTCCAGCGGGGTGATCATGACGAGATAGTAGCCGGCGTCGGTCTTGATCGGCGCGCTGACCATGCCGGGCTTCAACTGATGGATGACGGCGTCCACTTCGGGGGGCACGAGGTCCTTCCGGTAGGGACCGAGATCGCCGCCCTTGGCTTTGCTCTTCATGTCGATGGAGTAGCGCTGAGCGAATTTGGCAAAGTCTCCGCCCTTGTTGACCTGCGTCTCGAGATCCTTGGCGGCGGGGAAATTCGGCAGCAACATCAAGAATACCTGGACTTTCAACGGCGCGAGCAGTTCGTGCGCGTGCTTCTCGTAGTAGGCGTCCAGTTCCGCCTGCGTGAGCTCCACCTTGGCCTTGAGGCGGTCCTTCAACAACTCGTCGAGAATGAGCTGTTCCTTGTAGCGCTGCGCCTTGTCGCGAATGGCGTCGCTCTGATCCAATCCCAGTCGGCGGGCTTCCTGCATCAACAGCTCGCGCGTGATGAGCTCGTCCAAGAAGCGCCGCTTGCCGCCGTCCTTCTCGTAGCGGGCGCGGGTGGCTTCCGACAGTTCGTTCCAGCGCGCGTCAAACTCCATTTGGGTGATGGCGCGGCCGTTCACCAGGGCAAGGACGGGCTCCTCCTGCTGCGGCGCGCAGCTCAAGCCGAGCCCCATCAGGACGGCGGCCAATGCAAACTGGAGAAAGAAACGACCGGCGGCGTGGCACCGAGAGGCTGTCATGAGCGAATGTGCATGCGGGGTCCGATCAGCGGGTTGTCGCATCCTTTCCAAGCGTGTTGGTATCACAGAGGGCGAGGGTTTGCAAGGTTGTGTTGAGTTCCGAAAAGACGGCCGGCCAGTCGTCGTGCGGCATGTGAATCTCGAACGACAGCGGACTCACGAAGCGCAGCCGCTTCTTCAGCCGGTCCATCAACCGGTGGACGGCCGTGTCTTGTACCGCCGCCTTGGGGCTGAGCGCCACGGTGATCGTGTGATCGTGCACCTCGATGGAGGCCAGCTTGAGCCGCTTCGCGTGGATCCGCAGCTGCATCACCTCGAAGAGCCGCTCGACCGGCTCCGGCGGCACGCCGTAGCGGTCCTGGACCTCGCCGTGCAACAGGGCGAGGTCGCCCACTTGCCCGCAGGCGGTGAGCCGCTTGTAGAGCGACAGCCGTTGATGGGGATCGGCGACATATTCCTCCGGCAGGAAGGCCGACACGGGGAGTTGCAGCGTGGGATCGGGCTCTTCTTCGATCACATGGCCCTTGAGGCGCTGGACCGCCTGTTCCACCATTTGCAGATAGAGATCCAGCCCGATCGCGGCGATGTGGCCGGACTGCTGCTTGCCCAGCAGATTGCCCGCCCCGCGGATTTCGAGATCCGCCGCGGCGACGCGGAAACCGGAGCCGAGCTCCGTGAATTGCTGAATGGCCATGAGGCGCTTCTGCGCGTCGCCGGTCAACGTGCCTTCGTCGGGGATCAGGAAGTAGGCGAAGGCTTGTTCCCCGCCGCGACCGACGCGTCCCCGCAGCTGATAGAGCTGCGCCAGGCCGAAGGTATCGGCGCGGTTCACGATGATGGTGTTCGCGCTCGGCACATCCAGGCCCGACTGAATGATGGCGGAGGCGATCAGCACGTCGGCGTCACGTTTGACGAACTTCAGCATGACCGCTTCGAGCGGCTTCGCGTCCATCTGGCCGTGCGCCATGACCATGCGCGCTTCGGGGACCAGCTGGCGGAGCCAGGCGCCGATGCGCTCCATCGTCTCCACGCGGTTGTGGACGAAGTAGACCTGCCCGCCGCGACCCAGTTCGCGGAGGATGGCGTCGCGCACGATCTTGTCGCTGAAGCGCACCACCTCCGTTTTGATCGCCAGGCGGCCGGCCGGCGGCGTGTCGATGATCGAGAGATCGCGCACGCTCGACATGGCCATTTGGAGCGTGCGCGGGATC
>CAZXRB010000029.1:28367-41851 GCA_964642845.1 uncultured Nitrospira sp.
GTCAGCGTGAGCACGTCCACCTGCGTGCGCAGCTGCTTGAGCCGTTCCTTATGCTTCACGCCGAACCATTGCTCTTCGTCGATGATGACGAGCCCGAGGTCGCGGAACGTCACGTCCTTTTGCAGGAGGCGGTGGGTGCCGATGACGACGTCGATCGTGCCGTTGGCCACGTCCTTCAAAATGGCCTTCGTGTCTTTCGGCGACTGGAACCGCGACAGCAGCGCCACGCGGGTGGGAAACGGCGCGAAGCGTTCGGCAAAATTATCGTAATGCTGATGGGCCAGCAGGGTGGTCGGGGCCAGCACGGCGACCTGGCGGCCGTGTTCGACCGCTTTGAACGCCGCCCGCATGGCGACCTCGGTCTTGCCATAGCCGACGTCGCCGCACACCAGCCGGTCCATCGGTTTCGTCGATTCCATGTCGCGGACGATGTCGTCGATGGCTTTCAACTGATCCGGCGTCTCTTCGTATTCGAAGGCCGCTTCGAACTCGTGATAGAGCGTGCTGCCCGTCCCGTAGGCCTGGCGATGCACCAGCTCCCGGTTCGCGTAGAGCTCGATGAGCTCCTGCGCCATTTCTTCGATGTCCTTCTTGATCCGTGCCGTCGTCTTGGCCCAGCTCGTGCCGCCGAGGCGGTCGAGCCGCGGCACATGGCCTTCCGCGCCGCTGTAGCGCTGGACTTGATTCAGCCGGTCGAGCGGGACGTAGAGCATATCCCCGCCGGCAAACTCGAGAATGAGAAAATCGCTCTCGAAGTCCTGAACCGACAGGCGTTTGAGGCCGCGGTATTTGGCGATGCCGTGTTGCACGTGCACGACGTAGTCGCCGACGTTGAGATCCTCGAGGGAGGAGAGGAACGTCGCGGCCTTGCTCTTCGCGTGCGGCCGGTGGCGCACGCCTTTGGCGAACAGCTCCTCCTCGGTCAACAGGGCCAGCCGCAGATCACCGGAGAGGAAGCCGCCCGAGAGCTCGCCTTGTACGACGTAGAAGGGGGCCTTCCCGGCGGTCCGCCGCGACCAGGCCGCCGCGTGCCATTCCTCCGCCGGCTGGTCATGTTCGCGCAACAGGGCCAACAGCCGCTCGACCTGCCCGCGGCTGCGCGCAACGAGCACCACCCGATGGTCCTCACGGAGACGCGCCAGCGTGCTCAGCGTCTGGGTAAACGGCGTGCCCCGGACACCGAGGCCGACCGTCGCCGGCGCCTGGGTGGGAAAGGACACCACGGGCGACCAGGTATCATCCGGGGCGGTCAGCGGCTCGAGCGCCAGCTTCGGCCAGCCCGCCGTCGCCGCCTCCAGCTCCGGCCACGTCAGAAACAACCGTTCGGGAGAGGGATAGGGACGGTCCGCTTCGCGGTCGACGTGGCGCAGATAGCCGTCCTCGATCCGACGCCAGTTCCCTTCACAACGCTCTTTGAGCACCGCCGGCCGATCGAGCACCACACAGGGCGGGTCGGTGAGATAGTCGAACAGGGTGGCCATCTCCGGGAACAGATCCGGAGCGCGCCATTCTGCGTCGGGCGGGATCGGCGCGAGCGCATCCGAGGCATCGGGGGGACGGAGGTATTCGCGCGCGGGGAGCACCAGCCCCTCCGCCAGTTTCTTGACGGAGGTCTGCGTCGCCGGATCGAACAGGCGGACCGACTCCACGGTATCGCCCAGGAATTCCACGCGGAGCGGATCGGCGTAGACGGTCGAAAAGATGTCCACGATGCCGCCGCGGATGCTGAACTCGCCGGGAATCTCCACGACCGACACACGCCGGTAGCCCAGGCGGAGGAGGCCGCTCGTGAGCGGCTCGCGCTCGATCGTCGCGCCGGCGGCGAGCCGCAGCACGGCCTGGTCAAATGTCTTGGGCGGCATCAGCCGGTGCATCGCCGCGGCCACGGAAGTCACGAGGAACCGCGGCGGCTCCGTGCGCAGCCGGTGGAGCGCGCCCATCCGGCGGGCCACCAGACCGACGTGCGGCGCGGTCGGTTCGTACGGCAGCGTTTCCCATTCCGGAAACCAGGCCACCGCCTCGGCCGGGCGGCCCAGCAGCTCATGAAAGAACCGGAGATCGTGAGACAGCCGTTCCGCGGCGTCATCGGACGCGGTGATCACTACCCCGGTGCGCGGCCGGTCGGAAGCCGGCGGCTTTTCTTGCACCAGGAGGCTGAGGGCGCAGGCGGCCGTGGAGGGTTGCATCCCCACGAGGCATGCGTGTGCCTCCTCATCGCATAGGGTCGTGCGCAAGGCCGTGAGCCAGGGCATGGAGAGGGCGGGCCAGTCAGACACGGATCACGTCGCGGTTGAGCGGATACGCTGAAGCAACGCGGTGGTGGACAGACCGGGCACAAGCGGGATGGTCCGGACGTCGCCCCCCCGCTGTTGCACGACGTCGCGGCCGACGATTTTGTCCAGCGGCCAATCCCCCCCCTTGACGAGGACGTCCGGTTGGATGGCGGCGATGAGGCGGCCGGGATCCGGGTCCGCAAAGATGACGACGTAATCGACGCAGCCGAGCGCGGCTACGACTTCGGCCCGCTGCACGTCCGGCACGATGGGCCGATCGGGCGCCTTTTCCAAACTGCGCACAGAGCTGTCGGAGTTCACTCCCACCACCAGGACATCACCCAGCGCCTTGGCATCTTGGAGGTAACGGGTGTGGCCGATGTGCAGCAGATCGAAGCAGCCGTTGGTGAACACGATGCGCTTTCCCTGTGCCCGGGCCCGCTCGATCTCAGGGACCACTTGCGCCAGGGGCAGGACCTTGCCGCTCATGATGGGCATCATACCTGGCCAAGTCCCGGAAGGGAAAGAGCCGGCGCGCCCGTTGAGTCAAGTCGAGAAATGAAGGGACCGATAGAGACGCCAGGAGTCCTCGGGCGAGGTCTGCCCCGAGGTCTGTTCGAAGGAAAAGACCGCCTATGCAACAGGATGGAGACAACCGGGCCGCCCCACGGCAGCTGGGGTGGATCGCCCTGACCACCGTCCTTACCCTCTGCGTCGGATGGATCGGTCTTGCGAGCGTGGCCCGGCGGCTTCTCGCCGCCTCGGGAGACACCATCGAGGCATTGGGGAGCGATCTGGCCCTCGGCCTGTCCGCGGCGGCTCTCCTGGCCGCCGGTCCGCTCATCGCTCTGTTGTTCATCGCCACACGGACGGCCCATCGGGAACGCATGCAGGCTGACGCGCAGCGGCAGGCCATGCGGGACAGCGAACGCTGGCTGCATGCCATCTTGGAGGTGGACCCGGAGGGCGTGCTGGTGCTCGATACGGCGCGGCGGATCGTCCACATCAATCCGGCCGGACGCGCCCTGTTCGCAGCCGCCTTTTCCGAGGAGGTCCTGGGGAAGGATGTGGCGGCATTCATCCATCCCGACGATCGCCCCGGCTTCGAGCGGAGCCATCACGCGGCCTTGGACGGTCGCGGCGTCGTGACCAAAGGCCGGTTGATCGGCCTGTCCGGGGCCGTCGTCTGGATCGAGATGAACGCTGTTCGGCTGGCGGATGAGACCCAGGATTGTCCGGCGGTGCTGGGCGTGTTCCGCGATATCACGGAGCAGCGCCGCAGTGAACGCCGGCAGGCTTTGCAACATGCGGTCGCCAAAGTGCTGGCCGGATCCAGTTCCGTGCAGGAGGCCCTGCCGGAGCTGGTGCGGGTGGTGACCACGGTGCTCGAATGGCACGCCGGCCGTTTGTGGCGGGTGCGCGACGAGGATCGCATGCTCGTCTGCGTCCACACATGGTGGAGCGCCTGCTCCCCCGGCAAAACGGCGGAGTCCGGTTCCGGCGCCGCCTGTCCCTCGGGAGCCGGTCTGCCGGGCCGCTGCTGGTCGCGCGGCGAGCCCCTCTGGCTGCCGAATCTCAAGAATGACGCCGAGGGCATGTCTCCGGTCCCGCTGCCCGAAAGCGATCTGCACACGGCGTGTGCGTTTCCTATTTGGCTGCGGGCCAACGTCTACGGGGTCATGGAGTTCTTCAGCCGCGAGGCGCAGCCCCCCGATCAGGATCTCCTGCGCGCGCTCGGCATCATCGGCAGCCAAGTCGGACTGTTCATCGAGCGCACCGAGGTCGAGGCGGCCCTGCGCGAACACGAGGCGCGAACCAGGCAGATTATCGATACCGCTCTCGACGCCGTCATCGCGATCGACGCCCACGGCACGATCACGGAATGGAATGCGCAGGCCGAGACGATGTTCGGCTGGCTGCAGCACGAAGCTATCGGGCGGGACCTCGCCGAGACCATCATTCCGCCGGTCCACCGCCGGGCGCATCGGGACGGCCTCGCGCGCTTCCTGGCGACGGGACGCGCGCCCGTCCTCAATAGGCTGATCGAAACCATCGCGCTCCGTCGGGACGGCAGCGAATTTCCCGTCGAGCTGGCCATTGCACCGTTACGGAGCGATCAGGGCCTGAGTTTCAGCGCCTTCATCCGGGACATCACGCCGCGCAAGGAAGCGGAACGATCGTTGACCTCTTACGCCCAGCAATTGGAGCAGAGCAACCGCGATTTGGACGCGGCCTTGGCGCAGGCCCGGGCGGCGACGGAAGCCAAGTCGTCGTTCCTCGCCACCATGAGCCATGAAATCCGCACGCCGATGAACGGCATCATCGGCATGACGGGGCTGCTCCTGGACACCGACTTGACGCCGGAGCAGCGGGAGTTCGCCGAAACGGTCCGCCATTGCGGCGATCATCTGCTGATGCTCATCAACGACATTCTGGATTTTTCCAAGATCGAGGCCGGCAAACTCAGCCTGGAGCTGATTCCCTTCGACCCGCGGACCGCCATCGAGGACTCGCTCGAGCTCGTGGCCGAACGGGCCTCCTCCAAAGGCCTGAACTTGGCCTGTCTTTTTCACGCCGACGTGCCGCGCGGGCTGGTGGGCGACCCGGGCCGGGTCCGGCAGGTGCTGATGAATCTCGTCGGCAACGCCATCAAATTCACGGAGCGAGGCGACATCGTGGTCCGGGTGACCGTCGACGAGCAATCGGCCGAAGAGGCTCTCATCCGCGTGGCGGTCACGGATACCGGCATCGGCATCCCCGACGAGGCGCAGGCGCGATTGTTTCAGTCGTTCAGTCAGGCCGACGGGTCGACGACGCGCAAATACGGCGGCACGGGCCTCGGTCTCGCGATCTCTAAACGCCTCGTCGAACTGATGGGCGGTGCGATCGGATTGGAGAGTCGAGTCGGCCAAGGCAGCTGCTTCTGGTTCACCGTGCGCCTTCGCAAAGACCCCACCGCGTCGGCAGTCCCCGAACCTCGGCGTGAGCGCTTGCGTGGCCTGCGGGTGCTGATCGTGGACGACAAGGCCATCAACCGTACCATCCTGGAATCACTCACGACGAAATGGGGAATGCAGCCCACGATGATCGACGGTGCACCGGCTCTGTGGGAATGGCTCGCCCGGCAGGACGGTCCGCCTCCGTTCGATCTGGCGCTGCTCGACGGGGATCTGGACACGGTCGACGGTTTCGAGCTGGCGCGGGCGCTCAAGAATCGAGCGGGATGGGGGGCCGTGCCGCTGGTCCTGCTGACCTCGCTGGGCCGGCGCGGCGCCGCCAAGGCCGCGCGCGATGCCGGGCTCGCCGCGTATCTCACCAAACCGATCAGGGAATCGCAGCTCTACGAGGCCCTCGTGGCCGCCCTTGAGGGAGGAAGCGCGGATCCGCGCTCGCCGGCCACGGACCCGGCCTGCCGGGCTCCGCTGGTGACCCGCCATACCGTGGCGGAGGCGCAGGCGAACCGGCACCTCCGCGTTCTGCTGGCCGAAGACAATGTCGTGAATCAGAAAGTCGCCGTGCGTCTGTTCGAGCGACTCGGTTATCGTGTGGACGTCGTCGCAAACGGCGCGGCCGCCGTCGAGGCGGCGAGCCGAACTGCGTATGACGCCATTTTCATGGATTGCCAAATGCCCGAGATGGACGGCTTCGAAGCGACGCGGCGCATTCGGGAACAGGAAGCCCGTCAATCGTCACTGGTCACTGGTCATTCGTCCGGAGATGCACCATTGCCCGATGGCCGATTACCGATGACCGCTCCCCGGGTGCCCATCATTGCCATGACGGCGAATGCGATGGAAGGCGACCGCGACCGCTGTCTGGCCGCCGGCATGGATGACTACGTCGCCAAGCCCGCCACGCTGGGTCTGTTGGCCGCCGTCCTGGAGCGGCGGGTTCCGGCCGCGCGCGCCGAGCACCCTGGAGCGGAGCACACGGCGATCGATCCGCTGATCTTTGCCGGCCTGCGCGAGCTCGCCGGCGACGAAGCGCCGGATTTTCTCCAGATGGTCGTGGACCACTTCCTCGGGGATCTTTCCCGTTCCCTCGATGCCATGGAGCAGGCGGCAACTGGCGGCGCGTTTCACGAAGTGAGCCGAGTCGCCCATCGGATGAAAGGCGGCGCCAGTCACGTCGGCGCACTCGGGCTTGCCGCGGCGTGCGAGCGCGTCCGCCGCTTCGGCGACGTGCAGGACGGCTCGAAGGTGCAGCAGGAGCTGCGCGCGCTTCGCGCGGAGGCCGGGCGCGTGCGCGATGCGCTGGACCGCTTGCGCCGCGAGCCCGGCCCGCAAACGGCCATCCCTCCGCAAGCCGCGTAAAAGACGCAGCCGTCCCGCGGTTCCTCGATTCAATTGCGCCAGCTGAGGTGGAGTTGGAGCGGGCGCGGTTCGCGCCGCGGTCCCGGGGCACCGGCGCGGCTGGGGCAGGCCCGTGTGAGCGGAGAGGTGAGCGGCGGCAGCTCCTGCAAGGAGCCGCGACAGGCCCCGCAATGGTGGCGTGTCGGCTCGATGGTCTTGCGTTGGCGACGATATACCCGGCCGCAGGCCGTGCAGCGCCATGCAAAGCGGGCGAGCGCCTGCACTTCCTTGTGCAGCGAATGGTAGGTGGTGATGGAGACAAGGCCGGAGCGGTTCATCTCCACCATCTTGCGCAGAAAATCCACGCCATGATTCGGCCGGCGCCGCAGCACGTCGAACTGCCATTGATGGATCATTTCGTGCGCCAACGTGTTGTACAACTCCTGTTCGGCGTAGGGCGTGCGGGCCGACAGGCGCTCCAGCAGCGGGCGCGAGAGCCGGATCTCGCGCTGGCGGCTGTCGTACCCGCCGCCGCTCCGCGGCCCCCCGCGGCTGACGAACATGCCGACCGACGCCGTCAGCCTGCGGCTCCACACGATGCGGATGGGCGGCAGCCGGCCCGCGAAGAACCGCTCATTCAGCTCCCGCCAGCGTTCCTGCAACGTCTCGACGGTATGGGGAATCATCATCGGCCCAGTTCCTCCGTCACGGCGGCGGCCAGGAGGGGCACCATGATCTCGTGATGGCCGGTGAGCGAGTACCCCCGGCCGCCTTTTTGGGTCGGCCGCCGCACGACGTTGGTCTGCGGGCGGTAGTGGGAGAGAAAATCCATGTTGACGGTCGTGATGTTGGCGAGTGGGTGCCCCAGATTGCGACCGAGCGAGACGGTCTTGAGAAAAACTTCCGGCAGCACGACGGCCGATCCCACGTTCAAATAGACCCCGCCCTCCATGCCGGCGACCACCGCCGCCAGGCGGCGAAAATCGAGCAGCGACGCGGCGCCGATCGCCGCGCCGTCGGCGGAGGGATGCATGTGGATGATATCGGTGCCGAGCGCGACATGGACGGTCACCGGCACGCTCAGGCGCGCGCCGACCGCCAGAATGCTCGTCGCCCGATGGGGGAACTGCCCTGTATACCGGTTGATGTAGTGCCCCACCGCTTCGCCCAATCCCTGCCCATCGGCGGCACCGCGGCTGATCGCTTCGTTCAGCATGCGGCCGGTCTCTTCCGCCATGCCGAAACGGCCGTCGTCAATCTCCGCATCGACTTCCTCGGACGTATGGCCCATGAGGGCCAACTCAAAATCATGGATGATGCCGGCGCCGTTCATCGCCACGGCCGTGACAATGCCCCGCTCCATCAGATTCGTCACGATCGGCGCCAAGCCCACTTTGATGACATGGGCGCCGATGCCCATGATGACGGGCCGGCGACGGCGATGGGCGTCGGCGACGGCGCGCGCCACCGCGCGGAGCGTTTTGACGGCCAGAATGTCCGGGAGCGTCGCGTAGAACTTGGCGAACGAGCCGCCCGGCCGCCAGGGTGCGGCAAAGTCGGACACCCGCACTTTGCTATGGCGCTTTTTGAGAGGATAGGTCTTGAGCTCCGAGACGTTGATCGGCGCGACCAGCGCACGGCCGGGCGGCTGCGGAGGAGTCCGCTTAGGACGCGCGGCCAAGGAGGTGTTCCTCTGCCAGCTCGCACAGCACGTGGCCGAGCGTGATATGGCTTTCCTGAATCCGCGCCGTCACGGTGGAGGGCACGATGAAGGGATGATCGACCAGCGCGGCCAATTTGCCGCCGGTGCCGCCCGTCCAGCCGACGGTGATCAGTCCGCACTCCCGCGCGGCCTCGGCGCCTTTCAACACGTTGGGCGAGTTCCCGCTCGTGCTGATCGCGATGGCGATGTCGCCCTTCGCGCCGTGGGCGCGGAGTTGGCGGGCGAAGAGCTCATCGTAGCCGTAGTCGTTCGCGATGCAGGTGATGGCGGCGATGTCGGTGGCCAGCGCAATGGCGGGCAGGGGCCGGCGTTCACGCTTGTACCGCCCGACGAACTCGGCCGCGATGTGAGCGGCGTCCGTCGCGCTGCCGCCGTTGCCGAACAGCAGCACTTTGCGCCCGTCCCCGAACGCCGTGGCGATCAACCGGGCGACCAGCACGATCCGGTCGGCGTGGTCCCGCGCGAACTGTTCTTTGACGCGGGCGCTGTCCGCGAACGCCTTGAGCACCGTCTCTCTCATAGTGGCGCGATTCTAGGCGAGCCTCCGGCGCCTGTCAAAGGGCGGCGCGATCACGACTTCGCGGGCGGCAGCGGACCGGTTTGCCGGATGGCGTTCATGGCGAGGGCGATCATCGAACCCACGTCGGACACGCTGGCGGGAAGCACCAGCGTATTGCTCGCCTTGGCCAGCTCCCCGAACTTGCCGATGTATTGCTCGGCCACGCGCAACTGCACCGCTTCGTGGCCGCCGGGCACCTGAATGGTCTCCGCCACTTTGCGCAGCCCCTCCGCCGTGGCCTGGGCGATGGCGAGGATGGCGGCGGCCGCGCCCTCGGCTTCGTTGATCTGCTGCTGCTTCTTGGCTTCCGAGGCCTTGATCACCTGTTGCTTTTCGCCCTCCGCCTGGTTGATCGCGGCGTCCCGTTCGCCTTCCGACGTCAGGATGAGCGCCCGCTTTTCACGCTCGGCCCGCATCTGTTTTTCCATCGCGTTGAGGACGTCTTTCGGCGGCGTGATGTTCTTGATTTCGTACCGCAGCACCTTCACGCCCCAGGGCTCCGAGGCCTTGTCGAGCTCGTTGACCACTTGGATATTGATGTTGGTCCGCTCTTCAAACGTCCGGTCCAGCTCGATCTTGCCGATCTCGCTGCGCAGCGTCGTCTGGGCGAGCTGGCTCAGGGCGAAGTGATAGTCGCTGATGCCATAGGAGGCGCGTTGGGGGTTCAGCACCTTGAGGTAAAGGACGCCGTCCACCGAGACCTGCACATTATCGCGCGTGATGCAGACCTGCTCGGGAATGTCGACGGCCGTTTCCTTGAGCGAGTGCTTGTAGCGGATGGTGTCGATGAACGGCAGCAGAATGTGGAAACCGGCGTCCAGGGTCGCGGAGTATTTGCCCAGGCGCTCCACCACATAGGCGCTCTGCTGGGGAACGACCACCGCCGTTTTGGCGATGATGTACAGCACCAACAAGGCGAGAAACAGCACCACGAGAAATCCGCCTGTCATGCCGACCTCCTCCATCGAAGAGTCATCCTGTGTGTGAGACCGTCAATCCGCCGTCACCCAGAGTGTCAAGCCGTCGACCCGCGTCACGCGCCCTCGTTGCCCCTTGGCCAGCGGCGCCGCGCCGACGTTCTTGGCGCTCCACGTCGTCCCGCGCAGCTCCGCCTTGCCGACTGCGCCGGCCGCCAGCGGTTCGAGGGGGATCGCCGTTTCACCGATCATCGAATCGACGTCGGCTGCCTCCGCCGGGGTTCCTTTGAGCGACGCCGAGAGCGGTCCACGAAAGATCAGGAGCGAGCCGACCGCCACGGCGGAAAACGACAGCCATTGCAGCCAATCGGCTTCGATCAGACCCAGCCCGGCCAGGGTGCCCACGATGAGCGCCGACAGACCGAAAAAGAGGATATAGAAGCCGCCGGGCGTCATCATCTCCGCGCCGAGCAAGAGCAGCCCGAGCAACATCCAATACCACCATGTCATGAGAGCCTCGCGAGCCGTGCGAAACAGAAGGGACCGTGTGAGCGAAGTCTAAGCAGCTTTCCCGGGACGGTCAAGCAAAAGGCGAGGGAGGGACGGTAGCGCCCGCACCATCGTGGCTTCGCTCGTGATATCATCGCGGCGATGGCGCACGACTCCCCTGTCAAAGCCCTGGTCCTCGCGCTCACCGGTGACGCCGCGGTTGCGGTGTATTCCATCAATCGCCTCAAGCCCGAGCTGCTGTGTTTTGTCTTGCCCGAGTCGGCGAAGGCGATGGTCGAATCAGCCGTGCAACCGCACATCGCCCCGATGCCGCGACGCTGGGATTGGATTGTTACCGACGACGTGGAGGACTTTTCCCACTGTTATCCGGCGATCGCCCGCGCGCTGCCGGACCTCTTGCGCACGTGGGAGCTACAGCCGGGCGAGCTGGTCGTGGACGTGACCGGCGCCACCGGCGCGATGGCGGGGGCCTTGTCGCTTGCCACGCTGCCGTGGTCCTCCCGAATGGTCGCGCTGGTGCCCTCGTCCGGGGCGCACGACGAAGAGCCGATCGCGCTGGAGGGCCGGTCGTTGGTCTGGACGCAGAGCAATCCCTGGGATGAAGCGGCGGCGATCTCTCGGCGTGAAGGGTGCGAGCTGTTCAATCGCGGACTGTTTGCCGCCGCGGCTCTCCGGTTTCATGACGCGGAAGTGCGGGTCAGCGGGGGCCAGAAGCCGCTCTATCGGGCGCTGGCCGATCTGGCGGAAGGCTACGAGTTCTGGGAGCGCTTCCACTATCGCCAGGCTTGGGACAAGCTCAAGGCGGCGGTGAAGGCGTTGGAGATGGCATCGCTCTGGGGCGGCCCGCCCGGGTTAAAGGCCGTGCTGCCGCCGATCAAAGCCAGCGCCGGGTTTCTGGAAAAGCTGGTCCTCGATCCCGCTGAGGTGAAGGAATGGCTGGCGGTGGATCTGCTCGCGCATGCCGACCGGCGCCTTCATCAGGCGCGCGATCCTGAAGCCGCCATGAGGATGTTGCTCCGGGCGCTCGAAGCGTTTGCCCAGCGCCAACTGTTCAAGGCGCATCGAATCAAGAGTTGGGACGTCACGCCGGAACAGCTCCCCCAGGCCCTCCAGGAAGCGTGCCGCAGTTGCTATCTCGAGGACCTCGACGGCAAGTACAAGCTGCCCCTGCAGGCGCAGTTTCGCGCCCTCGCCGGGCTCGGCGACGGGTTGGGGCAGACCTTTCTGCGCGAGTGGCCGACCATGAAGCCGCTGCTCGACGCCGCCAATCACGCCGTGCTGGGCCACGGGTTCGAATCCATCAAGGCCGAACGGGTGGAGCAGTTGTATAAGGTGGTGCTCAGGCTGGCGGGCGTTTCTCCAAGTTCATTGCCCGACTTTCCCAAGCTCCATCTATCGTGAAGCGTGAAGTGCAACAAACGAGAGGGAACCCGAGAAGATGGCGATGAAGATCAGAACTTTCCCCGAGCTTGATGTGTGGAAGCTGGGTAAAGAGATCGTCCTCGACGTGTATCGATTCACGAAGGGTTTTCCTAGAGAGGAAATGTACGGGCTGGTCTCGCAAATGCGTCGCGCCGTTGTATCGATTCCTTCCAATGCCGCCGAAGGATTCAACAGAAGACACAATCCGGAATATCGCCAATTGCTCTACGTCGCTCTCGAGTCTTGCGCTGAGACGCACATTGAAGTGGCCCACGACCTTGGCTTTCTGTCGGGTGGGGATCACGACAAGGTCTTGGAAAAGCTCGATCACGAATCACGTCTGCTCGAGAACCTCATCAAACGATTGTAACGAGATACGGCTCGCAAAGTATGCGAGATGCGCTTCACGAACGACGAGATACGATGGAAGTCAGAATCTTCTACGAGGACACCGACTGCGGCGGAGTGGTGTATTACGCGAACTATCTCAAATATTTTGAGCGCGCACGGACGCAATATCTGGAAGACCGGGGACTGTCCGTTGCGGCGCTGATGAACGAGGGAACGATCTTTGTGGTCGTCCATGCCGAGGTGGATTATCGGTCGCCGGCGCGATACGGCGAGACATTGGTGATCGACACGGTGATCTCGGAGATGAGTCCCGCTGCGCTCACGTTTACGCATGTTGTGAAAGAAAAGATCAGTGGACGCGTCGTGGTCGAAGGATCGGCGCGTCTCGCGGTCACCGGCGGCAACGGCAAAGTGAAACGGCTCGACAAGGCCGTCGTCGCCGCGCTAGAGTCAGCTACGCGTTCCGCGTCGTTCGTGAAGCGTGAAGCGCGAGACGGAGAGGCTGACTAAGTCGCACCTTGCGAGATACGAGATACGCTTCATGAGACACGAGGGAGCTTGAGAGGTTTTTAGAGAATGGACAAGTGGCCTACATGGCTCGCGATTGCCGGCGTCGCAATCGGCTTTGTCGTGCTCGGCTGGCTGTTGTTTTCGGATAACGAGAAGAAAAAGAAGTAGTCCCGCCCCGGTCAGTCCCTTTCATTGACGCGCGGCAAATGCCGCTGTGCGGACCAGACTCCCGTGGATCGCCGCAGACCCCTTCGGATCGCACAGCTCGATATCGGGCTAGTGAGAGGTCGTCTCAAGCAACTTGAAGCACCAGGCGCTTGCCGCACGCTTTGACGTACTTACGCAAGGTGGCCACGGAGAGAGAATGCTTCCCGGTGGCTAACGCGCGCTCAAGACGTGCGACTGCTGGCGCGTGTGTTCCCATGCGTTCGGCAACCTGAGCTTGTGTGCGGTCAACGCCGCGTAGCAAAGGCCGCTGTGAAGAGAGCCTCACCATTCGCATAGGCGATCCCTTCCGCCACCTCCGCGCACGACCGGCAGATCGGCATGTATGCCGCTCACGTGAAATTCTCCGATGCCAACGTACCGGTACCGTTTCAGCCGCTCTTGGAGGTATCCGACCACTGACTCGTCGCGAAACCACGTGGATGTTTCACCAGTCTTCCGATAAGGCCGCAGCTCCGGGGAATGATGAAATCGGGCGCCTCGGCATAAAGCTTCTGCGTGCCCTCATCGCTGGAGCTCGACACCAGCGCCCGCTTTATGCCCGCATCGCGCAATCGCGTGATCGCAGCCTTGGGAGGTACCGATTCCCCACGCGTCATGGTTGTAGTGAATGTGGGCGTCGAAGAGCGGCAGATCAAGGGCGTATACGGCGGTCGTCGTATGGAGCACTAGAGTGAGCGTGAATGGAAATATGCAACCTAG
>CAZXRB010000030.1:0-41637 GCA_964642845.1 uncultured Nitrospira sp.
CGATCGTCCCGATGTTCACGTGCGGCTTCTTCCGCTCAAATTTCGCCTTCGCCATACAGCCTCCTCAACCGTGATAAGTGACCAGTGATGAGTTATCGAACCAACTGCCTTCAGCCCGCTGATCACTCATCACGCATCACTGTCTTCCATGGAGCCCACGACGCGGATCGAACGCGTGACCTCGTCCTTACCAAGGACGTGCTCTACCAACTGAGCTACGTGGGCCTCTCGGCTTCGCCTCGCGTCGTTCGTGAAGCGCACCTCGCTAGCTTCAGGATTCTTTCTTTCATGCGCTTCACGCTTCACGAATCACGCTTCACGTCTTCTTGGAGCGGGCGGTGGGAGTTGAACCCACGACAGCCAGCTTGGAAGGCTGGGACTCTACCGCTGAGCTACGCCCGCCTGGGATTCGACTAAATTCTCCGTCTCACCGCTCTTTATATATCCGGCTCACTTCTAAATGAGTTCGCTGGCCCACGCTTATCACGAATGTCTTAGAGGTACTGATCCGCTCGCGCGCAATTGGAAGCGCTCGCGGTCGAGCAAGCTCTGTGTGGTGGGCAGGCAAGGATTCGAACCTTGGAAGACATAAGCCAGCAGATTTACAGTCTGCCCCCTTTGGCCACTTGGGTACCTGCCCGCGCAACGTGATCGTCGCCGCTCTCCGAACCCCACAAATCCAACGGACTTCGCCATGATACGTCTGCCGCAAAGAAGAGTAAGCCTCTCCGCGCACAGCTCTCCCTCCTCATGGCAAGAGGATGATTTGCTGATGTGCTCGGACAGGCTGGTTTAGGAAACGCTCGATTCTATTGATGAAGTTTTGCCGTGTCAAGGGGGGAAGAGCCGAACCATCATTTTTTTCACTGTGCCGCGGCCGGCTCACACGCCGGCATTGACGGCAACAGTCTGGCCAAGCCGGCGCGCCGCTCCGTCTTCTCAATAAATTGCTCAGGCAAACCGAGCACTTCTCTCATCAAAATGCGCGCTTCTAGCCAGGAGATCTGAGATGGTTTGCCCAGAAACCGCTTTTGGGCGAGGCGGCGTTCATCCGGATCTTCCGGGACATAATACCCACGCAACTCTCCCGTTTGCGCAGCCCGCTGAAGGCGGACGATCCACTGCTCCGCCCGAGCAGGCTGATCAAAGAGGGCGCCTTTCCCCTGCTGCTGCAGCTCCAGCTGATTCCAAACCGCCCACCCGATGAAGACAGCCCAAGTTTCGTTCACTGCTTCCCAGCTTTCGGCGTCGCTCAGATAGCGCACCTCGGTCTCATGTGGGCGCTGGAGGATGGGCGTGATCGCCACTTCCCCATACCGGCAGCTTTGTTGCGTCCGGGCAAAAGCCAGAAGGCTCTGCCCCGCCGTGTGAGTCGGCTCTCGGCCTGAATTCTGAGTAAAGAGATAATCCATATAGGCGTGGAACAGCTCGTGGTAGAGCAGCTCGACTTCTTTGTGAGTCAGCTTTGAAAGGGGTCGAAGCGTCCCGCCGGCGGCATTGAGAGACAGCGACCGGTTCAACACCAAGCGATGTTCGCCCGGATGATATTCAGCGGCATAGATGTGGAGATCCTCGAACTCAAACCGGATGAAGTCCGCCGGCATGGCGGCCAGAAACTTGGTGGGGAGATACAGTTGCCGCGCCTCGGCCAGCAATTGTCCCCACATGCGGCTGGTAGCCGATCCCGAGGGGTCCGCAATGGCCGGCTCAGCTGCACACCACAGGCAGAGCGCGAGCAGGAATCGGAACCCGAAATAAGCCACTGAGAATGAAAGAGCGGCACCCGTGCCGATGTGACACCTGCAAGGCAACGAAGATGTGCTAGTCGTAGTCGTTTCGCCAGGGGGCCCAGTCCGCTCTCCCCCCTTCCTCGACCAGCGCCACGGTCTCCAAGAGATCGGGGGAGACATGATCAAGGAATCTGGAAGGTTTGGTCAGCAGCATGCCGCTGGTTTTGTCGTACACATTGATGGGATACGTCAGGAACAGATGCCGCTTGGCCCTCGTCACGGCCACATAGAACAGACGCCGCTCTTCTTCGAGCTCTTCGTCAGTGATAAACGAATAGACCGACGGGAACTTGCCGTCCACGATCCAGATCACGAACACACATTGCCACTCCAATCCCTTCGCGGAGTGAATGGTGGAGAGGACCAGCCGTTCATCGTCGCGGTCCGGCCCTTCCACATCGATCGCGCTCCCGTCGGGAGGCTCCAGCGCCAAATCGGCGAGGAAGTCCTCAACGCCGGGATACTTTTCCGCGATCGTGTGCAGATGCTCCAAATCCCGCACCCGCTTCGGATAGTCGTCATACTGCTCCTTGAGAATCGGCAAATAGTATTCGTAGATGTGAGTGACCTGTTCGGCCGGCCGCGCGCGATCCGCACCGGCGAGGCTTTCCAACATGTTGGCAAGATTCTTCAGGCCCTGCCCCGAACGACCGCTCACGCCTCGCAGCACCTCGTAAGGCTGATCGGCCTTGACCAGCGCGGCCAACAGATCCTGCGCCTTCTTCGGGCCCACGCCCTCGACGAGCATGAGCACGCGATGCCAGCTCACCGTGTCGAGCGGATTGGCCAACACCCGCAGGTGGGCCAGCAAATCCTTGACGTGGGCGGTCTCGATGAATTTCACGCCGCCCCGCTTGATGAACGGCAGCCCTTTGCGCGACAACTCGATTTCGAGATCGAACGAATGGAAGCTGGAGCGGAACAGCACGGCCATTTCACCGAGCGGCACTCCCTCCTCGCGCAGCTCGAGGATCTTTTGCGCGATGAAACGGGACTGCGCGTTCTCACCCGCCGCCTCCACCAGCGCCGGCAGCGGCCCGTCGATCTTCCTCGTGAACAACCGCTTCGTGTATTTCTCGGCCGCTTCGTCGATGATGCAGTTGGCGAGATTCAGGATCGGTTGCGTGCTGCGGTAGTTCTCCTCCAGCTTGTAAATCGCCGTCCCGGGAAAGAGCAGGGGAAAATCCATGATGTTCTTGAACGTCGCGCCACGGAACGCATAGATCGACTGCGAATCGTCTCCGACCACCATCACGTTGTTATGCGTGCTGGCCAATTGCCGGATCACTTCGGCCTGCAGCCGGTTCGTGTCCTGATATTCGTCGACGAGAATATAGCGATATTGGCGCGAGATCGCATGGCGCGCCGATTCATCGAGCAACAGCAACTGCCGCAGCATCACCAGCAAATCGTCGTAGTCCAGCAACTGCTTTTGCCGCTTCGCCGCCTGATAGGCCTTCTGCAGCCGTCCCAGATCCTCGGCATGATCGGCAAAGTGGCTGAATTCCTCCAGGATGATCTCGTCGAGGCTTCTCAGCGTATTCTCGCTCTTGCTGATCATCTCCATGATCGTGCCCTTGCGCGGGAACCGCTTGTCCTTTTCGTTGAGCCCCAACTGAGCGCGACACAGCGCGATCAAATCCTCCGCGTCCCCCCGATCCAGAATGGTGAACCCCGGTTCGATGCCGACGGCCCGGCCGTAGCGTCGCAAGAGCAGATTGGCCACCGAGTGAAACGTGCCGCCGTAGACGCGCTGGCTGCGCGAGCCGATCAAGTCCCCGGCCCGCTCCAGCATTTCCTGCGCCGACTTGCGCGTAAAGGTGAGGAGCAGAATGTTCGACGGATCGACGCCCGCGTCGATGAGATAGGCCACGCGGTACACGAGCGTGCGGGTCTTGCCGCTGCCGGCGCCCGCGATCACCAGCGACGGCCCGTCGCCCGCCGTCACCGCGGCCAATTGCTGCGGGTTCAGCGCGGCGGCGTAGTCGATCGAGAGCGTTCGCGGGACGGTCTCGTCCTCGGACCGCTTGAGCACGTACGTCTTGATCGGTCGTTCCATGGAGTACGGGAGAGATCAGCCCACGTCCGTTGAAGCAGAGGCCGGGCTGTATAACATACTGGCCGGAGCCTTTCAAAGTTGGACGGCCAACCTCCAGAGACGCAGGACGATCCACAGGACCGCCGCAATCGTCAACAGCAAGAGCGCCACCGTTCCTCCGACGATGCCGCCCACGTAGACCCAGTCTCTCGCCGTCGCCCGTTCCGGCCGCATCGCCGCGTCCCGCAGCAGCGCCGCGTTCCGCGCATGGCTTCGGAACCAGACGGAAAAGAGGTCGCCGACGATCGGCACCGCCCCCACCGCGCCGTTGACGAGCAGGTTCAGGCTCATGCGGGCCAGCACAATCCGCGGCACGTGGAGCCGGGTCGCCATGCCCAGAATAATAGTCCCGAGTAAATTCGCGATGGCATCGCCGATGCCGGGGATCAACCCTAACAAGGGATCCAGCCCGAGGTACAGGGACGTGCCGGGAATTCGGACCGTGGTGTCCAAGACCCTGGCCAGGAGATCGGTCGCCGCCAACCACCGAGCTCGCTCCGATGCACTCGCCGGCCCGCTTGGGGCAGATTCGTGATCAGTCATCATTCGCCGCGCGCGCCGCCTTCATCTCTCCACCGTCCAGCCTGATGATACCGGGGTGGTCGGCGGCGGAACAAGGCAGGCCGTCCCGGGGCCGGTGCCGCTGCCACCCCTTGGAGGCTGGATGAGAACCTGTATATAATGACGGCCGTATGTCGCCGGACCCATCCTGAGCACCATGACCACCGCCAAAACCGAGTACCAGCAACAACTCCGGCAATTGGCCGAGCTCCTGCTCGCCGTGTCGGGCGAATCCGTGACGATGATGAAGCGGAACGCGCCCGAACAGGCGATGAAGCTCACGCGCCAGGACGAATGGGGCATCTATCTCGAATTTCTCAAGATCATGTTCAACCTGACGGATCGCCTCTCGGCTCTGCATATTCCCATTAAGGATCAGATGGACTTCATGAACGGCCTCGAGGACGCGGTGACCACGCAGCTGAGGAGCGTCCTGGAACCGGCATTCGGCAACAATGCCGACCAAATGGAAATCGTGCTCACCATCGGCGGCGCCGTCGCGGAGAGCCGGCAGCTGTACGAGAAATACAAGTTCTTGATTACGGAAGACTCCAAGCCGAAGAACGACATGTTCCGGGACTTCGGCGACCGCGTCGCCGAACGGCTCGGCGTGCCGGGCAATGCGCAGGTCAGCTCCGCCGCCACGCTGTGCGCCAGTGCCGTTGTCCCGGCCCTCAGCGCGGTCCTGCAGGGCCAAGCGCCGCCGGCGCCGGCAACCGCAGGCGCGTCCACGGCCTCGAGCGGCGACAGTGCTTCCGCGAAGGGCCCCACCGGCCAGGAAATCAAGCTGGTGAGCCTGATGTCCACCGTCTCCGGCGAGGAAGTGGAAACCCGATGGGGCTTGCATCCGCGGTTCCGGCAGGATTTGACGCCGGCCGAGCTCCAGCAGCTGACCAAGCTGTTGAATCGGGTTGCGAAAATTCTTGGCGAACGTTATGCCTCCGTGGCATTCTCCGATCAGTGGGCCTCGTGGCACAGAGCAGGTCACGCCTGAGGGCATGCACTGCGCCATTCTCTCGCCGCCCTGCATACCGCAACCATCGTCAAAGGAGATCTTGTGGATCACACCGTCTCTGTGAATGGATCGCCCGGTCATCTGCCGCCCAACCTCAGCCGCCTTCCCGAATTGGCACAAAATCTCTGGTGGAGCTGGACCTTGGAGGCCCGGCAGCTGTTCGAGGCGATTGATCCCACGCTGTGGTTCTTGAATCACCACAATCCGGTGAAGCTGCTCACCGACGTGCAGCCGGAGCGGTTGAAACGCCTCAGCGAAGATCCGACCTTTCTGCGGCACTACTCCGCGGTGCTGCGCCTGTTCGATGAGTATCGCTCCAATCTCCGCAGCTGGTTCAAGGCCCAGCATCCCGACCTGACCGACCTCACCATCGCCTACTTCTCGGCGGAATTCGGCCTGCACACCTCCATTCCGATCTACAGCGGGGGCTTGGGCATCCTGGCCGGCGATCATTGCAAGGAGGCCAGCGACCTCGGCGTCCCGCTGGTGGGGATCGGCTTCATGTATCCGCAAGGCTACTTCCGGCAACGCATCACCCCCGAGGGTTGGCAGGAGGCGACCTATGCGCCGTTCAATCGCGAAGACTCGCCGATCCATCCCGCGCTGACCCCATCCGGGCAGCCCTGCCGCTTCTCAGTGGAAATGGGCGGACGCTACATTGCCGTGGCCGTGTGGAAGGTGTTGGTGGGCCGGGTCCCGTTGTATCTCATCGATACGGACTTGCCGGAGAACACGCCCGAAAACCGGGCGCTCTCCGCGAGGTTGTACGGAGGCGATCAGGAAACGCGGCTCTGCCAGGAAATTCTGCTCGGCATCGGCGGCGTCCGGATGCTCCGCGCGCTCGGCATCGCGCCCTCCGTCTGGCATGCGAACGAGGGGCATTCCGCGTTCCTGACGCTCGAACGGATACGCGAGTTGGTGCAGAAAGGCGCGTCTCATGCGGAAGCGAGCGAGATCGTCCGGCAGAGCACCGTCTTTACCACCCATACGCCGGTCCCGGCGGGGCACGACGTCTTCCCCCATCATCTGATGGAACGCTACTTCGCGGGCTACTGGGAACAGCTCGGCCTGACCCGCGAGGATTTTCTGCGTCTCGGCGAGACGCCCCAATCCGCCGGCCATGGCTTCAACATGACGGCCCTGGTCATGCGCCTCTCCGCCCATGTCAACGGCGTGAGCCGCGAGCATGGCCGGGTGACGCGCGAGATGTGGCGGCATTTCTGGCCCGGCCTGTCGACGGAACAGGTGCCCATTCGCAGCGTCACCAACGGCATCCATGCGCCGACCTGGATCTCGCCGGAGCTGCATCGGCTCTACGGTAAATGGCTCAATCGGGACTGGATCGGGCACTGCGACGACCCTGCGATGTGGCAGCGGGTGATGGACATCCCCGATCAGGAACTCTGGGCGGTCCGCCAAACGATGAAGCGGAAACTGATGGGCTTCATCCGCGAGCGGGCGCGCACCGGCTGGATGTACGGCCATCTGCAGCCGTCTCAGGTGCTGTCCCGCGGAACGCTGCTGGATCCCGAAGCGCTCACCATCGGCTTCGCCCGGCGGTTCGCGACCTACAAACGGGCCACCCTGCTGTTCCGCGATCTCGAGCGGCTGAAGCATATCCTGCAAGACAAGTGGCGGCCGGTCCAATTGATCTTCGCCGGCAAGGCCCATCCCGCGGACGAGCCGGGCCGGTACTTCATCCATGAGGTGATGAATTTCTGTCACGACCACAAGCTGGGCGGGCAAGTCGCCTTTCTCGAGGATTACGACATGCACATGGCGAAGTACCTCGTGCAAGGCGTCGACATCTGGCTCAACACGCCCCGCTTCCCGCTGGAAGCGAGCGGCACGAGCGGCATGAAAGCGGCGCTCAACGGCGTGCTGCACTTCAGCGTTCTGGACGGCTGGTGGGTCGAGGGCTACAACGGCGCGAACGGCTGGGCGATCCAGCCGCTCGTGGACGGCGACATCCAAACGCAGGACAATCACGAAGCGGAACAGCTCTATCGCATGCTGGAACAGGAAGCCGTGCCGCTCTATTACCAACGCGATCTGGATGGAATTCCCCGCGGCTGGCTCCAAATGGTGAAAGAATGTATCCGTACGATCCCTCCGCAATTCTGCACGGCGCGGATGGTCAAGGAATACGTCGAGACCATGTACAGCGCGGCAACCGTCCGTGCGCCGTCCGCATGGTAAGGCGGATCGGAGGTTCCCGGAGTGCGGGTTTGCAGTCGGTCCGTCGCTACGCCCTCTTGGGCATGGTCTTCGCCTGGACCACCGTGAGTGCGCCGCTCCCCGTGCTCTCCGCTCCGGACAGCCGATCCGCCATCGAAGCGAAGGCCGCCGCGGCGTACAAGGCCGGCGATTATCCGGACGTCACCACGCTGTTCCAAAGCCTGCCCCCGGAGACCACTCCGTCGAAGGCCTTCCTTCGTCTCGCCCTGTTGAGCTACGTGCACCTCGGGCGGACCGACGAAGCGCTCGCGCTCTATCGGCGCCTCACCCCGGAGGGGCGCGAAGCCGATCCGTCGCTGCTGCGTCCGCTTGCGCTCGGCATCATCACCAGCCGCGTGCGCGACCCCAAAGAACACGTCCGCATCGCCGCCTACACCGCGCTGGCGGAGCTCGGACTGCCGGACACGGCGCCGATTCTCGAAGACGGCCTGTTGGATGCTTCGGTGCTCGTGCGCGCCCGGGCCGCGGAGGCCCTTGGAAAAGCCGGCCTGGCCGCCAAGTCGGGCGCGCTGCGGCGGGCCATGAACGACGAAATGCCCACCGTGCGCATCGCCGCCATCACCGCGTTGGGCGACGCCAACGCGGCGGACATCAAGCCGCGGCTGATCGAAATCGGCCGGACGGAAGAAGGCGCGGAGGCCGTCTTCGCCTACGCGGCCCTGTACAAGCTGGGGCAGAGCGATGCGCTGATCGACATCACGAACGCGGCGACGCTGCCCGACCCCGAAGTGCGTATGGCGGCGCTGGGCGTGCTCGGCCGGCTGAAACGCCCGGCCAGCCTGGCGGTCCTGGCGCAAGCTGTGTATGATCCCGACCCATCGGTCCGAGCCTTTGCCGCCGGCGCGTTGGGCGAGTACGGCGCGCCGGGCGGCGTGGCACCACTGACGCATGCCATCGGCGACGACGTGGCGATGGTGCGCAGCGTCGCCGCGGGCAGTCTCGGCCGACTGGGCCTCCAGGAGAACCGCCCCTTGCTGCATGCGTTGCTGCGAGATCCAAACCCACAAGTACGCGCCAGCGCGGCCGAGGGATTGCTGCGCTTGGGCGATCGCTCGGCTGTTCTGGTCACCGCCGATTTAGCGCGCAACCCCGACCCGTCCATTCGCGGCGCGGCCGCGCAGGCCTTGAGCGCCACCGCCGACCAGCAAGGCCTCTCCATTCTGCAGACTCTGCTGCAAGACCAGCAACCCCTGCCCCGCTTGATGGCGGCCAAAGCCTTGGGGAAAGCGTCCAGCGCCGCGATTCCCTTGCTGGTGCACGGCTTACAAGATTCCGACGAAGCGGTCCGCATCGCGGCAGCCGCCAGTCTCTTGCGACAACTGGGACGTACCGGGCCGGCGCCACGCTCCGGCGCTCGAGGACGCTGATGCTGAAATTCTTGGGCCTGCTGGTGTTGCTGACCGCCTCGTTTGCCTCCGGCTATTACTTCGGGCAGCGCCCGATCGGGACCCTGCAGCAGACGGTGTCCGATCTGCAGCAATCGATCAAAGAGCTCTCCCGCAACGTACTGGATACGACGATGGGGATTGAACGGGATCTGCGCCGGCGGCAAGGGCTCGTCGACGCCAAATCCCGGCTGGTACAGGCCAAGGCCAATGTCTTCGAGCGGAATTTCGGCGACGCCGCGAAAGAACTCGCCGAAGCGGTGGATGCGCTGGAGGTGGCGACGAAAGGCGCCAAATCGGACGAGGCCAGCCAGGCCCTGCGCGACCTCGCCGGCTCACTCAAGGAAGTGCGGTTGGAAATCGCGATGGGGAAATCCGTGCCGCTGAAGAAGCTGGACGAGATTCAAAAACGGCTGGATCAGCTGCTGAACAAGTGACTCAATAGGGTCCCCGTTCCAGAAACTCGAAACCCGCAACTCGAAACGTTCCGTTCGCGGCGAGCTTCCTCTCAAGAGATCACTACACTACGCATTGGCGGGCTGTGACACCGGCGGCTGCTGCTGTTTCTTCCACTTCGCGAGAATCCGCTCCACCCGCATTTTGACCACCATATCGGGATCCTTCAGCAGCGGCTTGATGGCCTCGCGGCCCCGCTCGTCGCCGATGGATTCCAGCGCCGCGGCGGCGGTCAAGCGGGTGAACCAATCCTTGTCGCCCAGCATTTCGATCAGCGGATCGATCGCCGCGCCGTTCTTGATGCGCCCCAGCGCCAGCACGGCGCTCTTGCGCACGTTCTCATCCTTGTCCTTCAGCGCGGCGATGAGCCGCGGCACGGCCGGCTCGCCGAGCTCGACCAGCGCGTTGATGGCGTCGTCCTTGAACTCGTCGTTCCGCAGCTGCTGCATCAAGGGATCGAGCACCCGCTCGTCGCGGATCTTGCCGAGCGCAAGAATGGCGTACTTCCGGACGTCCCAGTCGCGCAGCAGCTTGAGCAGCATCTCGACGGCCGGCGAGCCGACCTGCCCCAGCGCCTCGATGGCGACTTCGCGAACCTGCCAATCTCCGTCGCGCAGCGCCTTCGCCAACGGCTCGACGCACCGTTCGTCGCCCATCTCGCCCAGCGTGATGACGGCTTCGCGGCGGACGACCCAGTCGGGATCGTTCAGCAGGTCGATCTGGATGTCGATTTCATCCTTGACCTGCTCCTCTTCCAGCGCCACCGCCTCGGACTCGGGCTGGGCGGGCGCCTCGCCGCTTGCCGCCTCGCCGACCATCTCGGCCGCTACCTTGTCCGTCAGCTCATCGCTTGCCGGCTGGGCTCCCGCGGAAGCGTCGGTGGATGCGGCGGGGCTCTGATCCTTGGGTTCCTGTTCCATAGTCACCTTCTCAAAGACACGATGCGTGGTACTGTTGCGTGTCAGGCGGACGCGGCCGCTGCGTCAGTCTTGCTGCCCGCCGCATGTTTCTTCCGGAGGGCGAGTGCGCGCCGCTTGCGCTGTTCCCGCTTCAATCGCTTCATCAGCGCCCGGAGCGCGGCACTGGCTTGGCCCTCCGTCCGCTTCACTGCAATCTTCTTTTTCAGTCTGGTTTCCTCGGATTCCGCCGCGTTGTGCTTGGCCATGCCCCCTCATTCCTCCTTCACGAACTGGACAATCGGTTGTCCGGCATCCGGACGCGTCAGTCTAGAAGAGAGCTTCCTGCACTGTCAACCGAGTGGATCGCCGGAGAAGCCTAGACTAAGAGGGTCGGCACGTCCCGATTGAATGGATCATCGGCCAACACGGAAGGGGCCCAGCGCCATCGCCGCTGCAACAGGACATCATTCGGCGGCTGCCGGTGCACCGGACTCATGGTGGAACCGGGTCGGTCGAGTGCGGGATACGAGGAAGTCGGTGCCATCTGAGCCTCGGCCTTTTGAACAGTCAAGAAAAAGGGTCGGCCGGAACGCGATTCCTCCGCGGTCACAAGCACCTCCAGTCGATGATCGCCGATGACCTCCAATTGGATGACCGACAAACCCCCGTCCACCATCCCCAACCGAGCCGCGGCCGCGTACGAAAGATCCAAAATCCGGCCGTTGACGTAGGGCCCTCGGTCGATGATCCGCACCCGGACATGCCTGCCGTTGTGCAGATTGACGACCCGCACCATGGTCCCGAGCGGCAATGTCCGATGGGCGGCCGTCAAGGCCGACATATCGAAGATTTCCCCGTTCGCGGCGAGTCGCCCGTGGAATTGCCCGCCGTACCAGGACGCGATGCCACGATCCTTGATCCCGACATCCAACCCGCTCTCCCCTTTGGGAATCCAGGAGCAGGCCCCCAGCGACGCGCACAGAGCAATCGCCAAGATCCGAATGGAGCGTGCTGTCGACTGTGTCATGTTCACATTCATCTGTCCGCCTCCCTGTGGAACGTACACCCGCCAGAGGTGGCTCCAGACTAGGAGAGCCCCTGGGTAGCCAACAATACCGACGGAGTAGCCCGTTCCCCTACCTCGGTATGGAGGCGCAGCGCTCCGGTCGCAGGACCCGGAAAGCCCAAAAATGGACGGAGGAGGCAGCTTCTGATCGGGGTGGAGATATATATAAGGTTGAAGGGGACGGAGTCAACCCTCGGCAAGACGCAGGGCCGGGGAGGCCTCCCGACGGCCGGCGGACTCGGCTACTTGAACCGGATCCCACCGCCGTCAAAAAGCGTTTGGCTGACGAATTTTTCGAAGTTCCGTTCCATCACCTCGTTCAGGAGTTCTTCCGCATCCTCGGGACCATACCAAAAGACCGAATAGGTCCCATTGTGGCTCACCGTGTTGGTAATCGAGCTGCCGTCGCTCCGGTTCTTGGCATGGACCACGATCTTGTTCTTGGCCACGATGTCCGTGGAGCCGAGCGTGCCGTGCGCATCGACCGCCGATTCCAATACCTTGCCGGAGATCACCACATCGTCCGCTCCGGTGATGGAGGGATCCGCGACATAGCGGGCGCGCCATCCGCGGCGGACGAGATAATCCGCGAAGGCCTTCGCCGTCACTTCACCGACCGACCCGTTTTTTACGGTCAGCGGCTCGGTCGTCCCCCACAAGGATCGATGCACTCCCAGCTTGGTTCGATCGGACCGGTCGTCGCCAAACGGCGTCACCGCGACGCTCACTCCTCCGGTCGAGGCGGCGGCGGGCTCCGCAGCCGGTTTCAAAGCCAGCGTGAGGGGCACAGTCTCTCCCGGACCGGCACAGGCGGCAAGCATCGTCACGAAGCTGAGCACCAGCACGTCGCGTGTAACCTCTTTCACAATGACAACCTCCGTGGGAATGGCCGAGCAACGGCCAGATATGGACGAGATGATGGTGATCGACGGCGCGGAAACTTAGCAGGTCATGACGGCGCTGTAAAGGTGGGGCGGTGTATTGACTGAGTGCCAGGGACTCAGTAAGATCACCTTCCGCGAAGAATGATGTGCGCCGGGCACCGCCAGAATCCCCACGGTTGAGCACCCCGATCTTGCATTCATGATTGAAGTACAAAACATTACCAAGCGGTATGGGCACCATACGGCCATCGACCGCGTGACGTTTTCCGTGGCCAAGGGCGAGGTGTTGGCGTTCCTGGGGCCGAACGGCGCCGGGAAGACGACCACCATGCGCATCCTCACTTGCTTCATGCCGGCGACGGAAGGCACCGCCAGAGTCGCGGGGTTCGACTGCGCCGACCAGCCGCTGGAGGTGAAGCGCCGTATCGGGTACCTGCCCGAGACGCCGCCGGTCTATCAGGAATTCACCGTCACGGAATACCTCACGTTCGTGGGCCGGTTGCGCGGTATGACGGGCCGGAATCTGACCTCGGCGATGGATCAGTCGATCGCCCGGCTCGAATTAGGCAGCGTCCGGCACCGTCTCATCGGCAACCTGTCCCGCGGCTACCGCCAGCGCGTGGGCCTCGCGCAGGCCCTCCTGCACGACCCGCCCGTCCTGATTCTCGACGAGCCGACGGTCGGGTTGGACCCCAAACAGATCATCGAGATTCGCGAGTTGATCAAGAGCCTGGCCGGCTCGCATTCGGTGATCCTGAGCACCCACATCCTTCCGGAGGCCACCGCCGTCTGCCAGCGGGTGGTCATCATCAGCGGGGGCCGGATCGTGGCGGAGGATACGCCGGATCAATTGTCGGCGCGGCTGCGCCAGTCGGAAAAGATCTCGCTGACGATCAAGACGCCGCCGGCCGATTGCGAGGCGCAGCTGGCCGCCATTTCCGGGGTGCTGAACGTCTTTCCGGGTCAGACCGCCGGCACGTTCGTGATCGAATGCGCGCTCGGCCAGGATCTCCGCGACGATCTCGCCTGCTTCGTCGTCGCGAAACAGTGGGGCTTGCTGGAGCTCCGGACGGTCTCGATGACGCTGGAAGACGTCTTCCTGAGACTGACCCGGCACGAGGAAGGCCTGCCGGCGCAGGGGAACGGCGTACCGGAGGCGGCTGCCGCGGCGGCGCCCGGACCGCAGGAGGCCTCATGACGCCGGTACAGGCGATGATCGCCAAGGAGCTGCGCGGCTATTTCGTGTCCCCCGTGGTCTACGTGGTGGGCGCGGTCTTCCTGTTGATCTTCGGCTTTCTCTCCTACCTGTACATCGTCTTTGCCGGCGCGCAGGCCATCCAACTGATGCAGATGCAGGGCGGGCTCGCGCAGATCAACCTGAACGATCTCGTCTTCCGCAATCTCTTCGCCAGCATGCGGTTCGTGCTGCTCATCATTCTGCCGATCTTGACCATGCGGCTCTTCGCCGAAGAACGGAAGCTGCGGACGTTCGAGTTTCTGATGACCTCGCCGATCGGGATCAACGAAATCGTGGCCGGCAAATTCGTCAGCGTGTTCCTCGTCTTTCTCGGATTGCTGGGCTTGACCGGGCTCGTCCCGGCGGTGCTCGCGCTCTTCAGCGACTTCGATTGGAATCCGGTGCTGACCGGCTATCTCGGGATGGCGCTCCTCGGCGCGCTGTTTTTGGCCGTGGGCGTCTTCGCGTCCGCGCTGACGGAGAATCAAATCGTCGCCGCCTTCGTCAGCTTCGGCATCCTGCTCACGATTTGGTTGATCTCCGGCCTCGGCGCCCTGCTGGGCGACACCACCGCGGGCCACGTCGTCTCCTACATCTCCTTCATGGAGCACTACGACCGCCTGGTGCGCGGCCTCATCGACACGAGCGACCTGGTGTACTTCGGGAGCAGCCTGGTGCTGATGCTGTTTCTGACCCACCGGGTCGTGGATTCGACCCGTTGGAAATGAGCCTCAAGACCTTCCCGCTCGGCATCGTCGGCCTCGTGCTCGCCTTCGGCGGCGTGATCGCCTACAGCCTCCGGCCGGATCTCCTCTGGCCGGTCACGGTGGCGGAAGGACTGGCGTTGCTGAGTCTCTTGGCGTTCTTCGTGCTCCATTTCGAAACGGTGAAGGCCTTTTCGAGCCGGCGGTCCACTCGCATGGGCGCCAACAGCGCGCTCATGATCGTGCTCTTCGTCGCTATTTTGGCCATCGTGAATTTCCTGGCGTCCCGCCATTCAGTACGCTGGGACCTGTCCGAGAATCAGAACTATACGCTGGCGCCGCAGACCTATCGTGTGCTCCGCACGCTGCCCCATGACGTCAAGATCACGGTGTTCACGCGGGAGAAGGATCCCGGCTATCAGGCTTACAAAGAGCGGCTCGACAGCTATCGCCAAGCTTCCACGAAGCTTACGGTGGAGTTCGTCGATCCGGAGAAGCAGCCGAAGCTGGCTCAGAGCTACGGCATCTTCCGCACCGATACGGCCATCTTCGAGAGCAATGGGCAGACCATCCGCGTCAACAGTCCGTCGGAGGTGGAGCTCACCGGCGCCTTGATCCGCCTTTCCAAAGACGCCAAGAAACGCATCGTGTTCGTCGAAGGCCACAGCGAACGCAGCCTGGAGGATAAGGAGCGCAACGGCCTGTCCGTCGCGAAGGAAGCCTTGATCAAGCAGGGTTACGACGTCGGGACCGTCTCCCTCCTCAAGGAAACCGCCGTGCCGGCCGACACGTCGGTGCTCGTGCTCGCCGGTCCCCGCCGGCCCGTCACGCCGGAAGAACAGGACCGCATCTACGCCTATGTGGCGCAAGGCGGGCACGTGCTGTTCATGATCGATCCCGACACACAGACCGGGCTGGAGCCGCTGCTCGCCCGTTGGGGTCTCGGGATCGGACCAGGCGTCCTGGTGGATCTTCAGGATCGGCTGGCCCAGGGGGACCTGACGGCGCTGCTGGTCCGCACCTTCACCGAGCACGAAATCACGCAAGACCTCACCAGCGCGGTGCTGTTTCCCCTCTCCCGCCATGTGACCTTTGACGAGCAAGCGGGCAAGGATTGGGACTACGTACCGCTGGCGCGCACGTCGGCGAACAGCTGGGCGGAGACCAATCTGCAAGGCCGGGTCGTAAGCCTCAACGAGAAGGAGGACGTGAAGGGGCCGCTGCCCCTCGCCGCCGCGCTGGCTCCCAAGAAGGCGCCCGAAGAAGACAAGCCGCGCCCCGCCATCGTCGTCGTCGGCAACTCGGCGTTCGCCAGCAACGCCTTTTTCAATTTTCCCGGGAACAGCGACTTCTTCCTCCACACGACCGGCTGGCTGGCCGAAGAACGGGATCTCATCTCCATCGCGCCCAAAGAGCCGGCGCTGCGGCCGTTTACGCCCAATCCAACACAGGAACGGGCGCTGCTCTATGTCCAGGTGATCTTCCTCCCGCTGGTGACCTTTCTCACCGGCATGATGGTCTGGCGGAAACGCCGCCGCCTGTAGCGTGATGCGGTACTGGCCGACACTGGTTCTCCTGCTTCTGTTGGCGGCATTGGGCGGCTATGTCTATTGGGTCGAGCTGCCCACCCAGCAGCGGGAGCAGATCCAGGAAACCGAAAGCAAAACGCTGCTCCGGTTTCCCGAGCGTTCACTGACCGGCTTGGCCATCTCCACGGCTCAGGGCCCAGTCGAGATAAAATCGGATGGCAGCGGGAAATGGACGATCACGGCGCCCCTGCTGAGCGACGCCGATCCGCGGGAAGTCCAGGCGCTCATCCGGGCCTTGGTCACCGGGAAAGTGACCCGCGTGGTGGACGAGACCGCCTCCGCGCTGGCTCCGTTTGGCTTGGACAAGCCGGTAACGACCATCACCGTGACGGCCGGCGCGGAACAGGAGACGTTCTCCATCGGCGACAGCGGGCCGCTATCGAACACGCTGTACGTGCTTCGGGGATCGGATCGTAAAGTGCTGCTCACCGACCTCGCGCCGAAGGATTTCGTGAACAAGAGCTTGATGACGTTCCGGCGGAAGGAGCTGCTGCGCTTCGTGCAGAACGACGTCGAGCGGGTGCGCCTGACCTATCCCACCACCGAAATCGTGTTGTACAACATGGCGAAAGACAAGCCCAAGCCTTCGTGGAAAATCCGCTACCCGATCGAAGCCGAAGCGGATCAAACGGAAGTCCGCGCCTTGATGTTCCGGCTGGAAGACCTGAAGGCGCTCGGCATCATCGATCCGGGCCCCGAGCGCGACGCCGTGGCCAAGACGCTCACGACGCCGAAGGTCAAGATCACGCTGCACACGGCCGAGGGCGACCAAACCGTCAAGCTCTACCAGTCCGACCCGCAGAGCGGAGAGGCGATCGCGGAAACCAGACCGGACGCGCCGCTCTACCGCGTGAATCCGACCGCCATCAAAGATCTGACGAAGGAACTCTTCACGTTACAGGACAAGCGCCTGCTGGGCGTGGACTACACCGACATCGCCCTGCTGTCCGTGAAGACGCGCGACAAGGACTACGTGCTGATCAATCAAAATGGCGAATGGCTGCTCGAGGATCAGCCGACGGAGAAAGTAAGCCAGCAGGTGGCCGACTTGTTCGTGAGCCGAGTGGCCAACCTGCCGGCGGAAGAACGCGTGCTCAAGCAAGCGGCCCAGTTGGCCGCCTACGGCCTCACCGCGCCGGCGGCGGAATTCGTGGCGACGGCCAAGAACGGCAAAGTCGTGGGCAAGCTCACCATCGGCAACCAGGTGGGCAATCTCGCCTACGCCACCGGCGCGCGACTGCAAGGCATCTTCCAAGTCCGCCCCGACATCCTGACGCAGATTCCATCTAAAGCCGAGCTGCTGGCGAAACCGGACGCGAAGACCGGCACGCCATAAGCCGCTTCAAACTCGCTACCGTTCATCCTCAAAATGCTTCGCGCTGCGTCGCATGGCAAATTCACCTTCCAGACACCGGGCCCGCCAGCGAAAATCATCGGGCCATTCCTTTGCACAGTTCGCCATGGCGACGGAATAGTCCTGAAGCGAGATGTCCTTCGGCGGAGGGGCATGCAGCTTCTGGAATCCCCGGATCTGTTGCTGCTCGCACTGGACTTGCTTGCGAAAGTCGTCGGGCCATTCCTTGCCACATTTCTCTTGCACCAGCGAGAGATCTTCGGTCTTGAGCCGCGGGTCGACCGCGGTTGATCGCGATTTTTCTAAAATCTTTTCCTGCTGCTCGATGCAGGCCGCCCGCATGCGCGCATTGTGCGCCCAGTCCGTATCGCATTTCTCCTGAATGATGGCCTCGGCGCTTCGGCGGCCATAGGGCGCTCCGTAGGAGGGGATGATCCGAATCTGCTCCTCCTCGCAAAGCGTCCGCTTGCGGAAGTCATCCGGCCATTCTTCGGCGCAGCGTTCCCGGGCTTTCGCCGCCTGTTCCTTCAAGTGCGCCTGATCCTTCGCTTTGTCGAGGCGTTCCGCACATCCTCCTCGTGCCTTAAGGTCGGGGGGGCATTTCTCTTCAGTGGTCGACTCCGGCTCCGCCAGGATATAGGGTCCGCCGGAAGAAGGCACGGCAAAGGCCGCCACCATCCCAAACAGAATCAATACGCCTGCCATGCGCATTGCCGTTGTCATGGCCCTGTTCCTCTCCCCTGTGGTGAACGTTATCCCTACTGGAGACCGGCGAAAAACGGGGGAAAACCCTAGCCGGGAAGGCCGGACGCGCGCCTCTTCCAATCGGCGGGCAAGTGGGGTACATTCCTCGCACGCCCCCGTAGCTCAGTTGGATAGAGCAGCGGTTTCCTAAACCGCGGGTCGCACGTTCAATTCGTGTCGGGGGCACCACACCGCACTTCGTGCCTGCCGCCGGCTCTTCAACCTTTTTGGTTATTGGCGCGGCGGATACACATCCTCAGTCGGCCGCGCGCTGTGCATCGGATTATCGTTATCGTGGCGCACGGAGACATGCCTCCAGTTAGCCGGCAGAGAACAGTCATTCGATCAGGCGCTCTTCTGTCGCGTATCGAATGAGCTCAACGATATTGTTCAGGCCGAGTTTGTGAAGCAGTCTCGTCTTGTAGGTGCTGACGGTTTTGCCGTTGATGTGGAGGATTTCGGAGATCTGCTTTCGGCTCATGCCTTTGGCAAACAGAGTCAGCACCTGGACTTCCCGGTCTGAGAGGACAGGCCGGACTTCTTGCCGCTTTTTGAACGGCCCTCCGCGCAGCGCCACCTTGGCCGCCTCGACCAACTCATGCGCTTCGCTGTCCTTGGACAGGTAGGCCATTGCGCCCGCGCGCAGCACGCGCGCGGCGTATTGCGCGGCCGGGAAGAGACTGAAGACGATGATGGGCACGCCGGGACAACAGGCGTTCACTTTCTTGATAATGTCGATGCCATTGACTCTCGGCAAATTGATGTCGAGCACGACAAAGGCCCATTTGGAGCCGCAGATCTCATCGACAATCCCTTCGCCCCCTGAAGACTCCTGAATCGCAAGAGAGGGGAATGCCTTCTGCAAAAGGTCCTTTACCCCGCCGCGCACTATGGGATGGTCGTCCACAACGAGCGCTTGCTTCATGCACGTTCCGCCGCTGGAAAAGCGACTGGGCCAGTGAGAGCCTCACTTGCGCAGTGTCTTGCCTCCACTATACTTCGATGTCGCCAGTGCCAACTGAACGATCACCAGATAATTTTGGATGGAGGTCCGTTCTTCCGCGCTGAACTTCTCTCCGTCCTTGAGCAGGCCGGCGAGTTTCATGCTGTACTCGGCGTAGCACTTCAGCGTTTCTTTTTTATCCGACATAACCGGCCCTCGATGTATCGAGCCTGATCTAGGGCGGAATATAGATAAGATTCGCGTTTTGTCTATCAGCGATGGCCTACAGTTGTGCGAGTGCCGAGGCGACGCAACGGGAGGTCGGTTTACGGACGGGCTTCCGGCAAGGGCAGCACCAAGGTGGCCGTGGTCCCCTGATGAGGTGACGAGGCGATGTGGAAGGTTCCTCCAAGAGCATTCATTCGCTCCCTCACACTGAGCAGACCGAATCCCGACGAAAGAAGGTTCTTCTCGTTTCTCTTCTTCCGGATTCCCGCGTCCGTTGTCTTGGGATCAAAGCCCGCTCCCTGATCTTGCACCACTATTTCAAGCTTCCCCTCTGCGACGCGGGCCCGCACGGTGGCCGTCGGAGAGCGGGCGTGTTTTGCCGCATTGATCAACAGCTCTCTCACGGACTGAAAAATCAACACGCGCAGCGCTTCGGGCAAGAGAATGTCGTCGCGCATAGCGTCAACGACGACATGCAGATCGTATCGGCGCATGGAGCCGGCGAGCCATCGAAGGGCCGCAAGCAGCCCGGATTCATGGAGAGCCGGCGGGCTCAAATCCACCACCAACGTACGCGTGTAGGCGAGGGATTGCGCGATCAGGTCTTGAATCTGATTGAGCAATTTCGCGCGTGACTGGTTCTGCGCAGAGGCCTTCTTCAACTGGCTCAGTTGGAGATTGGCGAGCACGAGGAGTTGCGCCAAATGATCATGCAGTTCACCGGCCAGTTTCGTTCGCGCGCGTTGCTCAGTGAGCTCGAGCTGTACCGTGAGCGCCCGCAGCTGTTTTTGGGACTCCACCAGTTCTGACGTCCGTTCGTCGACGAGCTGCTCCAAGCGGGTCGCGAGGGTGCGCAGCCGTTCTTCACTGGCACGGAGCAGCCCTTCCGTCTGGTGCTTGTACAGCGCGATTTCCAGCTGTGTGGCCAAATCGCGCTCGTGGACGGGCTTGAGCAGATAGCCGCAGTGCCCGCTCAAGCTGGCCCGCTTGAGCGTATCACTGTCGGAATGCGCGGTGACAAAGACGACGGGGGTGTCGTACAGGCTTTGCAGACGCTTAGCCGTTTCAATACCGTCCAGCGGTCCGGCTAGGCGGATATCCATGAGAGCGATATCGGGAGCCTGGGACCGCGCAATGTCGATCGCTCGTTCTCCGGTGGAGACGATACCGACGACACGGTACCCCAGCGCCTCCACCTTGGCAGCAAGGTCGGCGGCGACGACTGCCTGATCTTCGACGATCAGTGTGGATGCTTGGCTCATGTTGCGGCCACCTGGGTCTGGCGCAAGGACAGGATGCTAGCACAGATGACATTCCCGGCCCAACCACCCGCTGCCTGAGCCATCACCCGCCCCGATTCCTCCCTTCCACAGGGATGCCCTCGCTCCAGCAGCCAAGCGCTCCCCCGCATCCCGGTAAACGGCTCCGATCCGTTCAGCCCCTGGCGGATCAGCCAGTTCCGGAAAACGAGCTCTTCATGTTATAGGAACGCGCATGCTGACGATTCTGCTGCTCGATGATGACGCGGCAGACCGCGCCGCCATACGGCACACGCTCGCCGGCACCGATCACCGGCTCACGGAAGCTGCGTCCCTCCACGACTTTTTCGACTATCTCGGACGGACCCCTTTCGACCTCATCATCATGTCGTTGGCCGCCATGCCGGAGGAGCGGATCGCGGATTTTCACCGGCTGCTGGCCCGGACCCCTGAGACGAAAGTCTTGGCCCTGGCGCCATTCCGCACGGGAGACGGATTGCGCACGCTCCTCAAAGCGGAAGCCTTGCGGGCCCATCACCTGCTCGCCACGCCCTTCGACACACCGCAGTTCCTGTCCATTCTCAACGTCACTTTCCCGGTATCCAGCTCGCAGGACTGAACGCCGTTGCCGTAGCCGGCGCCAATTCGCGATCCGGCCGGACGAGGCGCCGGCCGCCGACGGGGGCAAGGAGGCGCGGTGGGTGGAGTGACCCGCGCCGGTTCAGCACGTCGAAATCCGACGTTTCCTTGTCAGGTCGCAGGCCCTGGGCTAGACTTTTCTCCATTCGCCCCATGGCACGTTCACGCGCAGCAGAATCCGCTCGCTCCCGCTCCAAGAGCGCGCTCATCGAAGAGACGACGCGCGGCATCGAACAGTTCCAGGACATTCTGGCCTCCATCGAAGATTTCAGCCGCGAGGGGTTTCCGTACCGTGACGCCGCGCGCGCGAAAGCGGAGTTGCAACTGCGCGAGTGCGTCCGCCGGATCTTCGGCGAGCGGTCGCAGGAATTTCAAACCTACCGCGGCTACAAACTGCGCATCTCCACCAAGGCCGAGACGGGACAGAGCATCGCGGCCATCAAACAGCTGATCCATGCGCTGGAAGACAAAAAACTGGAGTTGCAAGGTCTGAAGCCTCCGGCGCCGGAACCGCCCAAGGCTGCGCCCGCACCGCCCCCTCTGGCTCTTGTGCCGCCGGCCGCCACCGCTCGGATCACCATGCCGGCGCAGCCGGCGCCCACCGCGCCCGTGACCTTGTCGGTCGCCATGACGACAAATCTCGGCACGGTCCCGCCTCCCCCTGCGGTCCCCCAAGAACCGCCCCCGCAAACGCCTCCCATTCCACCGCCATCGCCGAATGCGGTGCCGGTTGCCACGGCGCCCGTCATTGAACCGGTTGCTTCACTTTCCGTTCAACCGGCACAGACGGAGCATCCACAGGCCGTGACACCGATGGCGCCCGGCTCCGAGATGCCGGACTCTGCATCGACGCCGCGCCCGGCTGCGCCTGCGCCTTCTGCACCCCCCGCAGCAGCTGCGGCCGCCCCGCGGGAAGGACGGCCGCCGGCCCCGACGCCGGTGGAGACGCCGTTCAAAAATCCGCTGGACATGCGGGATCCCCTTGAATCGGTCCGCAAGATCTGCCAGCGATTCCACGCCGTCACGCGCCAGTTACGGCTGCGCAAAGACTACCGCGCCACATTGGAGGTCGAGGACGACTACGATCTCCAAGATCTCTTCTGTGCGTTGCTGCGGGTGGAGTTCGACGAAGTCGGCATCGAAGAATGGCTTCCGCCCTACACCGAGGGGGCGCCCCGCAGCGCCTTCCTCCTGTGCGGCGGCCGCATCGCCGTCGTGGTGAAGAAGACGCGCCCCGGGCTGACGACCAAAGAATTGGTCGAGCAGGTCACCGCGGACTCGGGCCACTACGGCAGCCGCGACAAGTGCACCACATTGTTCTGCTTTATCTACGATCCGGAGGGCCGCATCGGAAGTCCGAAGCAGCTCGAAACGGACTTAACTAGCGTCAGCGACCGCTACACGATCGACGTGCTTGTCGCGCCCAAATAACACCATGTCCAAATCCAAGCTCAAGAGCGTTCCTCCGACCACTCCCTCGGCGCGTCCCGGCTCGCTGTTGACAGGACCGCAACGAGTTCGCTACGGTGACGCCCAGCCGACGCCAACGGCGGTTCCCTATACAATTCATGCCCCTGCGTCGGGAGAACGGTTGATGTCGGACCGGGCCTACATCCTGATCAACGTGCTGCCGGGCCAAACCTCCGCGGTGGTCAAGGCCTTGAGCCAGATCAAAGAGATCAAGACCATCGATCCCTGTTGGGGCAAGCCCGACATTATCGCCGTGGTCGACGTGCCCGATCAGGACGCCTTGACGCAATTGGTGCTGAGCCGCATCCACGCGATCCAAGGCGTCACGCAAACCGATACGCACCTCGTGTACCGCCTGGCCGAAGCCAAAACGAGATAATGCGGAGCGCGACCGTCGCCCTTCTTCTCGCCGCCCTGCTGACCGCCTGCAGCAGCGCGCCGCGCACGTTCGAACCCGACATCGTGGATGTGACGCTGCCCGCCTCCACTGAGCGGGTCAAGACCGCGGTGACCGACGTGCTGAGGGCCGGAGGTTACGAGGTGGATTGGAAGGATGCAGAAAATGTGAGCACGCGGTATCGCGACGAAATGCAAAACCCGTGGGAGTGGCTGTATCGATGGCGCTTCGGCACCATCAAGAGCCGCGTGGAGGCCCGCGTGACGCCGGCCACCGACGACACGACGCGGCTGCGACTCCAAGTGCTGTCGGAAGGCAAAGACGGCATCTTCACGAGCTGGGAAGACGTCCCCAGCGCCCTGCCGCAAAGCGCCGAAAACCAACTGCGCCTCATCAAGAACGCGCTGCAGATCCTGTAAGAGATTCGGCTCAGATCAAAGTTGAGGCTGAGGCGCATAAGCCTTAGCTTCCCCCCGCTTCCTTCTCTCCGCCCTCCGGTTCTTCGCCCAGATCCAACCCGAACCGCTCCGCCATGCGGTACAGCGTCCGGCGATCGATGCCGAGAATCTTGGCGGCTTTCACCTTGTTTCCCTTCGTCTCCTTCAGCACGCGAATCAAGTGCCGCTTCTCGACTTCCTCCAGCGTGAGGCAGACCTCGTCCTCGTCGGCCTTCGATGCCTTCACGTCGCCGTTGGACGCCGATGCGTTGCGAATCGCTTCCGGGAGATCATCGGGCGTCAGCAGCGGGCCGTGGCTCAACGAGACGGCACGCTCGATGGCGTTTTCCAATTCGCGGACGTTCCCCGGCCAGCGGTATTGCTTCAACAGCGCCATCGTTTCCGGAAGGAATCCGCGCACCACCTGCGGGGACCCGGCGGCGCACTTCTGCAGGAAATGGTGCGCCAGCATGGGGATGTCCTCCTTGCGCTCCGCCAGGGAAGGGAGCGTGATGCGCACGACGTTGAGCCGGTAATACAGGTCGTCGCGGAACTTGCCTTCCTTGACGAACTGTTCCAAGTCGCGGTTCGTCGCGGCGATGATCCGCACGTCCACTTTGAGGGATCCGGTGCCCCCCACGCGCCGGACCTCCTGGTCCTGCATCACCCGCAGCAGCTTCACCTGCAGCGCCTGGCCCAATTCGCCGATTTCGTCCAGGAACAGCGTGCCGCCGTTGGCCGCCTCGAACAAGCCGGCCTTCGTGCCGACCGCGCCGGTAAACGCGCCTTTTTCGTAGCCGAACATTTCCGATTCGAGCAGGGTATCGGGAAGGGCGCCGCAGTTGACCGGCACGAACGGTTTGTCCCGCCGCGGCCCGTTGGCATGGATCGCGCGCGCGATGAGCTCTTTTCCTGTGCCGCTCTCGCCCTGGAGCAGCACGGTGCTCTTGCTCTCGGAGACCCGCGCCACGAGCTTGTAGACTTCCAACATGGCGGGGCTGCTGCCGACCAGCGGCGACCATTCGTCCTTGGTCTTGAGCTCTTCGCGGAACCGCGTGTTCTCGCGGACCAGCCGGCAGTGGTCGAGGCTACGCTGCACCACCAGCTTGATTTCTTCCTTCTTGAAGGGCTTGGCCAGATAGTCATAGGCCCCTTGCTTGATCGCCTCGATGGCGCCTTCGAGGGAGCCGAAGGCGGTGAGGAGCACGATGGAAGTGTCCGGGCTGAAGCGCTTGAACTCCCGCAACACCGTCAGCCCATCGACCGTCCCCATCCGGATGTCGGTGAGCACCAGATCGACCCGCTGCTGTCTCCCGCGCTCGATGGCGTCGGCGCCGTTGGAAAAGGCTTCGACGTCGTACCCTTCCTTTTTCAACGCTTCGGCGAGCAGCTCGCGCGCCACCGTGTCGTCGTCCACCACGAGAATTTTGGCTGCCTGCATATGCGCTCCTACGCCACCGCTTGGGAGGTGGACGTGAATCCGGGCAACGATAGCATCACGGTCGTCCCTTTGCCGACCTCGCTCTCGATGGCCAGCGTGCCACCGTGCGCTTGGACGGTCTCCCGGCTGAGGAACAAGCCGAGCCCCGTGCCGGTCCCCACGGCTTTGGTGGTGAAAAACGGCGTAAAGGCCTTCTGCAGATCTTCGCTGGGCATGCCGCAGCCCGTGTCCGCCACGGCCAGCGTCACCATGGTCGTGAGCGTGCCCTGCACCGCGCGCTTGCCCTGCTCGATTTCTTCCGGCGACGCCGCCCGGACGCCGGCGCGGATGACCACTTCGCCGCCTTCCGGCGTGGCGGCGAGCGCGTTGGTCAACAGATTCACGAGAACCTGGTGGATCTTTTCCGCGTCGGCCCATACCGGCGGCACGTCCGGCCCGATTTCCACCCGGAGGGCGACGCCCTTGCCGTGATAGGCCGGCTCCAGCAACGCGGCCGCCGGCCCGACGACGCGCTCGACCGGCATCCAGGTGGGGTCTGGCTTGCGCTGCCGGGTGGATGACAGCAAGTCCTGAATGATGCGGACGACGCGGTTCAATTGCCCGTCGATGACCGCGATGCGCCGCTTCATTTCCGGCGTCACGCCCGGTTCCTCACCCAGCGCCTGGACGTGCCACGCGATCGAATGCAGCGGGGTGCCGACCTCGTGCGCCACCGAGGCCACGAGTTGTCCCACCGCCGCCAGCCGCTCGGAGCGGTTCAACTGGTCTTTGATCTCGACGAGCTGCGCGTTGGCCTTCAAGAAGTTCTCCGTCTGCCGCGCCAGCGCCGCGCGGGCCGCTTCTTCGCGCGCCTTGCGCTCCTCCCACCGCATGCCGAGGAAGGCCACCATCAACAGGACGCCGACCACCACGCTGCGGTTGATCACGGCGGCCTGGAAGCGGCCCGGCTTCGTCGGCTGCAACAGGCCGGCGTAGGTGGCCACGACGCAAAGGACCACCGTGGCCAACATCAACTTGCGGTGCCGCAGCGTGGCGACGAGCAGAATCGGCAGCACGTACCCGTAGGCGCCGACGACGTTCGCCGGGGCGAATTTTTCGATGACGACGATGATCAGGAAACAGGCGGCGGCGACGCCCAGGACGAGACGATTGCGGTGCCCCATAGCCGGCACACTCTACCGGGTTCAACGCGGCGCGGCAATCGCCCCACGCAGAGACGACCGCCGCATGAGGAACCCCACTCTGTCCTTACCCGCCGGGGCGGATCGCCCGCAACTGCGCGGCCAGCCGCTCGAACCGGACATCGCGCATGAAGTCTTCGAGGCGGACCGGCAGCTTCCGGCACCAATTCGGATGTTGATCCACCGTACCGGGCAGATTGGTTTGGGCCCGCACGCCGAGCACGTCTTCCACGTTGGCCAACACCACCCAGGCCGGCGTCCGCGCGAGGTACAGATGAATGGCGTCGGCCAAGGCTTCGGTCATGGCGGGGGTCTGCGCCGGATCGTCCGACAAGCCGGGCGGCAGCAAGCCCTCGGATTTCAGCGCGGCGAGAATCCAGGCCTTCTCCATCTGGCGGTCGGCCAACATCCCGATCCGAGCCTGCTCCGTCGGAAACATGCCGAGCTTGGCCCGCGCCTCGATGTCGCTCCCTTCCCAATAGCCGCTCAAGGTCGGCAGATCATGCGTCGTCACGACGGCCAACGATTGCGCGGGATAGGCCGCGGGCGGCTTGCAGGCGCCCGCGCCGGTGCGTTCGAAATAGAAGACGCGGTACGACAGCACGCCCGCCGCCGCCAGCCGGTCGCGCACCCAATCGGGCACCGTGCCCAGATCCTCGCCGATCACCAGCGCCCGCGCCCGTACGCTTTCCAACGCGAGAATCGCGAGGAGATCCTCGGCGGGATAGTGGACATACGTCCCCTTGGACGCCGGCATCCCGCGCGGAATCCAGAAGAGCCGGAACAGGGCCATCACGTGGTCGATGCGGATGGCGCCGCCGTACCGGAGATTGTTCCGGAGAATTTCGATGAAATATTCGTAGGCGGTGGCGCGCAAGCGCACCGGATCGGCTGGCGACAGGCCCCAGTTCTGCCCTTCCGGGGCGAAGGCGTCCGGCGGCGCGCCGCAATCGGCCTTCATCGCCAACACCTCCTGGAAGCGCCAGCCATCCGCGCCGTACCGGTCGCTGCCCAGCGCCAGGTCGTGGTAGAACCCGATCGGCATGCCGGCCTCGTGGGTCTTCGCCACCGCGGCCGCGAGCTGCTCCGACGCCAGCCACTGGAGATACTGAAAGAAGCGGACCTTCTTCATGTGCCGGCGCTTGAATTCGTGCACGGCGTCCGAGCCGGGCGCCCGGTACTGCTCCGGCCAATCCGCCCAGACGGCGGACGGGGACTGGACGAACTGCCGCTCATCCTCCAGCGCTTGAAACAGGGCGTACTGCACCAGCGGCTCCCCTTCCTGCTGGACGTAATGATGGAAGAACCAGCCGCGCGCGGTTTTCGGTTTGAGGTCCGGCTCGGTCCCTTCGAAGTTGTCGCGCAGAAAGGCGCGGTAGCAGAGATCGAGCACCGCCCGCTTGGCGGAAGCGACGCTGTTGTAATCCACGAGCTCGCTGGCCCGCGCCGCCTCGAGCTGCGCGCGGAGCGCGGGATCCGCCAGCCGCTTTTGGACCTCCGGCGCCGTTTTGGCCTCGGCCACCTGCTCGACGTCGATGTAGAGATCGTTCAAGAACAGCCGGCTGTTCGGCGAATAGGGACTGATGTGATAGGGCTGCGAATTTTTGAGCGCGTGGAGGGGATTCAGGCCGAGCACGCCAGCGCCGAGTTTGCCGGCCCATTCGGTGACGACGGTCAGGTCCTGGAAATCGCCGATGCCCCAGTTGCGCTCGCTACGAAGCCCATAGAGTTGGAGAGCGATCCCCCAGAGCCGCCGGCCCTGCTGAAGCGCCTCCGGGACGTAGCAGCGGTCGGGCGCCACGATGAGGCGAAACGACGTTTCCGCCGTCGCGCGGCCGCCTTGCGCCCAAGCCTTCACATCGTAGTAGCCCATCGGGAGGTCGGCCGGGAGGGCGCAGGTGACGCGGACGTACCGGCGGCCCCCGATCGTGCGGCGTTCGTCGATCGGCAGCCCCGGGCCTTCTTCCCGCTCGTACCGCTTGTCGCCGGGTTCCGCGTGAATCAACCAATGAACGAGCAGGCGCCCCTCATCGGTCTCTTCGCAGGGGACGTGGAGCGCCCAGCGCCCGGGGTCCTGACCGACACGGAGGACCCGGACGGGATCGCAGCCGCGCACCCAAGGACGGTGATCCCAGGTGGTCAGCTCCTCGATCAGCGCGGCGCGATCCGCCACGCGGAATCCCATGGCCGCGAGGATTGCGCGGCGCGTGTCGTCGCTGGTGACATGGTACGTGCCGGCGATGTCGTGGTATTCGGCGGCAATGCCCACCCGCTCCGCCAGCAGGCGGAGGAGCTCGGTTTCCGGCTGGTCGTACATCGATCCGAGTCTGAGTGAAGAACCGGATCAAGTCAAGACATGGGCCGGTTTGGGCGCGCCGGCCTTCGCGCCGCATCCTGAAGAGAATGTGGTTCACGCTGAGCGGGAACAGATCCGGCAGGGTATGCGCGGAGGGTGATGCGGATACCCACGCGCCGCGTGAGCCCCGCACCGCCCGTCAGGAGAAGAGCCGCGCGCCAAGCCGCGCGTCGCTCAGCGGCTTGATGCGCTGATCGCCCGCAGGGAGCACCCTCAGATAACCCCTGTCCGGACTGCGCATAGGGCAGGCGCTGATTGCTCCAGACGTAATCCCCCCGGCAGCCGGAACGAACCGCCGGCGCTCCGCATCCCGTCGTGGATTCTTCTGCTCGCCGGCCGGGTCCCGCCACCCGCGCAATGGTGAGTCTCCTGCTGTGGGACTGGATTTGGGGCGTGACCGGCACGCTGCTGGCCGTGCCGCTCTTTGCGGCACTCAAGATTGTGTGCGACCACATCCCCCGCTTACAATCCCTGGGCGCGTTCCTGGGCCGCTGAGCGGTATCGCGCCATCACCGGCTTACCGTGTTCATCCACCACGCTCATCGTCGCAACTTGTGATGTCATGATGCGCCTGTCCGTCGCAGGACTCTCCCTGTGCCTGCTCATCGGCTTCCCCTTGCTCGGGGTCGGCTTGGCCGGCCGGCCGCTGGAGCCCTATTTCGACTATCCTCCCCGCACCCACCAGGTGGCGCATACGCCGTTTTCCTGGCCTGTCTTCGCCCTGCTCGCACTGGCCATCCTGCTCGCGATCGCGCCGGTGCTCCTCCGCATCATCCACTGTCCCGCGTCCCGGCACACCGGCCGGCGGCCCGGAAACACACCCGTCAGACAGGCGTTTCCTTGGTGGGGGTGGGCCGGCCTGGTTTGGACGCTCGTCGCCTGGCTGCTGGCGTGGTCGCGGTTTCCATGGATGGAATCCCTCCAGGCCTGGACGTTCACGCCGCTGTGGCTCGGCTACATCGTCGTCGTGAACGCCTGGACCATCGCGCGGGGCGGAAGAAGCGCGCTGATCGAACAACCGGCGCGGTTCGCGGCTTTGTTGCCTACCAGCGCCGCCTTTTGGTGGCTGTTCGAATATCTGAACCGTTTCGTCCACAACTGGGTGTACGGCGGTGTCGGCGAGTTGAGCGCGCTCGAGTATTTCGTTCAAGCCTCCATTCCGTTTTCCACGGTGCTGCCGGCGGTCATCAGCACGGGGCGCTTGCTCGCGACCGTTCCCCGGCTCTCATGCGGGCTGGACCGTGGACCATCGTGGGTCGTCCGACATCCCCGGCGCTGGGCCGGTGCGTCGCTGGTGCTTGCCGGCCTCGCGCTCTTGGGTCTCGGTCTGTGGCCGGATTACCTCTTTCCCTCGGTCTGGGTCGCGCCGCTCGTCATCATTGTCGCGCTGCAGGTGCTCGCCGGGCAGGAGACCATTCTGGCGCCCCTGCGGCGAGGAGATTGGCGGTCATTGTGGGTGGCCGCCCTGGCGGCGCTGGTCTGCGGATTCTTTTGGGAATTGTGGAACTGGCGGAGCCTGGCTCATTGGAGCTACGCCATCCCGTACGTCGATCGGTTTCACCTGTTCGCTATGCCGCTGCTGGGCTACGCCGGCTACCTTCCTTTCGGGCTCGAATGTCTGGTGGTCGCCAACCTGGTGCTCGACGAGCCGCTGCCGGTTCCGGCGGAGAGGGGCGAAGCGGTTTCCCGCGCCGTTGTCGTCTTCTGATCCGCGTGGTAGCATCTGTCTGCCTGGCTCCACGAGCCTTTCTCTTGTCGCATCAGAGGAGGGTCCTATGGCGAACCGACGCCTCATTCTTTACCTCGCATGCTCCTTAATCCCGGCGTGGGCGCACGCCGCCACGGAGCCCAACGGCCGCGTCGAAATCGCGGGGGACTACCGGTACGCCGCGCGCGAGTCCGAGTCGCCCGCCGACGCCAAAGCAACCGCCTGCCGCGAGGCCTGGCGTCTCGCCGTCCTTCACTCGCCGCTCTATCGAGAGCATACGGCGGCGATCGTCGATTCGCCGCTGTTGTGGGATCTCGCCTCTCGGCTGGCCATGGGGCACGTGCAGGACCAACAGATCGTCGAACAGACGCAACGGGGCCGGACGATCAGCTGCCGCGTGCACGGGTATCTCCCGGCAGAAGAAACCGCGCGCATCATCCGCACGCAGATCGCGGGCGCGGCGCCGGAGGGCATGGAACAGAATCGCGCGCTGCGCATCCTGAGCACGAAGGAAGACGGCGGCTATGTGCTGATCCAATTCCAAGCGCTGAAACGACTGGATTGGCTCAACACGGCCTATCAGGGCACCTTGCGCGAGAGCGCCGACATCATGGTCGATTTTTACGATGAGGCCGGCCTGCTGATCCGCACCGACCGCCACCCCGCCCGCCAATGGGGCACGAATCAGGATGTGTTGAACCCCGGCATGCTCGGCATGTTGAAGGTGCCCAAACCGCTCGGGGCGAAGGCCTACCGCGTGTGGCTGGTGAAGTGAAGTACGCCAAGGAACGGCCGTGCTCCACGAGACATCTTATCCCTCCGTCCTGGCACATCGCACGCTTTCTTCACTTGTGTATGGCCCGTTTGGCCAGCGAGCGGAAGGGCCTGCGTTTTGCACGATTCACGGGCATGCCGTGGCACAGCGCCTTTCGCCCGAAGCAGTTCTGGGCCTTGGCCAAAGCGGCTGCATCGGATTGGAGCCACGATCGCGCGCCCAGGCTCGGCGCGACGCTGGCCTACTCCACGGTCTTTTCGATCGTGCCGCTGCTGATCATCGCCATCATCGGCTTGGTGTTCGGGCGGGACGCCGCGCAAGCCGCCATCATTCAACAGATCGCCGGCTTGGTCGGCGACCAGAGCGCCGCCGCGCGGCTTACGTCGCGCTCGCCTCCAACACCCAACCTCTGTCGACAGCCGTCACGCTTTGATGAAAACCCTCATCGCGCTCTAGGGACGATCCTGGTGGCGTCCGCAAGGCAATCGTGGTTGTATGAAGGGGAAACAGGAGTCACCCATGTCCAATCTTGCCTACACGTTTCCGCACGACGATGTGTTGACACTGAAGGGCGCCGAGCTCAACGAGGCCGTGGCGCAGCAATTGGGCTATCGGTTGGGGCGGGAATTATCGATGGCGGGACGTGAAGCGGAATGGTTCGCGCCCGATGAGCACGATGGGAATTACCGGCCGGTCAGGCCGGAGGCGATGGATTACGCGGCGAACAGCGCGCTGGCGCTGGCGCTGCCGCTTCCCGACCCCAGCGACTGCTGCGAAGACTGGATTCACATCGAAATGGGCCCGCAGGGCCGATGGATCGTTCGTCTCGTGCGGTTCTATCGCGCCAACGCCTCGCAGCCGTGGAAAAGCCGGGAAGCCTATGTCGCAGATCGGGATGACGAGGCCATTCCGATGGCGACCGCCTATGCCCGAGCCTGGCTGCTCAGTCACTCGACCTGGCCTGGAACCAAGATCGCCTCGTCCACTAAGACGAAGATGACGCTGGCCGGCTGAACCCGGCCGACGGCGACATGCGCATGCCGGCCTGCTGAGCCTCGCTTCTTACAGTTTACAGATCTCTTCCGAGAAACTCTCCCTTCCTTCGCACCCGTTCCATCCGTCTTGCTCGGCCCTGGAAACGCTCGCCATCTCTTGCTCGTGTGACGCTCCCTGGAGCACATCCGGTTCGGGCGCGGCGAGGTGCAGGACGGCCGAAATGACGGGTATTCCAAACCCCGCAGCAATGAGAACGCCCAAGATAATCGCCATGATATCCCTCCTGGAACAGGACTCTGCCCGTTCTTCCTGAATTCCAGCCTCATTCCTAGGCGTCCAGGTATGCCACGCTCAACTAGGGTGCTCCCTAGTAGGCGGGTTCCTAGGTCCCCCCTATGATTCCCGGGCACGATCGGTGGGCCCGTGCAGTCAAACGCTGCGAGATCGTTCAGGAGGGGCTATGACACGGCAATGTGCATGGTGCAATCGGTACCTGGGCCTCGTGACGCCGTCCGCTGGAATCACCCATGGCATCTGCGAGCATTGTGCGAGCCGGGTGCGCGCCTCTCTGCGGCCCGGGCACGATTCCCGACGCTCCAGAGGCGTACTGCGGGTGACGAAGGCGACGATGACCAAACTCTTCTGCACCACGTAGGACGCCGGTAACATCCTCCCCAACGGCTGGACAGTTGCGTGGCGGATTGCAGGCTCAGCCTGCACGGGGGTTGTCTAGTGTCGGCGGATGGCGGCATGTAGTAAAGAAGGGCCGAAGGAAGCGATCCGATGAACGACCACGCCGTCTATATCTACGAAGACGATCGGTTCCTGGTCCACAACGTCGCGCAGTTCGTGATGCGGGGTTTGGAGCAAGGGGACACGGTTATCGCAGTGGCGACGGGCAAGCATCGCGATGATCTCAGGGCGGAGCTCATGGCGCATCAGGCCATAGGCTTGTCGGCGGACGGAGACGGGCGTTATGTCACGCTCGACGCCGCCGATACCCTGTCGCTGTTCATGGTCAACGGCTGGCCCGACGAGCGGCTGTTCCTGAAGGCCATCGGTGACATTGTCCGGAAAGCCGCGCGCGGCAGACGCATTCGGATCTACGGAGAGATGGTCGCGGTGTTGTGGGCCGAGGGCCGGCGAGAGGCGGCGCTCCGGTTGGAGCAGCTGTGGAATACCCTCGCGGAACAATGTACTTTTTTTCTTCTCTGTGGCTATCCCGCTTCCGCCTTTCAAGATGAGGAAGAGGCTCCGGCGCTCCAGAAGATCTATGCCTGTCATTCCCATCGACTGGGCGCCCATCGCGTGAGCACACTCCTGCCTCAGCCTACGTGAATCCAGGCGATCCGGCTCTGACCGAACCTTACCGTATGGCGCCGCCTACTCCTTCACCACGAAATGGACGCTCCGGTTCTTCTGCCAACAGTCGCTGGTATGTTGAAAGCAGAGCGGGCGATCCTTGCCGTAGCTGGTCGTCCTCAGATCCACGACCAGCCCGAGTTGCCTGAGGTAGGATTGCACGCTTCTCGCCCGACGGTCACCCAACACGATGTTGTACGCCGCCGTGCCGAACTCGTCCCCGCGGCCTTCCAACAGCACCCGTCCGACCCCGCTGGCTTGGAGCCGTCTGGCATTCGCCTCCAACACCGGCAGCGCATCGATCCGCAGAGTCGCGTGGTCGAAGTCGAAGAGCACGTCGCGCAGCGATCCCTGAGGCAACCCGGTCGCGTTCCGCGCCGTCAACTCCGCCCGCATGGCCGGGCTCGTCCGCGAGACCGCCGCTCGAACGTCCTTCGGCGGAATATCCTTCGGCGGAATATCCTTGATCGCCGGTTCGTCGATGGTTTCCACTTGGCCTACCCGCTCCTCTCCAGTGAGGGACCCCGATTGCGACGCACAACCCTGCGCAAGGAGCAATCCGGACACAAGGACTCCCGTGGCGACATACTGAGGTGCGTACCCCATACTTCCCTCCTTCCAGACAGGTAGAGAACGCACAGGAAAAGAGCAAAGGCAGTGCCATTGGGAGCCTGCATGCTTCACTGCCGCTCAGCAGTTAAGTTACTGTGATGAAAGGCCATACAGGGCGGAATGGCCTCTGTCTTTCATGGGTCTGTTCCCTCTGTAAACCTACGCGCACATAAACTGCCACCAAGTCCGGCCCTCCTTCGTTCACCCCTCCGGCAAGGGGAGGCGCTATGCAACCACCCCGGTTGAGCCTTTCGCCCCTCGGGGATCGGAGGGGCCGGTCTCAGCCTCGGTGTGTAGGTAGCGTCCCACTGCGGACAGCATCTCCGCAGTGGTAAAGGGTTTCTTCAGGACGCCGGCGGCGCCCAACAGTTGTGCGGCATCCAGCGTCATCAACCCGGTTCGCTCACTTCCTCCGCTCATGGCCAGAATTCGCGTTCGCGGGAAACGCCGGCGGAATTCTCGTATGCCTTCGATGCCATCGACATCAGGCATCAGAATATCCATGATCACGAGATCGACGGCGCGTTCCCGGCATTGCGCAAGCGCCTGCGTCACTGAACGGGCGTCCCGTGCTTGATAGCCGGATTTCTCCAAGGCAGTCCGAATAAGTGTCCGGACCTGGGGGTCGTCGTCCACCACTAAGACGGATGCCACGGGGCTCTCTATCCGGTTCACGCTACGCGGCCTCGGCATGGACGAGGTCGCCGTCAAGCAGCCGCCTGACGGTCGAGACCAGCGTCTCGCAGGTGTACGGTTTCTGGATGAAATTGACCGCGTCGGTGACGATCCCGTGACGAAGCACGGCATCGTCCGTATAGCCCGACATGTACAGAATCTTGATATTCGGCTCGATGGCGGCCACCGCTTCGGCGACTTCACGACCGCTCATTTGCGGCATGACCACGTCTGTCACGAGCAGATGGATGCGTCCGGGATGCATCCGCACCAACGTCACAGCTTCGATGCCATGGCGGGCTTCCAGTACGGTATAGCCGTGGCGGCGCAACGCAGAACAGACGACGGTCCGCACTCCCGGCTCATCCTCCGCGACCACGATCGTTTCATTTCCGGACAACGGACCATGCGGGCCTGCGTCATGGGCCACGGCAGGGACGGCGGCTTCCTCCACCTGCGGCAAATAGAACGCCATTTCAGTTCCGCACCCCGGCTCGCTCGACACTGTCAGAGCGCCGCCGCTTTGCTTGATAATGCCGTAGACCGTGCTGAGACCGAGACCGGTACCTTTACCTTTCGGCTTGGTCGTAAAGAACGGCTCGAAAATTCTCGGGAGAATCTCGGGGTCGATGCCGACTCCGGAATCCTGCACGGCCACACGGACGTAGGCGCCGGGTTTCAGATCTATCCGTTGCCGATCAATCGAGGCCTGATCCAACTGCGCGACCTCGGTCACGACGGTGAGTCGGCCGCCGTTTGGCATGGCATCGCGCGCGTTGACGGCCAAATTCAGCAGCGCTTGCTCAATCTGGCTCGGGTCCGCTTTGACGTAGGCTGTCCGAGGATCCAGCTGAAAGCAGAGTTCGACCTCTTCCCCCGTCAATGTCTTCAGCATCTGTTCCATGTTGAGGACCATCGTGTTGGGACTCACAATTTTCGGCTGAAGCACCTGCCGGCGGCTGAAGGCCAGCAACTGCGACGTGAGCGCCTTCGCCCGGTCACTCGCCAGGCGGATCTGGTCGATCGCCTGGCGCTGTTCCGGGGTCAGGGCCTCATCCTGTTCGAGGATATCGGAGTAACCTCCAATGACCAGCAGCATGTTGTTGAAATCGTGCGCCACGCCGCCAGCCAACTGGCCGACCGCCTCCATTTTTTGTGACTGGCGGAACTGTTCCTCCAGCCGTTTGCGGTCGGTGATATTGCGCAAGACGAGTTGCATCGTCGGACCGCTGGGATCGTCCAGGGTCGATACGACGAGATTCACATGGATGAGCGAGCCGTCCAGCCGCAACATGGCCAACTCGGTCAGCGGCAGCGGCGAACCCGACTCCAGCGTCCGGCGGACACGCGCGATGGTCGCCTCGTCATAAGTCGGATCGAAAAAGTCCGCGGGGTTTCGGCCCAGCACTTGTTCAGGGCTCACGGCGCCCAACAGGTCCATGCCGGCACGATTCAAGAACACCATGCGATTGTCCCGCGTCAAGAGAATCGCATCCGGAGACACTTCGACCAGACGGCGATACCGGTCTTCGCTCTGGCGCAGGGCCTCCTCGGCGCCCTTGCGTTCCGAAATATCGCGGAGGAAGGCCGTAAAGACGATGCCTTCGTTCATCCTGAGTGGTGACACAGACAACTCCAGTGGAAAGAGCCGCCCATCCCGGCGCATGCCTTCGATTTCGATCCGCTTGCGCAGGACGGGGCCTTCTCCGGTTTTCAAGAATCGGGCTACTCCCGCTTCGTGCGCCGCCCGATATCGCGGCGGAATGATCGTGTCAGACAGGCGCCGCCCGACCACCGCGTCCCGCGACCACCCGAACAGCGTTTCGGCTTGCCGGTTCCATTCCAAAATGAGGCCCTGACTGTTCATCATCACGAACGCATCGAGCGCATGCTCCAGCACCAGCCTGACTCGTTGCTCGCTCTCACGGACGGCCCGCTCCAGGCGTTGCCGCTCGCTCAAGTAATCGATCAGCGTGGACTTGTCCCTCCCCAGCCTCCGCGCAGCCTCATTGGTGAGCCCGTAAAAGATGGCCAGGATGAGCAAAATCGGGATTTGGAGCAGATGACTCTGCCGAACACTCGCAGCCTCGCCGAGTCCGGCGTACAACACTCCGCCGTACGCCGCACACAGAAGGACAGAGATGACCATGACTTGTTTGAGCGTCGGGGCGACCGCGGCAATCAGCATGACGAGGAAGTACGTGACGTACAAATTCGTGCTGGCGCTCCCCGAGAGATAAATACTGAGCGATGTGGCGGCCGTATCAAGCAGCGCCAGCGCGGGAACGGCCCACGGACGCTTAAACAGCCGAGCCGGAAGCAGGGCTGCCGCGACGATCGTACCCAGCAATCCCAGCACCGTGAGAGAGATGAAGAGCGGCGAGATGAGCGGGCTTTCGCTGAAGAGCAATTGATAGCTCAGGACGATGGTCACGAGCGTGTGGAGGAGAAGAAGCTGGTACCGGTCGGTCCCGAGGATCAGCTGCGACTCTTCCGCGCCGGCTGAACGGTCGCGCCAGTGGGAAGCGGCCGCGGTCATGATTTCTTGAGGCGATGCCATGTCGCGGCTCACCGACGGGCGATCTGCCCCGTAAAAAGCGCATACGCGTCGCGGACTGATCGCACCGGCAGCACATGCGGCAGCAGTCCTTGACCGTCCTGCCAGTCGTGATGCCCGTGCTGCTCGGCGACCAGGACTTTCCGAATATCCGCCAGTCCCGCCGCCAGGAGCTTGTGTGGAAGCGCTCCCACCGAACCGATGCGCCCATCCGGTGTAATGGTCCCAGTCATGGCCAGACCTTCCGGGACCGAATACCCCTGCGCTAGCGCCGCGACGCTCAGGCCGAGCATGGCTTCAAGGCTGTCGCCATGGACGGTCATCCCGCGGTACGAATGCGACACGGTGACCGTCCACGACTCAGTGGGCAGCTCCAAGGAGCGGGCCGCCCGCGTGACTCCTTGGACAATGGCCTCTTGCGCTCTCGGCGAAAAACTATCCGGCGCGCCGGGGAACGATACGATCAGCCCTTTCCGATCAAGTCGGTGCTCGACGGTCACCGTGACGAAAAAGACGACGCCTGTCATGGACGTAAGCGTTGATGCCCCGAGAATCGGAATACACTGGCTCGCAGTGCTGCGGGACGCCGACTTCCCCCATGCCGAATCCCCGCCGGTTCCAGCTCCGGCCAACACAGCGCCGACCAGCCCCACCCGGAGAAAGCCGGTGCCGCTGAAGAAGCGGGCGAGGTCATTCATCGGGCGCTTCCCTCTTACCCCGGGGCTCGGCGCGGCGCAGCCCCAGAGCATGGTCTTGCTCGATGTACCGGACAAGCAGGCGAAGCCGGTCCTGCGGGAGCGGCTCCATACGGATAAATTCCACGCCAAACGCCCCGCGCCCGACCCACCGCACCACCGCCAAATCCACGCCGATCGGGCTATCACGAAGCACAGACTGCACGGACATCTGAAGATATTCCCCCGGCGACACCTCACCGTCGGTTTCGACTTTACAGCCGCCGGAGGACACGTCGGTGACCGTGCCCGTGTGAGTGCTCCGGTCTCCGGAAAACCGACACGGCAATTCCACCAAATAACGGACGAACTTGCGGCGGCTCGCCCGCCCTTCGCCGTCGGCGTGCGCTCCCGGCTCTTCAAGACTCCGTAGATCCTGCGGCATGGGACACGCCCTCCTTCAGTTCTCCACGACCCGGAAACCCTTGTCGCGGATCAGACATGCGCGCCGCGCGCGTAAGGTTTGCCGGCGGCGGGGACCTCGTGGCCGCAATCCTTCAGGGCGCGCGTCAACGCTTGACTGAGCTTGTGCAGCGAAAATTCCTTCTTGAGAAACTCGGTCACGCCCAGAGACCGCGCCCGCCTCTCATCGTCCTCGGACCCCAAGCCGGTCAAGAAGATGACCGGCACATCCGTATTCACCGCTCGAATGTCTTCGAGCACGGCAATGCCATCGCGCCCCGGCAGGCGGAGATCGAGGATGGCGAGGTGTGGCCGCTCGGTGCGGAATGCCGTCACGGCGTCATTGCCGTTCTCGGCGAACGCCACGGAGTGGCCGAGTCTGCGCAACACCGTGCCGAGCAGATTGCGGACGAGCTCTTCATCGTCGACGATAAGAATATGTGCCACGGTACTCCTCCCTCATTGAACGGCGCACGCGCCCGGATGGCTGAACCGCCGAAATCGGTGATCAACGTGCAGTAAGGAATACCAGGACTAGAGAATCTGTCTGGAGGACTTTGTCTCTGGTTTATGTCCCTGAAGAAGGAGGGACGAACGTCCCTATGCGCCTTTGTACTTCAAAAACAGCCGGGTGGCCTGTGACCGGCGCTTGACACGAATCTTCTTGTACAAACGGTACAGGTAGTTGCGCACGGTTTTTTCCGTCAATCGCAAGGCGGTGGCAATTTCCTTGTTGGAAAGCCCTTCGGCGAGCAATTCGAGCACCCGGTGTTCCTGGACGCTCAGCGCTTGGATGCCCGGCTCGGGCGGCGACGGACACCGGGCCAGTTCCCGCATGTGTTCCAGTACGTCCTGGGTGACGGACGAATCCAGCACGGAGTGGCCGGCTGCGACCTTTTGAATCGCCTCGACCAAGGCATCCCGGCTGACGTCCTTGAGCAAGTACCCGGCCGCGCCCCCGAACACGGCACCGACGACCGCCTCCTCGTCCGTGTATGAGCTGAGGAACAACACACGGGTGCCGGGGAAGCGGCTGTGAATGTCCCGACACGCCGCTACGCCGCTCCCATCGGGCAAACGCACGTCCATCAGCACGACGTCGGGCGGATCCCGCTGAATGACTTCCAACGCTTCCGCCACCGACGCCGCCTCTCCTGTAACGCGCACACTGGTGCTTCGAGCGAGCGTCGTCCTCAATCCTAAGCGGAGCACTTCATGATCATCCACGATTACAACCCGTATCGGCCGGCCTTCAGCCGCTTCCATCATGTCCCTCCAAGGCAAACACGAGCATGACCGTAGTTCCGGTTCCGGCGCGAGCGCGTATGCTCAGATCGGCCCCGATCTCCAGCGCTCGCTCTCTGATATTTCGCAGTCCATACCCGCGGTGATCCACAGCCGTAAGATCAAACCCGCATCCATTGTCTTCGATCGACAGGGTGACCGTGCCTCCGGAAGGGGCGAGCGAGATCCGACAGCTCTTCGCCCGTCCGTGTGCGACGGCATTGCTCACGGCTTCGCGCACGATAAAGTAGAGATGCGTGGCTTGTTCGCGCGTCAGCTGTTTCGCTGTGGCGGTGTCGATATCGAGATGGATCGCGTACTGTCGGCGGTCGGCGGCTTGATGCGAAAGAGACTGTAATTCCCCGATGAAATCCGTCGCGTCGAGAGCGAACGACGAGGGGCTCACCAAATGGCGGCGCACTTCTTTGATCACCTGACGTAGATTGCCAGCCTCTGCATCAAGTCGTTGCCTCGCCGCCTGCGGGTTCTCGTCGACCAGGCTGTGGCATTCCTCCAAGCTCATGCCGATGGCGAAGAGCGATTGAATCGTGCTGTCATGCAGATCTCTCGACAGCTCTTCCCGCTCGGCGAAGGATTCCGCGAGTTCGCATTTGCTCTTGCGGAGGGCTTCTTCCGTGCGCTTTAACTCGCTAATGTCCTCATGTGCGATCACGACCCCCTCTCGCCCATTCCCCAGGGGTGTGGCGCGCATCAGGAACCACCGCCGCTCCGATGAAGAGTGGCAGCCGTATTCGCATGTCCAACACGCACATTCTCCATTGCGAACGGCCTCGAGACCCGCGAGGACGCGCCGGACCGATTCGTCATTGGCGGCGCTCCGGCGGCACACCTCGAGATAATTCACGCCCACGCCCAGAGACGCCACATGACGCGGTCCGTTCTGCGCGGCAAAGCGCGCCCACGAGTCGTTGACCGCGACAATCGTGCCATGGCGATCGATGACCGCGATATTGGCGGAGAGGGAGCTCAACACGCTTCGGCTGAATGCTTCTGCCTGCCGGCGGGAGATCAGTTCCTCGCTCAACGCGGCGATCGCGCTCCTGAGCTCCGCCGTTCGTTGCCGCACCCGATGATCCAATTCCTCGTTCGCGTGAAGGAGAACCTGCTCCGCCTGCTTCAGCTCTTCGATGTCCGTATTGGTCCCGAACCATTTGATCACAGCGCCTTCGCCGTCCCGAAGGGGCACCGCACGAGTGCGGAACCAGCGATAGATCCCGTCTCCGCGGCGGATGCGAAACTCCGTGTCAAAATCGTGCCCCGCAGCGTTGGCTTCCCGCCACCGATCGATCACCGGCCTCCGGTCGTCCGGATGGAGCTGTTCGAGCCAGCCATAACCTAAGTGCGCCGCTTCGGGAACGCCCGTATACGCGATCCACTGCGGGCTGAGGTAATCGCACGCTCCATCGGCCTGGCACGTCCACACCAACTGGGGCAGAGACTCGGCCAGTTGGCGAAAGCGGTTTTCGCTTTCCCTCAACGCCTCTTCCGCTCGCTTGCGTTCCGTGATGTCTTGCACCGTCCCCAGCATACGCACCGGCTGCCCGGTCGTGTCATAGAATACCTGGCCGCGATAGCTGATCCATCTGGTCTCTCCGTCCGATGTCACGATACGGTAATCCGACCCGCAGGCACCGGCGCCTCGCACGGTCGTATCGAGCTCGGTCAGGACTCGCTGCCTATCCGCGGGATGCAGCAGAGAGCGCCATTCCTCGAACGTCACTTCCTGCTCGGCAGATACCCCAAGCCCCATCACGCGGAAGTATCCGTCGGAACACCATGCGCGCCGGGCGGCAAAATCCCAATCAAAGATACCCACTCTTCCGACGGCCGCCGCCAAGCCGAGCCTCTCGTCGCTGATCCGCAGTCGTTCTCTCTTCTTTTCCAACCTCGCCAGCATCTCTTGACGCTGTTTCATCAGAGAGGAGACGGCAACAAACAGCACGACGCCTGCGGCTCGATTTGACGCGGCCATCCACGCCGGTGCCCCGGGAGGAGAGAAGAACAATCCTGCGACGGTGAACAGCACGCAGAGCCCTACGACGACGGCCGAAAGGCGGCCTCTGAACCACTGGTGGGCGAGAATAAGGGGAATGAGGTACAGTGCCCAGACCGCTAAGCCGAGCGGTGTCTGATAGTCGAG
>CAZXRB010000031.1:0-41353 GCA_964642845.1 uncultured Nitrospira sp.
GATGAACTGCCGGTACTGGTCCGGCGCGTAGGGCCGGCGGAAGAGGTCGCGAAGTTCCGCCACGGGAAAGGTCTTCAGGTCGCTGCCGGCGGTGCGGAGGGCGAAGGTCTCCAGCAGTTCGCGAAGTTCCAGGATGTCGCCGATGAAGTAGGGGAAAACAGTACAACAACCACCTCGTTGCGGTTCGAGATGCGCCACGTTGGGCACCGACATATCAAAGCGAATATCCAGGGCCCGCAGCCAGTCGGCTTGGCGATACATACAGGGCGACCGAAATCCTTGGGCTTCGAACTCCCGAAGATAGTGATTAATCCGCGTCGCCTGTTTGAGGAACGTCTCCTGCTCGGCAAAGAGATTTCCGTGGTGGTTTAGGCCGTGCACGGCCACCTCACAGCCGCGCGTCCGAATGAGCTGGCGCAAAGAGCGGGGTACCTCGTAGCGGTCCTCGGGCACAAGTTGATAGGACGCTTTGATGCCGAAGTGTTCGTCCACATCCATTAGGGTTGGGACGAAATCGCGGCCGCTCTCCGTCTCGACATCGTGGGTCATCATGGCGGCTGCGGACGCTCCTTCCGGCCAAAACCAGACGAATGGAACCTGAGCCACCCGCTGAACGATCATGGCGGCGGCGAGCAGCTTTTCGAGCAATAAATCGGCGCTGAAGTCTACCGGCCAGGAGGGAAAGGGAAGCCTGCGCCAATCCCTCAGGTAAAACCTTTGCAGCATCCTGCGCCACCCGGCCGGCAGGAAAGGTCGGACGGTGTAGTACAGACGACCCAGCAACTGGTTGGGACCCAACCTCGACAAACCAAGTTCCCGAAGCGGATACTTCTCATAATGGAACGACTCGACTGCCTGAGCAAGATCGAAGGGCAGGCGCAGTCCGGAGCGGGTGGCCGTTACTTGGGGCAGCAGATTACCGCTAACGTGGATGTCGGTCCGGCCGTAGCACAGGACGTCCGGGCCAACAGAAAAGTACTGCGGCTTTTCCGACAGTCCTTTGGGCCCCTGGAGGGGCGCAAACGCGTCCGGGCAACGGAAGAAATCGGTGACTGCATTCATCAAGAGGGGATCCTGCCCAGTCCGAGGATCCAATCTCCTCGGAAAGGAGGCCGGAGCTTTGTCCGCTGACCTCTGAGGAGTGTCCCAATATCCGCCACCTGACCGGTTCGCGGATCATACCACCAAGCAGGGATATTCGTGTCGATCATCACCGCTGTGTCGATGGTTACATCGTGCTGACTCGGGAGGTAGATCAGGGCGAGACGGCCGTCCGAGCTGCGGGCGGCGGAAACGAAACTTTGACCGCGCGGATTACCCTGACCCGACGCGACCAGACTGAAATCGGGAACCAGCAGGTGCCAGGGGAGTGAAAGAAACAGGTTGCGCAGGTGGCGGATCGACTCTGCGCCCGGGCTGTCAAGCGCCTTCTGCCAACCCGGATTGAAGCACCAGACGGGCAGATTGCCCATTACCTGTCCGGCTGCCCCGTTTAGCATTGCGCCATAAGCTTGACGGCGAATCCACTCGGGTTTAGAGCCATGCATGCCCTCATAATACGACTCGATCATCACCGTCGGCATCACAGGCGTGCGGTAGTAATCCCGCAATACCATGGCGTGCACCAGGTTGTACGTGTAGGTGAGATTGAAATCGACCCAGCCGTCGCGCGCAAATATATCGCGGGTGGAAATCTCGGGAGCTAGGTGAGCCGTTCTAAGGTGAAGGTTGTCGTGGCCTTGGAATGCCTCAGCCATGGCCCGCACATGAGGCATGGCCGGCCCGGGGTCGCGGTCGCCGGCGAGAACCCAGATCAGATTATCGACCGACCGGTACCGCTCGGCAACATAGCGGGCATAGGCGCGTGACTTGTCGACCCCATTCGCGAGAACCTCGTCGAACCACCCTTCATCCAGCCCGGCGTAACCGAGATAGCAGGGCGCAAGTAAGACCAGCATTCCTTTTTCCCCTGCTTTTTTCAACACCCATTCGGCGTGGTCGAAATAGGCTGGATTCGGTGTCGCCAGGTCGCCCGGCGTCGTAAACGGCAAGTGGCCCTCCCGGTTTCGCGGACCGTTAAACTTGTGCTCGATCAGGTTAACCAGAATCGTGTTGAAACCCTTCTTCCGCCGGTCTTCCAAATACTGCTCCGCCTCGGCTTTGCTCAGCGCCGTGATGATCGACCAGGCGGCATCGCCGACGAGAAGGAAGGGGACGCCTCGGGTGTCAGCCAGATGCCGCCGATTGTCACTGAGGCGGAGCGGGTGCACGGCAGGCGGCGGTTCGGCGGGCGGCGGCCATGGGCGCCAAACCAAACCGTCGGTCCGGCAGCCCCCAAGAGTGGCGGCGAATAGCGCCAAAGAGATCGTGAGTCGTTGCAACTGGTCTTCACGCTTGGCTGGCTACGCCCCTCGATTGCGGGCGAGCAGCACGATAGTCTGGCCTAAACCTAACCACTCCTTGAACCTCTTGAGTCGGTCGCCGCCGATCAGAAAAGAGGGAAGGGCGTTCAGTTTCCTGCTGTTGACAAACCTCAGCAAGCCGCGGTGGCCGCTCGGCTCGACGGTGAAACAGGACCGCACCTCGAATCTTGGAGCGGCCATGCGCTTCAACTGTGGGATGGTCACCCACCGTCGCAATTGTCCGTCGGCGGGCGGTTTCACCCATACTTGGCGCAAGTAGACATAGCGGTTCTGCGTGGTGAGCAGGAGATGGCCGCCTGGTTTTAGAATCGTCGCGACGCGTTCAAGAAAGGCGGCCTGGTCAATGTGGGAGAACGTTTCAAGGCTCACCACGAGGTCAAAAGAGCATTCGGGGAATGGATAGTGATTGAAATCTCCGCAGAAGAACGTCGCAGCCGGAACGCGCTGTTTTGCCTGTGCAACGGCGCGATCCGCCAGATCGATGGCGGTGACCTTTCCGAAGGCGGTGAGTTTGTGAGTAAACCAGCCGTTGGCGCAGCCGACTTCAAGGATCCTCGCGCTGGCGGAGAGACCAAGCGCTTTAATCATGTTTAGCAGCCGGTGCGCGGTGCGAAGTGCATCCTCACGCGGGGAGGCGGGCGAAAGATTCTCAGCAATCCAGTGATTCCAAAAGGACCGCTGAGAGTCCGTGTCCCAAGCACGGTTCGAGTCAAGTCGGTGCAAGTGTGGCCTCAGTTGTGGGTGCGATAGACAGGCTTCACGGGCCGGCCTTCCAAATAGCGTTCCACCCCATCCTCGAGGGCCTTGCGGTAGACGAGGTGAGCTTCGTAGACGGCTGCCGCTGTTCGATCGATGTCGGCGTCGGAATGCGAATAGCTCACGACGAACGAAGGGGCCAGGATTCCGCGCTTGATCAGTTCCTGCATGAACAACGTGCGAAAGGCCTGCGAACGGTTCCCAGCGTGGTCCTTGGTGGCGAAGACAAGATTGCACGGCCGGCCCAACAGCTCGAAAAAGCCCGCCAAACGGTTTTCCACGACGGAGCGCTCTACCAGGGTTTGCAGGCGCTCGCCCTGCCGCCAGAGCTGCTCGACGACATCCAGTTCGCGGTACACGCGGATGGTTTCGCGCGCGGCGGCCAGGGCGTGCGTTTCCGCGCCGTGCGTGGTGGAGAGAAGAAAGACGCGGGGACTCTGGTGATGCAACCCTCCCCGCTCCATGATCTCGCGCCGGCCTACCAAGGCGGCGATGGCAAAGCCGTTGCCCATCGCTTTTCCGAAGGTGGCAAGGTGCGGCTGCACCCCGTAGAACGCCTGAGCTCCGCCGAGGTGCCAACGGAAGCCGGTAATCATCTCGTCGAAAATCAGGACGGCGCCAGCGCGTTCGCAGAGGAGCTTCACTTGGTTTAGGTAGTCCGGCTGTGGAGACGTGGAGGCTTCGGGTTCCATCACCACGCAGGCGATCTGTTGTGGATACTGTGCGAACAGATCCCGCAGGTTATCGAGATCGTTGTAGCGGAACTTCACGGTCAGGTCCGCGATGGCTCGAGGAACGCCGGCGTTCATCTCGGTGGTGCCGATGAACCAGTCATCGGTCGAGAAGAACGGGTGATCGCTACAAATCGCGACAAGGTCCCGTCCGGTGTACGCGCGGGCGAGCTTGACGGCCGCGGTGGTGACGTCGGAACCGTTCTTCGCGAACTTCACCATTTCCGCACTCGGAATGATCTCGGACACCAACTCGGCGAGTTCGACCTCGATTGGCGCAGGCCGGGTAAAGTTCACTCCCAGTCGCATCTGGCGGCAGGCCGCCTGAACAACGGGCTCGAAGGCGTGCCCCAGGGTCACCGCCCGCAGCCCCATACCATACTCGATGAACTCGTTGCCATCGACATCCCAGACGTGACAGCCCTGCCCCCGGACAATAAAGCCGGGGGCATGCACCGGGTACTGATCGTCCCCCTTCGCGTAGGTGTGTGCGCCTCCGGGAATCAGACGGTGCGCGACTTCTCGCAGCTTGCACGACGCTGAAAAATCCGGGAGACGTGGAGTGGCCGGACGCAATGGAGGGCTGTGGTCAGCCATTGGGATCATCCTTTCCGAGCGTGAACCACCAGCTTGCGCGCGTGAAACGCCTCGGCGTAGCCACTGGGCGCGTTGCACTCCATGCCCCGTATCCTCATCAGACCCCGGAACAGCTCACGGCTAAACCATCGCTTGGTCCCCTGCGAGACGAACACCTCGAGCAGTAGGGAGCACTTGCGCTCCATCACTTCCAACGCCAGCGGTACGTAGACAGAGGGACGGCCCAGGTCGCCATCGTACTTGGGAATCTCGTACTCCAGGATCAGGTGGTCGCGAAAAGTGTTCCAAGTAAGCTCCGCGAGCAACCGGTGATCCTGGTGACCATCATCCCGAAAGTGGGTGAAAATCAGATCGGGATCAATGTGCGCTTTCAGGCCCTCAAAGCGTTCTTTGACCTCCGCCCGCTGAGCAGGCAGGAATCCGTCGCGGAAGGAAAAGAACTGTGTCTCGCATCGGCCATTTACGGTGAACAGCGAAGCTGCACGGGCGGCTTCGTCCGCACGATCCCCCTCCGCGCTGAACACCACCCAATAAAAGCGCAGGTGCGGATGGCTCTGAGCCAACCCCAAAATCGTGCCACCGCACCCGATCTCGATATCGTCCGGATGCGCGCCGAGGCATAACACTCTCTGCAGATGATTGTGGGACTCGGGGAGTGACAAGCCGATCATGCTACGCCCTGCGCCGCCGCGCGGTGGTTCTTCCACACACACCACGGAGCCGCCCCTGAAGCATCCAGTTCGTCGAGGATCTGCTTGTCCTTAAAGGTATCCATGCACTGCCAGAATCCGTCATATGTCTTGGACCACACCTTGCCCTCGCGGATTAATCTCGCGAACGGCTCATACACCAGTTCCTCGCCTGTGCGAATATACCGAAAGACCTCTTTCCGCAAAACGAAGTAACCTCCGTTGACCAGAATTCTGGCGTCTTTCATGCAACGAATCGCCTTGACGCGCCCGTCGTCATTCAACTCGACCGTGTCGAGGCTGCTCGACTTGGGGTAAACGGACAGGAAAGCCGCGTAGCTGTCGCGCCGCGCAAATTCATCTGTCAGGTCAGGCAGGTGAAAATCGGTTAAGCCGTCGCTGTAGTTCGCAAGGAAGAGTTCGTCCCCATCAAGATACGGCTCCACCTGTCGCAGGCGGTCGCCGATGGTAGAACGAAGGCCGGTGTCGATGAACGTGATGGTCCAATCGTCAATGTCGCGTTGCATGAACTCCAGCTTTCGCCCGCCCTGAGAAAGGACGAAGTCGTTCGAGACTGATTCCTCGTACCCGAGGAAGTAGTTCTTAATGACATTCGCCTTATAGCCGAGGCACAGAATGAAGTCTTTATGTCCGAAGTGAGCATAGTATTTCATGACGTGCCAAAGGACGGGCCGGTTGCCGATGGTCACCATGGGTTTGGGCACATCCTCGGAGTAACCCCGAAGACGCATGCCCGCGCCGCCGCAGAACAGTACTACTTTCACGTTGTGCCCCTCCGCTGGTGCTGTTTAATAGAAGGTCAGTTTCGGAATGGGAACCACTAGGCGGCCTCCCCACTCGCGGACGTAGGAAAGCTGAGGTAGGAGCTCGTCTCTCAGGTTCCAGGGTAGAATTAAGACATAATCCGGTCTCGTTCGCCGGATATGGTCGGGCGGGTAAATTGGAATGCGGGTTCCTGGCAGGTACCGGCCCTGCTTGTAGGGATTGCGATCAACCGTATACTGTATCAGGTCTTTACCTACGCTGCAGTAGTGCAGCAAAGTAGCGCTCTTTCCCGGCGCCCCGTAGCCCGCGACGGTTTTTCCCTCGCGAGCCGCGGAAAGCAAAAACTCCACCAGATCGAGCTTAGCGGCTCTCACCTGGTCGGCGAAACCCTGGTAGCCGGCCAGAGAAGTGAGATGCGCGTCGGCCTCCCGGCGTAAAAGCTCGGCCACGGCGGGCCGGACCTGGCGCGGCGTGGAAGCACGGCTGGCATAGAGGCGAAGCGAACCGCCGTGGGTAGGGAGTTCATCGACGTCGAACACCGTGAGGCCATGGGCTTCTAAAATCCGCGCCGCTGTCGTGAGAGAGAAGTAGGAGAAGTGCTCATGGTAAATGGTGTCAAACTCGTTCCGTTCGATGAGGCGGAGTAGATGCGGAAACTCCAAGGTCAGGACGCCGGCGGGTTTCAGCACCATGGCGAGAGCCGCGACGAAATCGTTCAAGTCAGGTACCTGTGCCAGAACGTTGTTGCCGACCACGAGATCAGCCTGACGGCCTGAGGAAACCAGCTGCTCTGCTAGACGTTTGCTGAAAAACTCGACCAGCGTGGGAATTCCTTTCTCAACCGCAACCCGCGCCACATTAGCGGCGGGCTCAATGCCCAGAACGGGAATGCCCTGTGCGACGAAGTACTGGAGCAGGTATCCGTCGTTGCTCGCGACCTCGATCACGAAGCTGCGGGCCGTCAATTGGAACCGCTCAGCCATTTCGTAGCAGTAGCGTTGGCAGTGCAGGAGCCAGCTATCGGAAAAGGAGGAAAAATATGCGTAATTGCTGAAGATTCGTGCAGGGGACTCGTATTCTTCGAGCTGCACCAGAAAGCAGCGGTCGCAAACGTAGACGTGGAGGGGATAATACACCTCTCCGCGCCGCAGGTCGGCGGGCGTCAGGAAGTTTTCGCAGAGCGGTGACATGCCCAGGTCGATGAACGTCCACTGCAGGGGGGCCTCGCAAAAGCGACAGTTTTGCGAGGCGACGGAAGCCGTGGTATGGGCGTCGAGGGCCGTGAAGGTCATCGGCGGGTTACTCCTCTATAGACGGTCGGCGGTTCCACGCGAGGGCCGCCTGCGCTGCCTGTGCTACGTAGCGAGAGAGAGTAGCTTGGCATACCTCCAGGACATTATGACCCTGCTGGAAGGCTCGGAACCACGTCACGGTTTCCCGGAGCGCGTCCTCGAGTCCGTACACCGGACGCCAGTCCAGGAGGGCGGCCGCTTTCTCCCAGTTAAGGCGCAGTTCCTGAGCTTCGTGAAGGAGCGCACCCCCTTGGGAAGGTTCGATGCACCAGCCGCCAGTGTCACCCCAGAGCTCTAATAGACGCCGAACGAGTTGCAGGGTTGTGACGCCTCTGCTCTGCGGCCAGGGCCCAAAGTTCCACGCCTGCGCGTTCTTCTGCCCTTCTCGCAGGAGACTGGCGGCCAGACTCAGGTAGCCGCTCAACGGATCGAGAACGAACAGCCAGGGCCGCGTGGCAGCCGGATTGCGGAGCCGGACCGCCTCGCCCCGCAGCACGGCGCGCATCGTGTCGGCGACCAGACCATGGAAAGTAAAATCTCCACCACCGATCACATTTCCCGCGCGCGCAGATGCGAGAGCAGGAGCACCGTTTTCGGAGAAGAATGACCTCCGGTAGGAGCTCACCGCCAACTCGGCCATGGCTTTGCTCGCGCTGTAAGGATCGCGCCCCCCGAGTTCGTCGCTTTCGCGATATCCCCAGACCCATTCCCGGTTCTCGTAAACCTTGTCCGTGGCGCAAACAACCATCGCCCGGACTCCGCCGACACGGCGAACGGCCTCCAGCAAGTTCACCGTGCCGCCGACATTCGTATCGAAGGTGACCTTGGGATCGGCGTACGACGGTAGGACGGTCGTTTGCGCCGCGAAGTGGATCACCACATCCGGGCGATAACGCCGGAGCGTCTCTTCCAATGCCGGGTAGTCCCGAACGTCTCCGCGGACGTCCGTCACGCGGTTGCGCAATCCACACAGTTCATAGTTGGAGGGGTGGGTCGGAGGCTCCGGGAGGCTGAAGCCGACCAGACGCGCGTTCATCTCGCAGAGCCATAACGTCATCCAAGAACCTTTGAACCCCGTGTGCCCCGTCAATAGCACAGTCGCGCCGTCAAAGACGCCGTCAAACAGGTGCTTCATTGTCTGGCCACCCGTGCGTGCCCTTCGGCCAGCAGTTCCGCGCGAATCAGTTGATCCGCCGCATCACGAATTTCAAAAAACGAAAACCCTGCCCGTTCGGCGATATCCAGCAAAGACTGTGTTCCGTCAGACAGGTTAAGCACCCATAACCGGCAGAGACTCTGCCGTTGCGGACTGCCCCCTCCCGTGGACGGATACAGGTTGCGTTTTCCTAAGTGCGGTTCCCCATAAGGATAAAGGTTCCTGTAAGTATGATTGTTCTCCAGAACATCCACGATGCCAGCGCACACTCGCAGCGATTCACCCAGCGCATCGGCGTGGATGAAATTCAAATCGTCTCCCGACGTGTGGTACTCCGGAAACGTACCCCACACGCTCCGCATTAGACAGCCCACCGAAAGGTTGAAACCCGGCGAGCAGTACTGACGCTCGTCATAACCATAGGGTGAAAAATCTAGAACGACACCGTCTTTGGCCACGAATCGGAGCACATGAGCCGCCGCGCGATCGATCTCCGCGCTGCCGCGACGGCTCTTCTTGTAGTGGAAGCCACCGGCGTCCCCGAGGCAGGTTAACACCAGCCCGTGGCGGATTCGGCCAACCACTTCCGGGTTGCGCGCAAGCCAGGTGATGGCGCCTATGGTCCCTGGAATAAATAGGAACCGGTACGAATACCGGCGCGCGCCGCCGCACAGCAATTCGGCCAGCTTGGCGGCGACGGCGATTCCAGACAGATTGTCGTTCGCCAGAGACGGGTGGCACACGTGGCAGGAAATCAGCACCTCATCGCTCGAGCGTCCGGGAAGAAAGCACTCCCCGTAGGTGAGGTGGCCGTTCTCCAGGGTGGAGTCGATGCAGACCTCATAGATACCATCTGCGAAAGCCTCAAATTCACGATGCGAGAGGCAGAAGCCCCAGGATTCTTCATAGTAGGAAGTCCGGTAGGGAATCCAGTCTGGCCGATCCGGCAGGGTGAACAAATGAGGCTTCAGTTCCTCCAGAGATAATGTTGTCCGAACTGGAACGCTGTAATTAACGACGTGGAGGTTGTGCTTGCGGAAGTCCACGATCTTTTGTCCTGTGGCGTCGCGAATGTACGCATCCCGGATGTTCCACTCTTTGGGGACCGTCCAATCCAGGACCGGTGTGCCGGAAGGGACCTCGATAATGTCTAGGGGGAGCCGTTCCCGCAGATGCGCGAGGGTTTGCCGTACCCCCTCGCCCGTGATGCTCCGGCAAATCGGAAAAAGTGAGGCCGCGAACTCATACAATCCCCGGCCGATGTCGGCGTTGGACTGGTGGTTCAGTTCGCGTAGCAGTCCGGTCATGACACAACAAAATCCGGGTAGCACCGGTCGCGTTCAGAAATCACCGTGACTTCCGCGGGCCAGACGATGCCGAACGCCGGATCGTTCCAGCGGACGCCGCGGGCGGCCTCCGGATGGTAGGACTCAGACATCTGGTAGAACACCTCGGTGTTGTCCTCGAGCGTTAAGAATCCATGGGCGCAGCCCTCCGGGATATACAGCGCCCGCCGGTTCTCGGCCGTGAGCTCCGTGGCGGTCCAGCGCCGGAAGGTGGGCGACTCCGGTCGAAGGTCCAGCGCGACGTCATACACGGCCCCTCGCGTGCACCGCACAAGTTTAGCCTCCGCGTGCGGGGCGGTTTGGTAGTGAAGGCCCCGCAGTGTGCCGCGCCGGCGATTGAAGGACAGGCTACACTGGACGATCTCCGCTCTCAATCCCGCCCGGCGAAACTCTTCGCGACACCAGGTGCGGGCGAACAAACCCCGCTCGTCCAGGCGCTGTTCCACTTCGATCTCGACCACTCCGTCCAGAACGGTACCGCTGAAGATCACTGGATCGCTTATCCTAACTGATCTGTTGGCCCTGGAGCGCACGTTGGCTCGTGCCAAGCCGGTCAAGAAATAGGGTACGGTATTGATCGTCTAATCGCTGTCGAAACTCTGCCAGGCGCTCCCGGACAAAATGTTCATGGAGCGGCCACGCCGTCGTGACACTTGACAACTGTCGCTCCAACGCGGGCCCGTTCAGCTCGTCGACGTTCTGACTGGCTCCGGAAAGGCCAAAAGACTCCATGAGCGCTTCGTTCTTCGGGTGGTACGAAACCGACACGGTTGGCTTTTTGAGAAGCAGCGCCAGCACCAGGTTATGAAATCGCGTCGCCACCACCGCATCGAGGTCGCGGATGTGTGCGATCAAGTCTTCGACGGTGTCAAACCGCGCCTCCGAGAGGGCGTTGCCAGTCGGAGGGTTATATCGGGAAGCAAGCCGCTCCTTCAGTTCGACCAGAACCTGGGGGTCATATTGGAAGTCTCCACCGAGGATCTTAACCTGAACGCCGTTGCTGATGAGCCGGCTGATAAAAGCTCCGATCTCGTCCAAGTAGGCGTAATATTGCTCCGTGGTCCGCCGGTTCGCCTGGCGCTGGCCGGAATAGTCCATGATGCCAACGCCAACCACGCGTTGGTGCGACGCCCCAACCGGAGGGCGCTCTGGCTCGAGCAGAGCAGGCGGGAGACTAAAGGCGAGGTCGGGAAAGATATGGTGATTGGTCGTTCGCAACCCGATCGACGCCATGTAATCCGCAGAGAAACGATCTCTGTAGCTGACGTAGTGGGCGAGACGAAGAGCTCCCTTGACCACCGCCCGAGCCAGAGGGGTATGGAGAGGTCCTGCGCCGATACTTACGAAGGCTAGATAGCAGCCACGTAGACGGGCAGCCAGACACCATGTGAGCAGGTCGCAGAGCCAGCCTCGCGCCAAGCCGATGTTCTCTTCAAAAATACCTGTACCCGCGACAATGAGCATATTGGTGTCGGCGAGATTCGTATAGGACCAGCGAAAAGCTTTGAGGCGGCTGTTCAACGGAGCCAGCAGTCTCCTGAGAACGCCGCCGTTCTGTTCCGGTCGGCCCCCTATGGACATCGGAAGCGCCGCGACGCCGTGACGGGCGACGACGTCCCGAGGGCCCGTGCAGATACAGAAGGCTTCGGCTTCGGGACACATCCTGCGCATGTTCACGAGCAGAGCCTGCAGAGTACATTCATTACCCATGTTCAGCTGCCCATACATACCCAACACCGCGATTCGCTTGCGTGGTGGCGCCGGTTCTGCTGATTTGCGCGGCATGGAGGATATACGGAAGTTCGGGCGTCTAATCGGGAAGTTGCCGTTTCCGCGGAACAAGAGGGGACGAGCCGGACTCCACCTCGTCAATCGCGGGGACAAGGCTGTCAGAAGAAGACAGTCGCCCGTTAGAATGGGCAATTTCCTGCAGTCGGCGCTCGCGAGCAAGCATCGCCTCAGTTGGCGGCATGCCCAAAAGCTGGAGAACCTGCTTCCAGCGATAGACCCAATCGTGCCGCAGAAGGGCCTCCGTAGCGTTGCGATGGCTGATACGCTCGCAGCGGCTGGTGTCAGTCAGGAGGCTCCACACGACCTCTTCGCAATCGGAGCCGTCCGGCCGGACTTCCACGACCGCGTCCGGCCAGTCAAATAGGCGCTCAAAGCTTCGACAGGCGGGACGCTGACCCAGGAGGATAGCGCCCGCCGCCGCGCCTTCAAAATAGCGGGTTGGCACTTCGATCTGGCCTCTGGTGTGCTGGCTCTGGTCCACCAAGGCCGGTGCGACCATAAAGCAACGGCTGCGCCGGGCCAAGTCTGCGAGCGAAGATCGGTGTTGGCGGTGGTCGGGCGTGACGGAATCCCCCCCGCCGGACCGGTCAAAAAGGTAAAACAGGTTTCGCTTCTCCGCAAGCCGACACAGAGCGTCATGCAGGTGTGCTTGACGGCGACCAATACTGTAGATGTCGATGCACCGCGGACTGGGCCGCAGAAGGGGCGTGAACCTCAGAGTATCCACCGCTGGCGGCAGGAAGTGGCAAGGCCGTTCGATGTTCTGGGCGACAGCACGGACGCTGCCCTCGCATGCGATCAGTACGAGATCAAACTGCTTGAGCGTCTTCAAATACGGGCGCAGTCGCGGGACCTCGTACTCCCAGAGTTCGTCCAGGATGCACACTTTCTTGCGACAACGGCGGGACCAATCGGTAAGCGCGTTGAGATACAGCACCTCGGGTAAATGCCGATGCTGGCAGATGAGCACGAAAAGATCGTACTCTTGCGCTACCCGCCAAGTTTGGAGGCCGGGGTTTACCGAACGAGCAAGTCCAGTAAAGTCGTGCCAGGCCAGGAATCTCACCACATGCTCTCGCCCGGTAAACCAGGCGCCAGGCTGAAGCTGGACGAGATCTACGTCCGCCACGTCAGCGAAAACATCCTGAGCTTCGTAGCCGATGCCGCGGAACGCTTGTTGGGCAAACGACCGAAACGTAGGGACGAGGACCTTCATATCATCAACGCTCCATCACGGAGGGACGAGGGAGAGAAACGGGACGGTTATTTACCGAGGGGAACGCCTCGAGCGTTATTCGGAAATAATGATCTTGTCCGGTACCTGCGGTTTGCTTCCTTCTTTTGAGGGCGGGGGAAGCGTTTTGTCGCGGCGCTTTGTAACCGTGGCGGCCAGCTCGCGGATGAGATTTGTGAGGTCAGTTCTGCCGCCTGGCAGGCAGACCAGAGTCGCAAGGAAAACAGCCGGGCCGACGACAGTCCCAAGAGCTAGGCTCGTCCGGGTCTCGCCAGGGAAACCAGATGTCTTGAGAAGAATCAGTGACACGGACATGACTAGACTAGCCGCCGCAGGTTTCGCGACGGAGGCGAAGAAGTCCCGAACTCTGACCGGTGTCGCCTGAAAACTCCAGTAGAGCTTGGGAACGAGCAGCAACCAGAGCGCCAGCAGGTGAGCGGAGGCTACACCTTCGAGCCCAAAGGGCAATCCGGCCAGCACCAGAATCGTGAAAGCGGTTGCCGAGAGTAGCCCGAGACGAAAGAAACGCCGGGAGAGGCCTCTGCTTACCATTACCGCTCCTGCCGTCTCCGCCGCGGGCCGTAAGCAAGACGCAAGCCCGAGAATCCGGAACACGGGGGCGGCTGCGAGCCAGTCCCTCCCTAGGGCGACGGCGACGATTTCTTCGGCATATACGGCCATGAAAAGTCCAACGGGAACAGTGGCGAGGGAGGTCGCTTTTAGAATGTTTCGGTAATAGTTCCGGTACCGGGGGGCGTCATCTTGGAGTCGACTCAGGGCTGATTCCGCAACGACGCGAATAGGGTACGAAATCTGATTGAGAGGGGCCAAGGCCAGTTGGTATCCCTGACGATAAAGGCCAAGCGGATGGGCGCCGAACACCTTCCCGATCAAGATCTGATCCAGGCTTTGGGTTAAGAGGTGAAGGACGTTGACTGCCGTGATGTCCACACCGAAGCGCAGCATGTGTCGCACGCCTGTCCCCTTGGATGGAACGCCCGGGATCCAGGGGAAGCAGAGCCAGGCGCCGATGGAAAGGAATGCGCTGCGGGTGACCTCGCGCGCTACCAGGGCCCAATAGCCCGAGCCCTGAACCGCCATGACGATCGCGACCGCGATGCTGCCCGCGCTGGCCGTCAATTGAATGACGGCAATCGCGCGATACCGCATCGAACGTCGCAGAAGAGCGTGATGTTGGTTGGCTGCGCCGCTCCACAGGAACGTCGAAGCGATCGCGAGAGTAATGTACGCAAGCCGGGAATCACGGTAAAAGCGCGCAATCGGGTAGGCGAGAGCGGAAATCACCAGCATGATCGCCGCTCCGATGGCGGCGTTGACCCAAAAAAGAGTGCTGGACTGCTTGTGGTTCAGAGTAGGACTCTGGATGGTCGCACTCATGAGCCCGAGGTCTTTGAAGCGTTCGCCAACCGCGGTAATGGCCGTAACCATGCTGATCAGGCCGAAATGTTCGGGCAGTAGCAGCCTCGCCAGAATTACGAGAGAGCCGAGCCGCAGGACGAAGTCGACAGCCTCGCCCATCAAGGCATAGGCCCCGCTGCGGACGGTACTCTTTTTAAAGTCGTCTGCCGCGTTTGGTATTTCGAGGAGTTTAGCGAATCGTTCGCTGGAGCTAGTCACAACGGAAGATACCACCTGCGTGTTTGCGGACGGTGGTGCAAGGCGTGGGGATACTTTGGCACATTTGCCCCGGCTCGGATTTCTACCTCGCTACTGGAGAGAGGTGAGAGTGGTTCCGCAGCCACTGCTCGAAAAGAGCCAGGCTGAACAGAATCTTGTGGTTGTCGAACAAGCCGGCCCGGTGCTCGGCGAGCAGTTGCTCGACCCGGCGGGGCTGGAAATAGCGGTACATCAAAGAGGCCGGATCCTGGATGACCCCGTCCAGCCGAGAGCCGAGCGCGCCGCGGAACCATTGGTCGACCACATTGACCGCAAAGCCGCGCTTTTTGCGCCGCAACAGACGCGCGGGCAGGAGACGCTGGCAGACCCTGCGGTGCAGCCACTTGCGCGTACCCAGGCGGACCTTAAAATTCGCCGGAAGCCGCTCCACGTACTCGACGACCTCCCGGTCCAGGTAAGGCACCCTTACCTCGAGGCTGTGCGCCATCGAGAGCTTATCGGCGTACATCAGCAGTTCATCCGGCAGCGTGGAGCGCACTTCCATGAACTGAAACCCGCCAAGCTCGTCGGTGCCGTCCATCAACCGATGGAAGTCGCTCCAACACTCCCGGAGCAACTCGCCGGCATCACCGTTGATGAGCCCCTCGGCGAAGAGCCCGTCCACCTTGGCGCCCGGGACGAGCGACAGCACGTGCTCGTAACGCCGCAACCGCTCCGGAATGTCTAGAGCATACACGCCCCGCTTCAAAGTTTCGCTGCGCGGCAGCCCGTTTACCACCGAGGCGACGGCCGCGCGCAGCCAGCCAGGCACGCTCCGCCAGGCGCCTGCGTACCGGACGCCAAGATGCCGCCGGTACCCTCCGAAAAGCTCGTCGGGCCCCTGTCCCATCAGCGCAACCTTTACGTCCCGGCGGGCCCGCTGGCAGACGAAATACATGGGCACGATTGAGGATGAGGCAATCGGCTCCTCGAGGCAGGAGACAATGTGTGGCAGAGAGGTCTCGAAGCGCTCTCGCTCCAGCAGAACCGCGCTGTGGCGCGCGCCAAAGGCAGCGGCCGTGTCTTTCGCGTCGGTCAGTTCGTCGTCTTTGAAGCTGGCGCCATACCCCACCGTGTACGTCCGCCACGCCTCGCCGTGGAGGTTCATCAGCGCCAGCAACAGGCCGGAATCCAGTCCTCCGCTCAGCAGCAGCCCTACCGGCACATCGCTGAGCAGGTGCCGCTTCAGGGCTCGGCGATACAGATGCGCCAACTGCTCGGTAGCCTCCTCCCGCGAGGGCGTCGGCGAAAAGGGCTCCGGACGGTAGCGATACCACCTCGAAACCCGGCATTCGCCGTTCTCGCACGTCAGCATGGTTCCTGCCGCAAGCTTCCGAACGCCGCGGTAGATGGTGTGCGGGGACGGCGTGAAACGGTAGCGAAGGAACAAGTTCAGTGCAAGGGTATCGACTTCGAACGGTTCGTCCGCGGCCGCCGCCAGCGCCCGGATCTCGGAGCCAAACGACAAGGTCCCGTCCGCGATCCGGTAATAGACCAGCTTGATGCCAAAGGCGTCCCGCGCCAGGGTGAGCCGGCGGCGCCGGACATCCCAGATCGCCAGGCCGAACATGCCGTTCAGATGATTCAGCACGTCTTGGCCCCACTGCTTGTACCCGTGGACGATCACCTCGGTGTCGGAGGAGGTCCGGAAGATATGACCGAACGCCTTCAGCTCGGCGCGGAGTTCAGGGAAATTGTAGATTTCACCGTTGAAAACCACCCAAACCGCTTCGTCCGGGTCGGACATCGGTTGGTGTCCGCCGGCCAAGTCGATGATCGACAGCCGACGGAATCCCAGACCCAGCGAACCGTCGACAAAATAGCCCTCGTCATCCGGACCCCGATGGGCCATGGCGCCAGTCATGTGTTCGAGGACTTGGCGCTCGACCGGCCTCCCGCTCCCGAAATGATACAGACCGGAGATCCCACACATAGCGGTTTAACCGCGCCCGGCATTCCGCAGGACGAGGAGAGCCAGGCTGCGGAACATCTGCGATTGGGCCCAGCGGTGCATTGGGACATTGTCCCAACCCCAGAACAACTGGCGGCTGCGGAAAGAGCCGTCCCGTTTCTGCCACTCGTCCAACCTGCCGAGTAAGGTGCCGAGTGCGCGGTCAAGCAGCGGGTGGCGATTCCACAGGAGAACGGCCAGGTTCAAGCACTCGGCGAAGTCATAGAGCTCCCGGCGGTACACGGTCAGGCGGGGCTTGCGGGCGAAGGGACGCGGCAGTCCTTCTTTCTCATCGAAGAGGTTACTGACGTAATACGCCACGCCCCGATCGATCGCCTCCCTGATGCGCTGGTTCCCAGTGAGCACTTCCAGCTTGGCCAGCGCTTTCAGCACGAAGCAAGTGTGGAAGTGGTCGACAAAGGGCCGCACTCCGTCGGTGGCATAGGGCCAGGAACCGTCCGGATTCTGGGCCTCCAGGACGTAGTGGAAATTCCGCTCAGCCGCCAGACGCCAGCTCTCCTCTGAGAAATCGGCCGCTGCTTGAGTCAACAAAAAAGCCCGGTAGGCGGCGGCGTTGACAACCTGGCCGCGGTCCGCGGGATCGGGCCGGTATGAACAGGTAGCGCCGCCACCCGGAGTCTCATAATCGAAATAATCCTCGAAAGCATGCCGCGCGATCGAAAGCAGCACTTCTTTCCACCGAGGATCGCCATCGATCTGGTGGACATCGCGGAACGCCTCATAGACGTAAGGCACGGTGGTGATCAGCGGCGTTCCCGCCGCAATCACGCCATTCCGTGTCTGCCAATGGAACGGATATCCCCAAGCATGAAACCTGTAACCGGCACAGCGCGTCTCGAGCAGAACTTCCAGGAAATGAACTGCCCGCCGGTAGTACTCGTCGCGGTGGAAGGCCCGCGCCAGGTAGGCGAAACCCATCGCGTAATGAGCATCGGCGATCGGGAACCGCTGCGGCTTCCAGAACCAGGTCCGTGTCCATGGCGCCAGCGCCTCTCCCAAAACCATGGGAGCGACTGCGAGCGTGCCGAGCCAGCGCTGACGGTAGTACAGGGCCTTGCACCTCCGCGGCCACTCTCCGGCGTAATAGCTCTGGTGATCGTAGGAGAGCTCGCCGTAGGAGTCGAGCCACTGGATGAACGGCGTCAGCCGCCTTTCGTAAAGCGTCTTGGCCAGCTCGGGCGACGTCGCGGAAACGACCATGGAGGTCATTGGCGTGGTTTTTGATCCTCGGCAAGAGCGAAGTTGTCCACCCGCCGGAAAGTTACCAGCCGCTTGAAGATTGCGCGCAGCTTCGCCATCTGTTCCTTGCGGTGGAAGCGCACTAATTCTGGAGAAATCGGCCGCTCCAGCCCCCGCAGAGCGGCCCAGACATAACCCGCGCCCAAGGCCAAGCCCTCCACCAGATACGGTCGCTTGAACGCCCGGTACGTGCACCGGATCACTTGCCACAGCGGGTGGCCCCCCAGGTAGTAATCCTTCTCCCCGTAAGAGAACGCCGCGGCGAACCGGCCGCGATCCGCAGTTCCCATGCGCCGGTAATGGAAGAAAGACTTTTCCCTGAACGACCTGGTCTTCCAGCCCAGCATCCGAGCGGTAGTGACCGCGATCCAATCAATGCCGCCTCGCTTATGGACTACGTAACCGCCCACGTCCTGAAGGCACTGCCGCCGGAAAAGCTGGCATCCCCCGGCTACGTGATTCTGACCCTCGAAGCTGTCGGTCGCCGAGCAATACCCTTCCTCCTCGAAAACTGTGCCGCCAACGCCCAGTTCCGGATCCTCCTCGAACCGCTCGAGGAGGAACTCGAAAAAGTCAGGACCGAAGGAAATGTCACCGTCCAGGTTGCCAATCAGCTCGCACTCCAGATCTTGGACCAGGCGCCAGCCGGTATTAAACGCCACGGCCTTGCCGCCAAAGCTCCGCTCGGCATCTTTGGCCAAATGGTGAATCCGAATCCACGGATGGCTCTCCGCGTACCGGCTTACGATCTGCGCAGTCCCGTCGGTAGAGCCGTCATCCACGATCACCCACCGGGCCGGCAAGACCGTCTGGCTGACCACTGACTGGAGGGTCTTTTCAATAAACCCGGCTTCGTTGTGCGCGGGGGTGATGAGGACGTACGATAGGCTCATGCGGTGCCGAGCGACTCTTTTTAGCACGCTCGCTGTTCGAGGAACTCGCGGCTGGTTTAGTCGCGATCTAGTTGGCTAGTGAACAATCGTTTGCAAGTTCGTTGGCGGCATCGGCCCTTGGGCCGGCGTCATCGGTCCCACGTATGACCTGGAAATCACCACATTGTCGTACCACTTGCGGTTCTCACGAAGTGTGTTGCTAAAGATATGCAAGCTCAACTTCACAGTGTCGATTTTGAGCGTGTTCACATCTCGCAATCGCACATTGGGAAAATCGGCAACCAGAGTGCCGTCGATCCAGAGGGCTATCCGTCCGTCTCTGAGGCCCGGCGTATTCGCCTTGACCATAATCTCGTAACAATACCACCGGTTCAGTTCCGGCGTAAAATTCGGACGAGGCAGAAAGTACGGTCCAAACTCTCCAGGTATCGAATCAAACGGTAAAACTCGTCCGTCTGGATACCAATGATCCCCCCATTCCGATCGCTGCTCAGGATGGTAAAGGTAAAAATGCGTAAGTCCAGGGGACGCTTCACCTGACGTCATCCGCGAATTCTCCACGTCGACGAAAAACTTGTTGGTTCCATTCGCGGGCACGCCGGGATTCGAATAGTTCGACGAAACAGAGAGGCCATCGTGGCTTGAGCCGACCACATTGTAACCCGCCTCAAACTTTGTATACGCCCGTACAAAAAGTACATCTTCCGTTGGACTTATACTCTTAACAAGCTCATTGGAAAGCTCCGCGGTCTGCTGAGGCACACGAAATTCCAGAGCCTTCGCCCCCGAGAACACATTCCCGGGTTCCGTGGCGATTCGCGTATACTGGCTGTGCGTTAGGGAGTTCCATCTGCTCGTCAAGTTGCTGACGGCGTTGTACGCTTCGAAGCCATCCGCGAACAACACATCCGGGTGCGATTCGATATTCACGTCCAGCGGATAAGCGGCCGCGATTCCTGTATTTCCTTGCGGCAGCGGAGGCGGTGCGGTCGTCTGAAGAGGCGCCGTTGTGGCGCTCGCAATACCTGAAAACGCTGAGCTATTGCCTGCTGCGTCCCGCGCTTGAACGCGGTATCGATACGTCGTATTGGAGCTGAGACCACTGTCCCCGTACGCTGTTCCGGCGGTAGTCGCAATTTGGGAGAAGGCCGTACAACCAGCGCCTTGGCACCGCTGCACCACATAAGCGGTGACGCCCACGTTGTCGGTCGAGGCCGACCAGGCCAGATTGATCTGGCTGGCCGACGCCGGCGACGCCGATAGGTTAGCCGGCGCTGTCGGCGGCGTCGTGTCGACCGCCAGGGCCGTGGTTGCGCTCGCAATATTGCTGTCGGCGGAAACGTTCCCCGCGGCGTCCGTCGCCCGTACGCGGTATCGATACGTGGTACCACCCGTCAAGCCTACGTCGGCAAAACCAACCGACGCCACCGTCCCGATTTGCGCAAAACTCGTACACGCACTCCCGACGCAGCGGTCCAGTATGTACCCCGTCACCCCCACGTTGTCGGTCGACGCCGTCCAACTGAGGTTAATCTGCGACGCCGAAACCGCGGTCGCCGTCAGCGATGACGGCGCCGTGGGAGGCGTCGTGTCGGTGACCGGCGGCGCGCTTCCCGCTCGTGCCGGATGTGGAAAGGTGTACTTGGTATATCCAGGTTTCGGGCCTTGATTCACGAAGACATCTCGTCCCTCACGCACAATCGACTCCCACCCGTTCGCATAACCCCACGCGCCGCCGCGGGCGCCAGTGTTATTCCACGCATAAATCGGATCGCTCACGTTGGTCGTTCCATTGTGGCCCCACCCGGGTTGCCGGGGCTGCGGATATGTGCCTGGGGTGGTAATATCTCCAATCACGAACAAATTCACGCTGCCGTAATTCTGGGTATTCGAGGCGTTATTAACTACGTTATCGGTAAATAAAAAGGTCCCCAGGCGAATCCATACGTACCGCCCGGCATGGTTGCGATTCGCCGCAGTCACCGCAAAGGTGTTGTTATAGAACTCCACGTGACGCCCACCCCAAGCGGAGGTGAAGCCGTGCGTCTGGAGTTGCACGCAACCGTCGAACGTGTTATAGCGAAGCACTACGCGGGCGTGATCGTCCGCGTCGAGAAACGCCCCAATGTTGTAGCATGAGCTGTTTTCTAAATATAGGTTGACCGTTCCGTCGGCATCCAGCATTCCCATGGTGGAGGCCGTAGTCCATGGGCGGTTTGGGTTGGAAACCCAGAGGCTACCCCCGCTTGGACCGACTCCGTCCGCGGTGCCGGCCGCCAAGCCGACAAACCTGGCGTTCCAAATTACGCCGCCTCTCGCAGTCCAGGCAATAAACGCCACCTCTTGTTGATTTCCATTCCGCTGTTTTACCTCCATGTAAACATCATCAATTAGCGCAATCTTCGAGCCATTGCCAGATACAACGAGATGGTTACGGGTTCCCGTTCCCTCATTAAAGCGAATACCCGACAATCTGACATGGAACTCGTTGCCCGTCGTGAGCGTGAACAGAGGCGAGCTGGAATTGTTATTGACGATGGTTACGTTGTAGTTGGTTGCGCCCCCGGTTGTCGGAGTGTAATTCTGCGCGCGAATCCAGATTTGTTTGGTGGTCGTGATGCCGCTCGACCAAGAACACGAGCCGTCGGGGATGAGTACGGTATCCCCATTTGCGGCGGCGTTGATGGCGGCTTGAACCGCGCTAGTGGAACACGACGCTGCAAGGTGAGTGGCGGCGTTTCCGCGGAATGGGATCAGACAGCCCAGGGTGGCGAGGACCAGAAAAACTAATGCGTTGCTCATGTTCGCAGAACTGCTCCTTCGGCTCGGCTTTGTACTTGTCATCGCCCGGTCGCTCCGTTTCGCGCATCGGCGGAACACCTTAAGCCGATCCCTCATCCGCCCTCTTGTGGCCACCCAAAGGTACTGGGTAGTATCCCGCCGAACCCTGAGCGGTGGGGCTTTGCCCCGCTCCCTGCACGACTTCCCCGTCAGGCCAAGCCCGCTCGCGGCCCTGCCTAGGCCTACGACGGACTTCTCAACCGCAACCTGAGGCCAGATGGACCGCCAGAAACGCTTCCGGCGGCAGAAGTGTAGCACATTCGTGCTTGGCGCCCAGGCGAAGGAGGAGCTATCCCTCTACAACAATTACCTTGAAACGGCCTCTCACCGTTCTGTCTTTGGGAACTTCAGAAAACCACCTCGTTATGCCTCGTGAATAGTTGCCCTCCTCTTTCGAGTGACCGCTGAATCGACCACCGGATGCTCCTCGCCTTTAACTGCACTCGCTTCGCCACCTTCCACCCGAAAAGCGTTGTCAGCCATGCGTACTTGCCGGGAAGGCGCGGGACCGTGAGCGTCCCTCCGAGCTCCGTCGCCATCCTCCTGGCGTCACGAACAATTTCCTGCTCCTCCGGATAGAAGTAAATGAACCACGTTTTCAGATAAGCCAGACACGCGTTCCTGGTCCGCGGACTATCTTCCATGGCGAGCAGGTGCCGAATGTGCCGCTGCATGGACACCCACTGGTCGTGAAGCTTCCTCCGCGACGTTCCCAGATAGCTCAGGCTGCTTCCGCCCGCCAGCCGGTAATAGACCTTCGCCCCTGGCACAAAGCGGATCCCTGCACTGACACGAAGCACCCGGCAGAAGTACTCTCCATCATCATCCCCCGTGAGCGCCGTATCCCAGGGTCCCGCCGCCTCGGTCAGCCTGCGGCTCACCAGCCAGGTGGCGGTCTGCATGTGCAAATTCCCTCGCAGCTTGGCTGTTAACCAGTCCACCGGAGAAGCACTTTGCCACAGTTCGCTTGGCGTAAATATTGCTTTGCTCGGCTTGAGCAGAAACTGGCCCCATTCGCCAGACAGTAGCAGATCGTCGCTGCCCCGCGCCTCCATCTGCAAACTGATCTTGTCCGGCGCTAGCAGATCGTCGGCGTCCAGCCACTGAATATACTGGCCCTTGCTGAGTGCAAAGGCATGATTCCGTGCCGCCGCCGCGCCCCGGTTCCGCTGACTCACCACGCGGACGCCCTGGCTTTCGAAACGGCGGGCGATTGCTAAGGTGTTATCGTTCGAACCATCGTCCACGACGATGACTTCCTTCGCGGGCCACGTCTGTGACAGCGCGGAGCAAAGTGTTTCCGCAATCCATCGTTCTGCGTTATACGCCGGGATCAGGATGGATACCAGAGGCGTTTCTCCCGCGCTCATTGCAGTATCGCCTTATAAACAGCCACGGTGCGATCCGCGACCACGTCCCACGAATACCGTTGCTGAGCGAACTCCTTGATCCGCGCGCGACGCGCTCCGAGATCGCGGTAAAGATCGCTCTGGAAATATTGCGTGATCGCCCGGGCCAAGTCACGGGCATTCGCGGTTTCGGCGACGAATCCGGTTTCGTGCTCGATCACTTCTTCCTCAAAAGAGCCTGCCCTGCTCGTCACCGCGGGCAGCCCGAAACTGTACCCCAAAAACAACACCCCGCTTTGGTACACATGCGTATAGGGAAGGGCCAGGAGATCTGCCGCCATAAAGTATTGTTCAATGTCGGCATCAGGAATATATTCACTTCGCTCGATCACCCAGGGACCAATCGGGCTCCGGGCGATCTTGGCCTGCAAACGTGAACAGTATGCCCGATCCTCCTTGTGGGGCGCTCCGGCGATCAGAAGCCGGTAGCGGTCCGGGCTTCCCTGGGCGATCAGTTCCAGCGCTTCTATCAGGTAGTGCAACCCCTTGTACGGACGAATCGACCCGAAAAAGAGAATCACCCGTTCGGTGGCATCGATGCCGAGATTCCTCCTGCAATCAGCGCTTCTCGGGTTCCGGACCGGAATCGAATTGTTGATGCCAAACGGAATCACTGTGATCTTCTGCGCAGGCACGGCGAAGTCCGTCGTCAGTTCCTGCGCCATGGCCGCGGTGTGGACGAAAATCGAGTCGGCGAGCCGATACTGCACGCGTAATGTCCACCGGTTCCACCACGAGTCGCCTCCGTCCCGTCGTTTCGCGTTGATGTTGTGCGCCGTGAGCGCCACGCGCTTTCCAACGGCCTTGAAGACCACTGCCAGGATGGTTCGGTCGAAATAGGCGAGTTTGCCGTTCCACAGCACATGAACAATCCGGATCGGGGAAGACACGACAAAGATCAGCAAACGCGCATAATACCGTGCCACATTCCACGACCTGTTCCACAACGACCATCCGGGCTGCGAGCTTCTGAGAAAGTTTCGGAAGCTAATGCCCGGGGTGGTGTGCATCTCCGGGCAGTCGACGTCGTCGCTACCCACTACCTGGAGCGACACCCCATGCGCCGCCAGCGCCGTGGCCAGACCATATGCGTACGGTTTGTCAAAACCTCCGGTAAGGATCAGTGCGTGCACTGCACCGTTGGGCGTATTGCCAGCGCCTGTGGCCGCCTGGCCTCCCACTTCTTCAGGCCGTGCGGAGGGGACCGGACGAGAGTTCATCGCCTATCGGGCACCAGCGCCTGCGGTGTGGATTATGTAGCCCTGGGAACGGAGACGATCTTCGGGAGTACGCCGCTCGCCGCCTGCTCCAGGTACCCGATTCGGCGGCAGTCCGACAAAGGCGAACAAAGTAAAGATCCACGCCAGATTCTGCATTCGAAACGACGCCTCGGTGAAGTTGTAGACGATGGCGATGACGATCCAGCCTAATCTCAACGACGCGTAGGACTCCCCTTTCCGTACGGCTTTCGAAACACGTATGTAAGCAGTGGCCAGTAGCCACAGGAAGGTCGCGATACCTGCCCAGCCCAAGTTGAGATAAAGTTCAATATATCCGTTGTGGGCTTGGTTCGGGCGCCACCAGTAAAGGCTCCACAGGTATTCCAGGCGATCGCCCAGCCAGAAACTTTCGTAGCCCGTGCCCAGTATCGGGTTGGTGCCCATGGCTAGAATTCGTTCCCACAATTCGGTCCGGCCGGTCAGCGTAGAGTCTCGCTCGAGCACCGCTACCGCGGAGCTTCCCCAATCCCCGAAGAGCGCCGCGGCTGAGGCGGAGACCATCGCGACTGCCGGAATGTGGAACAACAGGGGACGACGTTGAACAAACCGGATACGCGTCCACAGCAAGAGAATCACGCCCATGAGGAAACAGGCGAGCGACGTGGCGGAACCCGAGAGCGTCAAAGTCCACCAGAACATGGCCAGTACCATCGCGGTCGGCAAGACAAGCTGGGGGTTGCGGTTCTCTTTCTTCAGGACTTCCATGAACAGCCACACATAACCCAGGCCCCAGTATAGGCAGAGGGCGCCGAACGTGTTTTTGTTGTAGGTTACGCCAGTATACAGTACCTGACCTGTCCACTGGCTATACTCTCGACCCAGGTGCGGATAGTATTTGATAAAGAGCACCGACAAAGGGATCAAGACAAAGGCAGAACGCGCCAGAAAGCGCTTCACCGCCTCGAGGGGACGAGGCTCTGTAACTACCACCCACACCATGACCACATCGGTGAGGAGCTTGATCCAGCGTTTGAATGCGACTGAGGCGTAGTCCGACCAGATGAGGCTGACCAGGCAATAGCCCACAAATAGCATAAGCGGTGTCTGCTCCCTGAGCAGGCGGCGGAGACGCACTTGCCTCTGGGCCAGAATGACAAGTGCCAACAGCAGCAGGACCGTGTACGCGAGCCGGTCCACCGGGCTTCCGTCCAGGACCTGGTTTGCCGTGGCCACTCCTCCCAGGTCGAACCACATCGAGACCGGACGCGAGGCGATTAAGAAGAAGTAAATCAGGGGAACCCACAGCGCACCCGTGGTCCGGGGATTGTGGCGCCAATCCAGATAGAATAAGACACCGATGAGCAGCCAATAAATTGTGGTGGCAACTGGGGTAGGCACGTGAGATACCGGCTCGAGGCCGAGGGAGCAGCCCCAGGGGCGGAGGTCAGCCCCGTCCTTTCGCCGGACGACGGTGGGCCCCGCTGGCTGGATACCGACCGGGTGCTGCGCGCCCGGATTTGCGGTGCGTCAGGAGTCGGTGTGGCGCCGGTGTAGCAATTCGAGAGTTAGCAACAGGTGGAGAGTGTTCGTGTGGTTGCGGTGACCGCTCACGTGTCCCCACACGATCTCCTCGACCCTGCTGCGCCGCCACCAGGGCCGGGAGAGCGTCCGGGGATCGAGCAGCATCTCCTTCACATATCCCGACAGTTCGTTCCGATACCAGGTGCGGAAGTGGAGGAACTTATGCCTGCCCAGAAACAGCCGATCCAACCGTAACGGCGCCAGGAAGGAGCTCGCTCGGGCCAACCACTGCGGCATGCCCATGTCAAAGGCATACTCCGCCTTAAAGGTGAATTCCTGATACAGGCGTCCCGCCGTGGTGGCCCAGGAGGGGCCCGCGGGGCGAACACCCCGATCCGTAGGAATGCGAGCCAGTTCGGGAAGACCCTCGGCAACCAGCCTGGCCCGCACGTCGGCGTGGCGCGGGTCCGGAGCCAGGTAGGCGGCCTCAACGAATCGGTTGGCCAGGAACGGCGCCCGCAAGCCAAGTTGCGTCTGCTCCAGGAACTGCACCCCGTACTGAGACCAGCCCGCCTGACGAAACGCAGCGAAGGTCACCGGATGTGCGCGGCGAATGGCGTCATAGGTTATCCAGGCGGCCTTGATGAACTCGTGCAGTTCGGAAACGAAAAGCCCCTCGACGGGTGGGGATGGCTTGAACGTGACTGTCCTGCGAAGGATCTCACTTCCCCACGTGCCAACCACTTTCACGGGCGCAATTTGGCGGGCGCGTTCGCTCACGTAGAGATCCGGTGCGTTTGCCACGCCAATGCACGCCTCCCCTAGGTGCACGGTGCGTTCGGCGTAGGAAGGAAAGCGGGCCAGGAAATCCTCGCCGACGCGCAAAACGCTGTGTGGCTGCCCGCAGACTTGGGAGACCTGGCGCGCGATCCGGACATCCTGGCTGGCGCGCCGGGTCCCGCCGAAGGTGTAACAAGGAAGCGTCCCCGGAGCGGCCCTCGACCAAGCCATGATTACTCTCGTGTCGAGGCCGCCGGTCAACGCGACAGCCACCGGCCCGGAACCCCGGCAATACCGCGGAATTGTCCCGGAGACGGCCTCCCGCATGACTTCGTAGTATGACTCCGGATCAAGCGGTTGCTGGTTCTCCCAGACGCGGGGGTCGAAATAGGTATCCCGGCTCGCCAGGCGCCGGTTGCGAAAAACCCATGCCGACGCCGGCGGCAAAACGTGGACCTGCTGGAACAACGCGCGATTCTCCAACACGCAGCCGCAGGACACGAATTCACCCAGTCCTCTCAGATCCAAAGACCGGGTGGGCGGGGAAACCGCCAGGATCGCCTTGGCCTCGGCCGCGAAAAAGAACGCTTCTTTCGTCTCGTGGTAGTAGAGCCGGTGCAGACCGTAGCGGTCGTTGAAGAGGGTGGCCGTCCCCCGGCGCCGGTCAATCATCAGACCGTGAAAGATCCCGTCCAACCCGCTAAGAAACCCCGGGTCCGCCGCGGCTTGTTCCGCCAGGTGATCGACACCGCCCGCGGCCAGGTTTTGTCCGGAGAAGAACACCCTTGCCTCGCCGCGCCCGTCGCTGAGCGGCCATCGATGAACTTCCGACTCCGGACGCTCCATCCAGCCGACATACAGCCCCAGCGATGGGTCAGACCATGTACCGCCCACATAGAATGTTTCATGGCGCAGGGCCTCAACCATCTCCGCCAGCGTGGCGGTGGCCTCTTGCTCCGGCATTGGGCTGACGATGCCCACCAAACCCGGCATAACGCAGCTCCGACGCTATCCGGCGGCGGCCCGATAGCGACGTGCGTACCATTCTTTTCGCAGATTGCGGTACCGGGCGGCAAGGAATTCCGGGCAATAATCCACCAAACGCCGGTGCAAGCCAAGGGCGAACGCCACCTTTCCCCAGCGGGTCAAGGGCACGAAATAGCGGGGCACGTCCATCCGCCGAAAGCCGTTGGCCTCCTTGAACTGACTTAAGCCGTCGCTCTGGCGCCGCCCGTAGGTAAAATGCTCGTAAACCAGGTAAGAGAGGCCGCGCGCTGCACAGGATTTCACCGCCTGGGCCATCATGGCGTTCGTGGGCGCCTTGTTCCGCTCACGCAGCATGGCCAGGATATTGACTACACAGGCGTGATTGCCGGATTCGTCCATGGTCAGCTTCATAAAGCCTATCAGGCGCTGCCCGTCCAGCGCGCCGATAAAGAAGCTTCGGTCCCGAAACGTGCCGGCGTAGCGGCGGGCGCCCTCCAGGTCCATGCCGTAGTGTGGGAACCGGCGGCCCTGCCGGACCGGGCTTTCGTTATGGATTTCGACAATTCCCCGCAGCAGAACCTCGTCGAAGCGCACCTCCTGAATCACCAAACCCTTCTTTTCCGCCTGCCGCGCCGCATTGCGGACTTTGTTCGTGATCTGACAATTCCACCAATGATCAAACGTGGACACCGGCAGGACTGCCAGGTTCTCCCATTCCATGGGATAGGGGTACCGGGGTTCGGTCTCGGGAGGTTTTTGAATGAAGGTAAAAAGATCAATCCGCTCGCCGCTGGCGCGCAGCTCCTCCAGCAGCGCCTCGGGATCCCCCGGGAAGGTGTATTTTTCCCCGTCGAGATGGGCCGTTCGCAGCAGGCGTCCTTCGATCCAGACCTCCCTGCCGCGGATGGTCAGGACCGTTCTTGGCATACCGGCGTCGGCGCAGCAAGCGACAGGCTCCGGGCGGCGAGTTGGTCGAAGATGTCGTCCATGATGCGGGCGGTCCGGAGAATCTCCGGGTAAGGGATCGGAACGGATCCGCCGGAACGGATGCACTGATAGAATGCATCGATCAGCTTTCGCATTCCGTGACCTTCATGAAAGTCGTTTCGCGCAAAGAGCCGGACGTTGCGGGCAAAGTTGGCGGCATATTGCCTGGCGAACTGGCAGGGCGGAACGAACTTATCCAGGTAACTCTTGTAGCGTTGGCCCCGCATCCGAATCAGCGTCTGCTGCTGCTCATCCAGGACCAGACCGTTCTTCGGCCCGTAGAGGCGCAACTGGTGCAGGCTGGGCCGCATTTGAGAAGAAAAGGTGAAATACGCCGTGGTGGCGCCGTCGTGAATCACGGTCCGCAGCTCATCAATAATCCGATGTTCGCCAATGCTTTGCAGCGTTGCGCTGGTAAAGCCGTAAGCGAAGACCTGCGGGCGCGGGCTCGTCAGAAACTCTGCGATCTTGCTCACGCCGTGACTGATCGTATTTTGCAGCAGCGCGCCGGGCAGAGCGCGGACCCAGTGATAGGGGTCCCCCAGGAGAGCTTTGGCGTAAGCCGGATCCCCAAGGTCGTAGCAGTAGTAGCTTTCCATGTGCACCGGCGGGCCGCCCAGGTAGCCGCCGCGCACAAGCGATCTCATCTCCCGGGCCACGTGGCTGAACTGCGCGTGATGCCCCACCGTCAGCCGCACTCCCCGTTGCTCGGCCAGCGCGACCAGTTCCTCGGCCTCCGCGCTGGTGACCGTAAACGGCTTCTCGACATAGAGATGACATCCCGCCTCAAGGCATTCTTTGCCCATCGAATAGTGCGCTTGGGGCGGTGTCGTCAGGTGGACAACATCCGGCTTCGCTTCGAACAGCAAAGCTCCAAGGTCTGTATAGCGGCCTTCCACTTCATACCGGTCGGCTAACTGCGCCGCCATCAGCGGCTCGCGATCACAAACCGCGATCAGACGGCAGCCTTCCAGCGCTGCGATGTGTTCGGCGTGCTGGTCGGCGATCTTGCCGCACCCGACGATCGCTATCCGGAGCATTTCTGTTCCGCCTTTCTGACGGACTCGAAGTAGCGGCTGGACGCCACAGCGTACGGAACGGCGGGCTGCCATCCGACAAGCTCTTTGAGCTTCCGGCTGCTGTACTCGTTGCCCTTCCAGTACGCCGCGCACCGGCGGCGGTTGAAAACCGGGGGCAATTGGCCTTTGGACCAACGGGCGTATCGTTCCCAAAGCCAGCAGAAAGCATAGAAAACAGGATACGGAACAGGCAGCGCCCGGATCGCTTTGGCATTCTTGCAATACGACCGCAGGAACTGCCTGCTCGTGGGAAGGTCGTCATCGACGACGTTAAACACCTCGCCGTCGACGCCAGAACGGAGGCCTGCCAGGACGATCGCCTCGGCGCAGTTGTCCACGTAAGTCAGCGGGATCCGGTTGCCTCCGCCCAAGTGCAGAAAGAAGCCGAACGTGTCGATCCCCACCCGAGCCGTGAGCTGGTTCGCCCCGGGACCATACACGGCGCCGGGCCGCACCATGACATAGTTGAGCCCATGATTCCTTGCATATTCCAGAACCAGTGCGTCCTGTTTCAGCTTGGCGTACATGTAAGGCTCGCTCCGCTCGAGGGGGAATGCTTCCGTTTCGCAGCTTTCGTCCAGCAGCGCGCCTCGCCGGAGCTTCCAGTTGGAATAAACGGCAAACGAGCTGACGTTCACAAAACGGCGCAGACACCCGGCATGCACGGCGGCGTCTAACAGATTTCTTGTTGTGACGACCGAATTCAGAAAGCAGCCTGCAAAGGTTTTCTCGACCCCGGCAGCGAGGTGAATAATCACTCTCGCGTCGCGGGCGGCTCTTCCCGCGTCCTCCCGCGAAAGCAGGTTGCCAGGCAGGACCTCAATCCGGCTTGCCGATACCTTCGCCAAAACGTCCCGCAGCCGCGCCATGTTGCTGGAGGGCCTGACAAAGCAGCAAAGGTTGGTGTAGCCCAGCCGCGCGAGCGTTTCGACTACCCGCGATCCGATGAAGCCGTTGGCGCCGGTGACGAGAATCCGCTCAGCGGGGTCGATGATGAAACGGTTGTTCATGGCTCACTTTTGGCTAGGTCCCGCACACTCCATCCAGTCCCTGCCCGCCAGCTCTCCCGTGAATGCCGCGCGCCGCGCACGAAACCAGTTCACCGCTTCGCCAGCGGTCGTGATCCAGGCGCCACAGCGCTCCAGTTCCTCGACCAGCTCGCGGTAAAAGCCGCCCCACTGGCGTTCCGGGGCGAGGCTGCGGTCGTGCCAGTTCACCGTGACGCAGCCGCCTACTCGCTCGGCACAATCGAGAATCGCTTTCACCCGGTTCCACGCCTCCGCGCGGCTCAGGTTCAGGTGGCTCGGATAGAACAGGGCCGTGTCCATGATGGTTAGGGGAAGCTCCAGCAACCGGGTGGCGCCCAGCGGCCGGTACACCTGGCCCGTCCCGGCGCGATAGCCAACGGTGTTGTTGTAGCCGACCGTAGAATCGTAGACGGCCCCGGCCCGTTCGAGCACTAACGGTGACCCTTCATCAAAGTACAGCCAGTGCATGCGGACTCCGCCACCGAATGAAGTCGTCAGGCCGGCCAACTCCTCGATCTCGCCCCGGGCGGCCGCTTCCTCGCACCAGGCATCAATGCCGTGGAGCCCGATCTCACAACCCGCCTCCTGAAGCGTCTGGAGCTCGGGCGCCACGTCCCGGGCGCCATAGGCTGCGCCCCGGATGCGAGGAGCCAGCCCGGCCCCCCGACGGCCCGGGCGGTTCGCAAAAGGCAGCACGAAAAACGTCGAAGGCCAGCCCCGCTCCAGCCGTACATACGCCGGGAAGTCCCGCCAGAAGTCCCGCGCCAGCCCCACTTGCACCAGCGGCAGCTTGAGCGCCGCCACCCAGTTGCGCAACAGGTATCCCCCGCCTTCTTGACCCCTCACAACCTTGACCAGGGAGCCCAAAAGCGCCCGGTAGAGAAATCCGAGTACGGTCCGATCGAAACGGTGCAGCCGCAAGGACGGATGATCCACGTCATGCGTCAGAACCGCAATGAAGCGGTACCCTTCCGGAACCGGCCGGAACTCTGGGCAGGTGGCCCCACTGTCGCGGATCAGCCGGCGAAGCAGATCAATGTGCAATTCCAGCGTGGGAATCGCCGCATGCTCTGGTGGCTGTCCTCGCGTCAGCAGCCAGCGAATTTCCCAAAACAGGTCATACCCAACGCGTGCGATTGTTCTCCCATGCCGACATTCCGCCTTCACCAGGCGTGCCGCCCGCCTCGGGCCCCACTGAAAGTTGTTTCCGTAAAGCGGCAGCGTGTCGCCTTCATGAATGACAGGGCGGCCCCTGGGATCGGCCGGCTGAAGAATGCCGTCCGGGAGCTCCTCGCTCTTCCAAGGCCGGCCGCCGTACCGCACCGTCAGACGCTCTCCCAAGACGTCTGCGCCAGGCTGCGAAGTCAGAATCACTTCGTAGCTCCGGCCGGAACGGTAGAGTTCCCAGCGCGTCTTGAACAGCTCGAAGAACTCCTCTACTGCCGGAACCTCGGCCGGGTCGGCAATCACGCCAATCATGCAGACCTTCTCGGAAGGATCAGCGACGCTACTGTTTCAATCAGAGTTTCCCGTTCCCGGGCCCAGGTATGCTGGCGGAGCACCTGTTGGCCCCGCGCGGCGATCGCTCTTGCCTGAGCGCGGTGGTCGCGAACGAACCGGATCTTCTCGGCAAGATCGTCACTGTCACCCGACTCGAAGAACACCAGCGAATCCGCATCAAAATAGTCGACGATCCCTGGGGTCCTGGGCGCGATCACCGGTTTGCCCAGCGACAGATATTCGAAGATGCGCGTGGGGGTATTGATGTCGGTGAAAGGGTTCCGCTGGTTCGGAATCACACCCACGTCGCAGTCCTGAATTTCGGCCGGCAAATCGTCCAGGCGCCGCGGGCCCAGATACCGGACCCTATCGGCCACGCCCAGTCTCCGGGCTTCGGCAAGTACGCGGTGCAGGTACGGGGTCTCCCGGCCGAATACACGCAATTCCAAATCCGCTGCCTGAGCAGGAAACTTGGCAATTGCTTTGACCGCCAGGTCCAGTCCGTTCCGTTCCACAAGCGAACCGTGGTACATCAAAACCAGTGGCTTCTCCGTTTCGGCGGAGCTCGCTTCCTCGGAGGGGCGAAACGGGAAGATCTTCTCGTCGGGCGAGTTCATCACCACCGCGATCTTTTCCGGAGGGCAACTGCGGTTGCCGAAGATCCGCTGGCAGGCAACGTTCACCGTGACCACCCGGTCGGCGAATCTCAAGCTCAGTTTCTCCAGAACTTTGAGAACGCGGACGCTGAAGCTGTCGGCACTGGTGCCGTAGATCGTGCTCATCAACTCCGGCATCGGGTCGTGCTGGTCCAGGATCACCCGGGCGCCCAACAACCGGGGGACCAAGGCGCTAAACACCAGCACATCGGGCATGTTGTGGATATAAACCAGATGGAACCGGCCCCGGAACAAGTAAACCGTCAGCAGGATCCCGGTCAGCAGGAGAAATGCCGAGTAGTTAAACGCATACCGGATCTTGCCGCCGCGCGTATGGGCAAGTGGCACCCGAAAGACCGTGAGATTGCCCAGCACCTCCCGGGCCGGTTGCTTGCCGTCGGCCAGGCAGATCAGATCCACCGACATGCCTTCGGCCAACAAGGCCTCTACTGCTCGACGCGGCCGAGGGTCGCCCGGATACGCCGAGAACGTAGCCATCGCCGCTCGCGTTCCCTGAAACCGCATACGCCGGGTCACAATGCCCGTTTCCTGACTGGCGGTCTGCGGCGTGAGGCTGCGCTGCATCGCAAGTCGATCGCTACCGGGCTAACTCTGCCCGGGCCGTTTCCCGCTCCGCTTTCATATCATTCGAAGCCCGGATGGCGTCCAGGATCTCCGACCGCGTGAGCTGCGACAGGATTTCAATATTCGGCATCACGCAGTGGCCCCCGATGACGCCAGGAAAGAACTTCACCCGGGGCAGGTAACCGATTTCGTCGTAAATGGACACGACTTCGTCGTACGCGGCGCCGGTCAGGTCGCAGTACCGTTCCACCTCCTGAGCCCAGGCGATCAGCAGCCCGAAATACGTGGTTTCCGTCAGCTTGGCCAGTTCGGTCGCCTCGGGCGAGGAGAGAATCTTTGTTTTCATGCCGGCCGCCGCGAAATGCTCCGCCGCTCGGGCGGCGTCCATAGGATCGGCCGCGCCTACGAACTTGGTGTAGAACCGGAGCTCCTCGAGCATTCGCACGTGCTTGCCACGAATCGGACTGTTGACCACCGGCGTTCGGGTGATCTCACCAATCCGCCGCGTGGTGCCGATCGCCACCGTGCTGTTAATAATCGTTAGGGTAGGGCGGAACAGATCGATATAGCGGGCGGTTTCTCCCACAAAGTCCTCGATCTGAAATGGATAGCAAACGTGAAGCACATCTACTTCACGCACCGGGCGAAAGGGCGCTAGATCCACCCCATACACCTCGTACTGCTCCTCCAAAAGCTGGAACAGCGGCTTGCCAATCTCACCTAAACCGGCAACGACAACCTTCTGCTTTCCGATCATTCCTGAATCTCGCCTCCACTTAAGGGAAAAGGAAAAGAGTGGATCAAGCCCGGACCGGCAGGCCTGCCAATGCCTGTTCCACGGTGTCGCACAGCGCGTGCCCAATGAGGATATGGCACTCCTGGATTCGGGGGGTCTCCCGCGATGGCACCATAATGTGCGCGTCCGCCTGGCCGCGGAGTCTGCCGCCGCCGGCGCCCGTCAGAGCCACTGTGTAAACTCCCATGCGCTTTGCCGCCCTGACTGCCTGGATGACACTCTCCGAGTCGCCGGAAGTGCTGATCCCGACGGCCACATCGCCAGGCGCCGCCAAAGCCGCCAGTTGCCGGGCGAAGACCTGGTCGTACCCATAATCGTTGCCGATCGCGGTCACCGCCGAACTGTTCGTGTTCAGGGCGACCGCTGGGAGGGGCGGGCGCTCCTGGAGATAGCGGCCCAGAAATTCGGCGGCCAAATGCTGGGCGTCGGCGGCGCTGCCGCCGTTGCCAAAGAAGATGGCCTTGTGGCCCCTCTGGTACGCTCGCACCAGCGCATCCGCCGCCGCGACGATATCTGGCAGGCAGGCTTCCAGCAGCCGCTGATGGACTTCGATGCTGGTTTCGATGTTGGCTCGGATCCGGTCGATCACGCAGCCGCCCCTTCACGGATCCGCTGCCGCCACCAGTTCAGCATGTCTTGCAAAGTGACCTCCAGGCTGATCTCCGGCCGCCACCCGGTACAACTTTGAAACTTGGTGGTGTCTCCAGCGATTACTAACTCATCGCAATCGCGCATCAGGGCGCGCTGCGGCTCCACCCGGAAGTCCACATGGACAAAGCGCCGGATCTGGCCGATCAAATCCTGCACCGAATAGATCGCACTGGCGCCCACGTTGTAAACGTCCCCCGGCTGACCACGCTCGGCGGCGACCCACAAAGCCCGCACCATATCCCGGACGTCGATGATGGCGCGCCGGCTCCCCAGGTTGCCGCACGCCAGCGCGGGCGGACACAGCCCGGTTTCGATCTCCACCGCCCGCTTGGTGAGGTCCGAGCAGACGTCGCCTAGCTTGCCGGGACCCGTTGTGTTAAAGATCCGGATGCGGACCGAAGGCAGGGAATAATTGACGAAATATTGGTACGCCAGCAGGTCCTGTGCCACCTTACTGACTCCGTAAGGGTGGAGCGGCTGCAGCGGATGATCCTCGCGGACCGGCAACTTTTCCGCGGACACCGGCCCGTACTCGGCGCTCGAGCAGGCCACCACCACCATCGGAGCTAGGCCGGTGGCACGGAGGCACTCAAACAAGTTGACGGTGCCCCCGGCGTTGATGTCCATGGTTTCCCTTGGCTGGGTAAGCGACACGGTGGGGTAGCTTTGCGCCGCCAGGTGGAAGATGCGATCGGGGCGGAACTCCGCGAGAAGCGCCTCCAGCCGGCTCTGATCGCGAATATCGCAGTGTTCAAAGACGCCACTGTTCCACGGCTCAGGCGGCGTGGTGATGCCCGTCCCCAGCACGGATGCGCCGGCCCCCGCGGCGTGCCGCGCCAGAAAGCCGCCGATAAAACCGGCAGCGCCCGTGATCATGACCCTCATGAGTGACTCCCCCGCACCAGGCTGCCGTTCGGCCCAGCGGCTGTCCGCCGCCACCAGCACGGAGCGCCGCCCGTCGTTTCCACGCCGTAAACTGTGTTCCTCTCCTCGCTCAATGTCTTGTCGAACCGCTCCTCTGGCTCGTAGACGACGACATGGCTCCCCTTGCTCGAAAAAGAGAATGGAACACAAAGCAGTTTGTGCAGCCGCGCCCGCAACTCCTCCCGCCGCTCCGGCGGCACGAAGAACAGCATAAAGCCGCCGCCTCCAGCCCCAAGCAATTTGCCACCCAACGCACCGGCACTGCGGCCGGCTTCATAGATCTCATCGATACTCGAGCTGCTGATCTTGTTCGTGAGCGAACGCTTCACTTGCCACGCTTCATGCAGCAGACAGCCAAAGTCCTCGATGGGCCGGTGCTCATTGGTCACGATCGCTTCGCCTTCGTCCACCATCTCGCGCATCAGTTGCAGCTCGCGCCGCCGTTCCTGAGTCAAGCGGATTTGTTCCGTCGCAATCTCCGAGGCCGTCCGGGAAAAGCCCGTGAAGAAAAGCGCCAGGTGATTCTGCAACGCCGCCAATCGTTCGGAGGAGGCCAGCACCGGCTGGACGTCGATGGCGCCGTCGGTCCGGAAATTAATCCGGTTGAAGCCGCCGTACGCCGCGCTCACTTGGTCCTGTGATCCCACCGCTTCCGGAATTAAATCCTGTTCTACGTGAATCGCCTCCATCGCCAGCGAGTGTTTGTCGCGCATACGCTGCCGCAGGGCGTACAGGCCCAACAGCAGACCCACGGTAAAGGCGGAACTGGTGCCTAAGCCGGTGCGGGCCGGCAGGTCGGCTACGTGCAGAATTTCCACTCCATCCTCTATCTGGAGATACTGAAGACACGCCCGCACCGATGGATGGCTAATTGACCAGTTGTGCGCGACATTTTCTACCTTCGAGTACGAAATCCGGCTGTGATACTCGAAAAACGGCGGCAGATAACGGCAGGTAACGTAGCAGCTCTTGTTGATCGTCGTGGCCAGGACCGATCCGCCGTGCTCACGGTACCAGATCGGATAATCCGTCCCGCCGCCAAAGAACGAAATGCGCAACGGAGTGCTGGTGATAACCATCCTCTTCCTCGGGACGACCCTCAGGCGCGGACGGCTGCCGCGGCGAACGACCGGACCCCAGCCACCACCCGCTCCTGTTGCGCCGCGGTCAAGCCGGGAAACATGGGCAACGAGACAATCTCTCGGGTCACTCGTTCCGTAACCGGGAAGTCGCCCTCCGCATAGGGGAGATCCCGGTACGCTGCCTGGAGGTGGAGCGGGAATGGATAGTGGATGCCCGTTCCGATCCCCAAGGCGCCCAAGTGCTGCATGAGCGCGTCGCGCTCGGCGATCCGGATCACGTACAGATGGTAGACTGCCCGCATCCGGTCCGGCTCGGTGGGCAGGATGAGCGAAGGCTGGTTATCGCTAAACAACGCGCCATAGCGGCGGGCCGCCGCCTGGCGCGCGGCGGTCCATTCCGGCAGGTGTTTCAGCTTCACCCGCAGCATCCCCGCCTGGATCGCGTCCAGCCGCCCGTTGTAGCCCTCGATGTCGTGATAATACTTTTTGCTCTGGCCGTGGTCGCGGATCATGCGCATCTTGCGCGCGAGTTCGGCGTCGTTGGTGGCCACCGCGCCGGCTTCACCACAGGCGCCAAGATTCTTGCCGGGGTAGAAGCTGAACGCGGCCGCGAGCGACATCTCGCCCGGCTTCACCCAACGGTTCAGCTTGCGGGAGAAATACTGCGCGCCGTGCGCCTGGGCCGAATCCTCGACGACCATCAGGCCGTACTTTTCCGCCAGCTCGACGATCGGGTCCATGTCGGCCATTTGGCCATAGAGATGAACCGGAACAACGGCAACCACGCGCGTCTTCGTCTTCGGATCGAGGAGTTTTCCGGTTGCGGGGTCGACTTCGCAGCCGGCCAGGTACTCGGCGAGCTTCGCCGCGTCCATGTTGTACGTCGCTTCGTCGATGTCGACAAATACCGGCCGTGCGCCCGCCTGGGAAATCGCCTCGGTAGTGGCGATGAAGGTGTTTGGAACCGTCACCACCGCATCGCCAGGACCGATCCCGGCCGCGATGAAAGCGAAGCGCAGCGCGTCGGTGCCGCTACCCACACCCACGCAGTGCCCCAGGTCGCAGAACTTCGCGAAATCCTCTTCAAAGCCCTGCACCATCGGACCGCCGATAAACCCGGCCGTGTCCAACGCCTTGCTGACGACGGCCATCAGTTCGTCCTTCAGCTCCGCATGCAGGCTCACCAAATCCAAAAACGGAATAGTCTGGTTTTCGCTCATTCCCCACCCCCGCCCATCACCGCCAGGGTCCGCCTCACTCGCGCGGGAGTCCCGGCGACGATCGTGTCAGGAGGGACGTCCCTGGTCACTACGCTCCCTGCACCCACGATCGCATTCTCGCCAATAGTGACATTCGCCAGAATCGTTGCCCCGGACCCGATGGAGGCGCCCCTCTTTACCAAGGTCGGAACAACCTTCCAGTCCTTTTCGGTCTGCAGTGATCCGTCCGCCGCCGTCGCCCGCGGGTAAAGATCATTGATGAACACCACGCCGTGCCCGATGAACACGTTATCTTCGATCGTCACGCCTTCGCAGATAAACGTGTGGCTGGAGATCTTGCACCGGCGGCCGATCTTGGCGTTCTTCTGGACTTCGACGAACGTGCCGAGTTTGGTCTCGTCGCCGATCTCGCAGCCGTACAGGTTGACAAACTGGGCCAGCTTCACGCCCGCGCCCAGTTTGACGTCAGGCGCGATACACCGGAAGTCGCTCATGCGGCGATCGCCTCTCCCCGGCCTTGCAGCGATCGTTCCGCCGCTTCCAGCATGCGGACGACGCGCAGCCCGGCCAGGCCATCATTGAAGGGCCGCTGGCTCTTCTGCACACAGTCGACGAAGTACTGCAACTCGCTCTTGAGAGCTTCCGTGGCGTCGACCTTTGGCGCCCACATATCCCCGGAACGGTAGCTCACCAGCGCCTCGTAGACGCCCTCGCGGCTGGTAATGTTGACGCCCCGGTCGTAGACTTTGATCTTCTCGTCGGCTTCGAGATCGTTCCAGACCAGCATTTTCTTTTCGCCCCCGAGCAGCGTGGTCCGGATCTTCACCGGCGACAGCCAGTTCACGTTGATATGGGCGAGCACGTTGTTCGGAAAGTAAATGGTGAGATAGGCGACGTCGGCCTGGCCGTTCAGATGCCCGGCGCCAGTGGCCACCACCGCCTCCGCCCGTTCTCCTATCAGGTAGTCGACGATGGACAGATCGTGCGGGGCCAGATCCCAGATGACGTTCACATCGTGCTGGAATAAGCCCAGATTCACGCGGGTGGAGTCGTAGTAGTAGAGCTTGCCCAGCGTGTTGTCGTCAATCAACTGCCGGATCTTACGCACCGCGCCCGTAAAGAGGAACGTATGATCCACCATGATCTGGAGGTTCTTGCGGTCCGCCAGCTCAATCAACTCCTCCGCCTGGCGCGAGGTGGCCGTAAACGGTTTCTCAATGAAGAGGTGTTTTCCGTTGGTGAGTGCTTGCTTGGCGAGGTCGAAGTGGGTCCACACCGGGGTCACCACCGCAACGGCGTCGATCTCGGACGATGCGAGCAGTTCCGCACAATTCGTGGAAACTTGCACGTCCGGGTAGAGCCTTTGTGCCTTCCGCAGGCAGCCTTCGTTCTTGTCGCAGATAGCCACCACGCGGGCCGCATCCAGATTTTGCAGGTTGCGGACTACGTTTGGCCCCCAATAACCGTAGCCAATTACGCCAAATCGAATCATGCAGGATTCCTAGTAATGATGCAGAGTCCGCGGCTCAGTAAGCGCCTTTGCCCTCCAAGACGGCGCGTGGGGTGAGCAGCAGGAGTTTGAGATCGAGCCACAACGACCAAGTTTGCGCGTACTGCAGGTCAAGGCGAACCATCTCGTCGAATCCCACCCGGCTTCTGCCGGTGACTTGCCAGAGACCGGTGATGCCAGGTTTTACTGCAAGCAGCCGGCGGCGGTGCCAGATGTCGTAATGCCGGACTTCGTAAGGAATCGGAGGGCGAGGCCCTACCAGGGACATCTCTCCCCGGAGCACATTCCACAGTTGGGGCAACTCGTCGAGGCTGGTGCGGCGAAGAAAACGGCCGATGGGGGTAATGCGGGGGTCGTGGGTCATTTTGTAGACCTTCTGCCCCTCGGTCTTGGCGCCCGCGATCAAGTTCTTCACAAAATCCTCATGGGCGCGCGGGTCGTTCTCGGGATACATCGACCGGAATTTGAGGAAGCAAAAGCGGCGGCCGTATTGGCCGACGCGCTGCTGCCGGAAGAGAACTGGCCCGCTTGAGGTCAGTTTGATGGCGACGGCAATCGCAAGCAGCAGGGGCGCCAGCAGGATCAGCCCCAAGAGGCTTCCCGCGATGTCCAGAAAACGCTTTATCCCCAGGGCGCATTTCTGGACTGCGTCCGCTTCGTGCAACTCCGCGTACAACGGCGAGACTTCGTTTCCGCCATCTCCGTGACCGTCGTCCTCTCTTTCCCAATCGTCGGGAAAAACATGAAACGAGAGCTTGATCTGGTTGATCTGCTCGATGCTCACCGAACTCGCCAAGGCATTGGTGAAGCGCGCCAGCAGCGCGCTCGCCACGCCATTGCCGTCCGTCTCCCCGATCTCGGTAAAAATCGTTCCGATCACCGAGCCTTCCTTGTACCACCCGGTGATGTCCGTCTCCCGGGTCGACTTGCGCAAGGCGGACATAATCCGATTCAGCGCCTCCTGTCGGCCAGCGCCGCTTAGAAGGTTGCCTGATTCAAGGAGCATGAGCACGAAACGCCGGCGTGACCGTTCCGTGCGCTTCTGCTCGAGATGGAGCATCCGGAGAAATGGTTCTTGCGCCAGGATGTCCAAGCTGCGATGAACCTCAAGTTGAGAAAACTTCGATCGCGCCGGAGCGGGTGCCGCGGCCATAGACATGTCCTCCGTGAAATGATCCCGGGTGTGCCAATCCGATGATCGTGGCTCGCGAGAAAAAGGGGGGCTCTCGACAGCGCACTCGGGAGAGAAGCGGCGCTAGTACCGAGAAGGCAAGCTACCGCCCTTTCAGTCCCGTTCGCCAAGCTTCGCGCGCCTGAACGACAGAGACAGTTGCAGGCTATTTTGCACGCCGCCTGCCAAGCTGGAGCCGCCACACTTTCTCCTTGCAAACCAATGCCTTCGTGAGAAATCCCTGCCGTTGCCGCCACTCCTGAAAGGAGGACTCTACGGACTTTGTCCCGATTTCTAGGGAAACAACTCTTTCCATGGCCCGATGGGGCGGCATCTGAAGAATCCAACCGAGCGCTTGCCAAGTACTACGCGTTCTGGTACTTTTTTCTTAAGCCATCTCGGCCCCGAGAAAGTGGGCTCCGCTCTCGGCGTCAAAGGAATCAACCCGGTAGATCGGCCAGATTTTCGGAGAGGGCGGCCGCGCGGGGAGCTATAAAACATTTTAGACGGTTTCTGTTTGTGAATCCGGAAGACAAGCGAAAGGGCGGGTCCTTGAGGCAAGTCCCTATTGTGCCTTCGGTGGTCTTCCACAGCAGATATGGGGAAGCACTGTAGTAATGGAAGTACTAAAGCCGTCGATGGGAGCACAGACAGGCGGTCCAGGGGGATCGCGTGTTCTGGAGAAGCGTGCTCATGAAACCCGCCTTCGGTCGTAACTCCCTCTTTTCACTCATTTTCACGATCATTAGCGCTCTCGGTATGGGGTCTCTGGCGGAAGGGGCCCACCTGCCGGTGGGGTTCGGGGGTGCGTATAGCCGGCCGTG
>CAZXRB010000032.1:0-10296 GCA_964642845.1 uncultured Nitrospira sp.
GTGCAGCTTGCATCGATCACCATGTTACTCAAGCAATTTTGAGATAGGTTCTAGCATGCTTCGCCGTCCACAGGGTAGGCCGTATGACAGCTTCACGCGATCACGATCTTGCGTTCATGGAGGTGGCGCTCCAAGAAGCCGCGCGGGCGCCCGCCATCGGTGAAATACCGGTGGGCGCGGTCTTGGTGCATCACGGAGAGGTCATCGCTCGTGCGCATAATTTGCGCGAGGCCCGGCAGGATCCCACGGCCCATGCGGAACTGCTGGTGATTCGCCAGGCCGCCGAGCGGCTGGGCAGCTGGCGTCTCACCGGCAGCGTGCTCTACGTGACACTGGAACCCTGCGCCATGTGCGCCGGCGCCATCGTGTTGTCCCGCATCGACCGGCTGGTGTTCGCCGCCTGGGACCCGAAGGCCGGCGCTTGCGGATCGATCTTCGACATTCCCGCGGAACGGCGCTTGAATCACCGCGTCGCCGTCACCGGAGGTGTGATGGAAGCGGACAGTCGACAGCTCCTGCACACATTTTTTCGAGAATTGCGCGGAGCGCCGAACGGCTAGGTGTTCCCGTGCAGCCTTCGATCGACTAGCCCGTACACCACTGCCAGTCTTGGCCTTGCGCGGCCACCGCGCCCGCCCAGTCATCCTCCAGCGGCACGAACTTCGCGCAAAATTCTTCGGACGTTCCCGACTCATCCCGGCAGTGGGCGACCGCCATGTCATCGCCGGTGAACTGCAACTCGCATTCGTGGAGAGGAACGTGCAGCCCGCTGCCCCGCGCCTTGAGCACCGCTTCTTTTCCCACCCAGTGCCGGAAGAACGCCCTCCGAGCCGCCGCCTCTTCCTGAGCGATGATGCGCCTGCGTTCGCGCGGCGAAAAAAACCGCTTCGCCAGAGCCCGGTAGTCCACCTGGGGCCGGACCTGTTCCAGATCGACCCCTACCTCGAAGCCGCTTGCGACCGCAAGGAGCGCCCGCCCGTGGCTGTGCGTCAGGCTGAAGGTGACGCCGGTGGGGAGATGCGACGACCCGGCGAGCGCCGGTTTCCCGGCCGGCTTCCGGCGGAACTCCAGCGATCCCGGCGGCCGACCGCAGTACGCGCCGAGCACGCACCGGAGATACCCATGCGCCACCACGAAGTGGTCGTGGTCCTTTTCAAATCGGAATCGTGCCGCGCGTTCTTGTTCGTCTCTGGAGAGCCAGCGCCCGCACCGCGCGCGCACGTCACACGGAGCGTCGAGCGAAAAGGCATGCAGCCGGATGACGCGGTCCTCGAGACTCGGCGGGCGTGGCGCATCCAGATCCCGAAGCGCGAGCGCAGCAAACATGAGCGGCCGGTGTTCGAGCGGTGCAGCACCCATTTCACGACTCACAGACGGGCGGAGCCCGCCGGCTTTCGGGTCTGGCTGGCGACGCCGACCACCCTGCCGTCCTCGAGTTTCACCACACGATCCCCCAAAGAAAAGTACCGGTCGTCGTGCGTAATCACCACGACCGCCTTGCCTCGCGCACTAAGCTCCGGCAGCAACCGATTATAAAACACGCTCTTGTAATGGGGATCCTGATCCGCCGCCCATTCATCGAACACGTACACCGGTCGATTCTCGACATACGCCGCCAAGAGCGCCAATCGACGCCGCTGGCCCTGGGAAAGATTGGTCGTGGACCATCGCCCGTCCGTGATGGTGACCTTGCCCTCGAGTTCGAGCAACGCCAGGTACGTCCTCGCCAACTCCTCCGTGTCCGGTCCCTGGGCCGGGAGACGCTCGAACACATGAAAATCGGAAAAGACCGCCGCGAAATGGGTGCGATACCATTCCCGATTCTCGTCCGTCACCGCAAGCCCTCCGAGGCTGACGGTTCCTTCGTCGGGCCCGTAGAGTCCCGTCAGCAGCTTGACGAACGTCGACTTTCCGCTGCCGTTGCCGCCGACGATGAACACCACTTCACCGGGCCGAATCGCAAAATCCACCGGTCCCAATGTGAACCCCGGTTGCTCGCCCACCGGGTCATACGAGAAGGTCACTCCTTGGAGAACCACCACGGGACAGGCCGCCGGGGCGGCCCCCCGTGAGGCCGCGGCACAATCCGCCATCGGCCCCAGGGACATGCCGAGCGCGTCGATCCTGGCCAACGCAATCCGGCCTCGGGAGACGGCCGGAAGCGAGCCGATGATCGCCCACACCGGGTTCATCAGGTACAGCATGGCAAAGACGAATCCCGTCAACGAGTCCTCCGTCAGGCTCAGGCTGGCCGGAAACACCATCAGGACGAGGCCGATCAACAGATAGTACAGGGACTGCGTCCAGCCTTCGCCGATCACGTGATGCCTCGAGGCAGCCAGATTGCCGCGTCGCAGTGACACCATGGCATCGTGCAGCTCCCGCCGGAGGAAGTCCCGTCCCCGCTCGGCGTCCATCAACAATTCTTTGATGCCGCCGGTCAAGCCGCGGAATTCGTGAAACAGACGCGCTTTCGCCTCTCGTGCGGCCCGAATTGACGGCAGGGACCTGCGGTGGAGCCAGTAGTAGCCCGCCGCCCCGAGGCCGGTGACAGCCGCGACTGCGGCACACGCGGCCGGCGACAGCCAGAGGAGGTACAGACCGCAGCCGGCCACCATGGCGCCGTTCATCGCGAGGTTGGGAAAGCACTGTGCGGCCCAGACCACCGATCCGGCGTCGTCCGTCAGCGCGGTGAACACTTCGTCCGTGCCTGCCCGCTCGATGGTGCGCAACGGAGAGCGCAAGATCTTTTCGCACAGCGTCGTCGTGACGTCCAAGACCGCGTCCTGCGTGAACCGGACCAGCCACAGTTGCGAGAGCAGATTCGCGGCTACTTTCGCGGACACGAACCCCGCGAAACCAGCCGCCAACAACAGGAGCTGCCCGTCATGGGGATGCAGCAGCCGGTTAATCACGGCCACGACGGCCGCGCTGAAGAGTCCGGACAACGCCCCTGCCGCAAGCATCCACAGCACGAGGCCGCGATGGCGCCGGATCAGAACGGAAAGGATGCCGAGGCTGGGCATGGATTGGGTCAGGCCGTTGTGGAACCGGACGCGACACGGCTCCGCGCCGGCGCCGTCCCGTCCTCCGTTGAGGATTCCCGCTCGATGTACGCGCGCATCACGCCCGCCACCGCGTCCACGTGCGGCGATGCCAAGAGCTGTCCGGAATTTTTCGCGGGGACGGCGGCCGCCGTCGCTCCGCCTCGGGCCAGAAATTCCCACAGTTTCCTCGTATCCACCACGGAATCGGGGACGATGCGCTCGGACGCCGTCACGTTCAACAGCCGCCCCCGATACTCTTCGGGCTTGTAGAAGGCGATCGCTTCCAGCGTCGCCTCCGCCACGCGCAGATTGTGGAACGTTTCGCCGAACACCACGCCGTCCGCATGGACTCCCAGCCGCTCGACTCCTGCCGCTACCTTGCGCACGGCCAGCCGTAGTCGCGCCGCCACGGAGAGGTGGTGCGAGCGCTCGAGAAATTGAGCCAGACGGCCCCAGGCATATAGCACCGGACGCGCAAACCGCTTCAGCCGTAAGAGATAGCCGTTGTAGGACAAGGGATGCCAGGATTCCAAGATCATGAGCACGACGCGCTCGTGCCGGGCGGACAACTGCTGGGCCATTTCATAGGCCACGACACCGCCGGTACAGGTCCCCATGAGCACATAGGGTCCGGTCGGCCGCACCGTTCTGATTTCCTGGACATAATGCGCCGCCATGGCTTTCAGGGAAGTAAACGGCGCCTCGCGGCCGTTCAGCCCTCTGGGCTGCAATCCGTAGAACGGCTGATGCGGGCCGAGCAGCTGAGCCAGCTTGGCAAAGCCCAAGACGCTTCCTCCGATTCCCGGCACGGCGAAGCAGGGCACCGCGCTTCCTCCCGGTTGAATGGCGACGAGCGACCGCCACGGGGGCGTCCAGTGCGCCGCCGCGAGAATGTCCGCCAATTGCGCAATCGTCGGCGCCTGAAAGAGCGTCGCCAGCGGCAGCTGTTTCTTGAACACTTCTTCCAAACGCGCAAACAGCTGGACGGCTTTCAGGGAATGCCCGCCCAATTCAAAAAAACTCTGATCAATGTCCACATCGGAAATGCCCAATACCTGCTGCCACAGCGCCGCCAGTTGGACTTCGATGGCCGTCCGGGGTTGGGCGGTCCGGATCATGCCGGCCCTCGACGGTTCCTCCGGCGCCGGCAGAGCCAGGACGTCGATTTTTCCATTCGGCGTGAGGGGAAACTCGTTCACGAGCACCACGTGGGCGGGCACCATGTAGTCCGGCAGACGGCGTCGGAGCGCGGCTTTCAACTCTTCGCCGCTCGGGCGGCTCTGATCCGCGGCACTCACATAGGCGACCAACTGTTTGATGCCCCAGGCATCGGGCCTGGCGCTGACGATCGCCTGGCGGACGCCTGCCTGCTCGGCCAGCACCGCCTCGATTTCTCCCAGCTCCACGCGAAACCCCCGGATCTTGACTTGATGATCCAACCGTCCCAAGTGAACCAGTTCTCCGTCCGCCCGATATCGGACGAGATCGCCGGTTTTATAGAGCCGCCCGGCGTGATAGGGATCAAACGGGTCCGGGATAAACCGCTCCGCAGTGAGATCCGGCCGATTGTGGTACCCCGCCGCCAGGCCGTCGCCGCCGATGTGCAGTTCCCCTGGGACGCCGATCGGCACAGGCAGACCCGCCGGATCGAGCACGTAGAGCCGCGTATTGGCAATGGGCCGGCCGATCGTGATTTCGGGCTGGTCCGCGGTCACCTGAGACACCGTGGACCAGATCGTCGTCTCCGTCGGCCCGTAGAGGTTCCACAGCGTCCGCACCCGCGGAAGAATCCGGTCCGCCAGCTCCCGCGAGAGAGCTTCGCCCCCGCACAGGGCCACCAGCTCCGGGCTCCCGCTCCACCCGGCTTCGATCAACATCCGCCAGGTCGCCGGAGTCGCCTGCATGATCGTGGGGGCCCAGGTTTCGATCCGCCGGCGCAGCAGGCGGCCATCGGTCGCCACCTCGCGGCCGACCAATTCCACGCGTCCGCCCACGATGAGGGGAAGATAGCGCTCCAGACCGGCGATGTCGAACGCCAAGGTGGTGACGGAGAGCAACCGGTCTCGCGCCGTACATCCCGGAGAGCGCCGCATCGACCACAGAAAATTCACCAGCGAGCTGTGGCGGATGGCGACGCCCTTCGGCCTCCCCGTCGATCCCGAGGTGTAGAGAACATAGGCCAGATCCGACGGCGCAGGATCTGGAATCGGTGCCGGGGATTCGCGCAGGACCTGCTCCCAGATTTGATCGACACACACCAACTGTGAATCGCCCGGCACAAACTTCTCCGCCAAGTGCGTGACCGTGACGATGGTTCGACATCTCGTCTCCTGGATCATGTACCGGAGCCGTTCCGGCGGGTACGCGGGGTCCAGCGGCAGATAGGCCGCGCCGGTCTTCATGATCGCGAGCAACACCACCACTTCCAGCGGCGTCCGCTCCATGGAAATGCCGACGTTGTCGCCCCGCCGCACACCGCGACCCCGCAGGTAACGAGCCAGTTGGTTCGCCTGCTGGTTCATCTCGCCGTACCGTAACTGGTCGCCGCCCGAGGAGACGGCGAGGGCATCGGGCGTCCGTTCCGCCTGCGCCGCAATCAGTGCAGGCAATGCCGTGTCCTTGGGATAGGGAGCTTCCGTGCGGTTCCATTCGACCAGCATGCGCCGCCGCTCCGCAGGACTCAGGATCGGATACTCGGAGATGCGCCTGTGCGGAGCCGCCACGATGCCGTCGAGTAACGTGAGGTATTCGTTCAACAGGCGCTCACTCGTGGCCGCGCTGAAGAGATCGGTGCGGAACGCGAGCGACGCCGTCTTCGACAACACCGGATCCACCGTCATCGTGAGGTCGAACTGCGACGCCCCGCCGTCGAACTCCACGGGCGCCCACGAGAGCCCCTCGAACCGGATGCCGTTCAGCGGCGCATTCACCACGTTGAACAGCACCTGGATGAGGGGCGAATGACTGAGGTCCCGCGGGGGAGCCAGTTCGTCCACCAGGCGCTCGAACGGCACGTCTTGATGGTCGTACGCTTCGATCGCCGTTTCCCTGACCCGCTTCAACACTTCCCTGAAGGTCGGCGCGCCTGACAGGTCGGTGCGCATGACGAGCGTATTGACGAACGTGCCGACGATGTCCTCGGAGACCACGCACGTCCGATTGGCGATCGGGACCCCCACGGCAATGTCCTGCTGGCCCGCATGGCGGCCGAGCAGGATTTGAAACGCGGCCAGCAGGCCCATGAATAAAGTCGCCCCCTCCTCGGCGCACAGACGTGTCAATGTAGCAAGCACGGGCTCCGGCAATGGAACGGCCCGATACGACCCGGTGTACCGCTGAATCTGGGGGCGGACATAATCGGTAGGGAGAGTGAGCGGCGAGAGTCCCGCGAGTTTCCGGCGCCAGTAGTCCAGATGCACCTGCAGCGCCGCATCCGTCAAGCGGTGGCGCTGCCAGACGGCGAAATCAGCATACTGAACGGTCCCGGGCCCGCTCGGGAAGGCCCGACCGCGCACATACTCGTTATAGAGCGTCGCCCATTCCCGCCCGACGACGCCGTAGGACCATTGGTCCCCGATGATGTGGTGCATGTTCACATACAGGATGTGTGCGTCCGCCTCGAGTTGGATCAGCATCACACGCAAGAGCGGGCCATTCGACACATCGAACGGGCGGCGCGCATCCTCTTCCACGAGACGCACCGCCTCACGTTCGGGTTCGGGGAAGGACCGGACGTCGATGTCCGTCCAGGTGGCGGAAGGCGGCGGATGGATCACCTGCACTGCGCCTTCAGCCGTCGCGGTGAAGGTCGTCCGCAGGCTTTCATGGCGCCGGATCAGTTCCTGGAGCGCGTAGCGGAATCCGTCCCGATTGAGCGGCCCCGACAGGCGAATGGCGATCGGCATGTTGTAGGCCGTCCCGTCCGGAACGAGCTGGGACATGAACCACATACGCTGCTGAGAGAACGACAGGGGAAGCGCCCGGTTTCGGGGCACGGGCACGATCGCCGGGGACGCGGTCTCGTGCGCCGCCTGGGTCCTGATCGTTTCGATCGCCTTGGCCAGCCCCGCGATCGTCGGTGCTTCGAAGAGGACACGCAGAGGCAATTGTACACCGCACTGCGCTTCGATTCTCGAAGCGATCTGCGTGACGTGTAGGGAGTGCGCGCCGCAGTCGAACAAGTTGTCGAAGCGGCCCACCGCGGTCAAGGGCAGCACCTGTGTCCAGATGTGCATCAACGTCTCTTCCAGCTCGGTGGGCGCCTCCGCGGGGCCGACGTCGGGCTCCGCCGGAAGATCGGCCCGTGTACTTTCCGCCACGATCGGCAGGGTACGATCCAACCAGGCTTGCCGAGTGGCATGCCGCTGAATTTTCCCACTGGACGTTCGGCACAGACCGCCCGGCTTGATCAACACGACGGCAAAGACCGGCAGCTGGTGCGCCTCCCAGACCGCGCGGCGGATCGCGGCGGCGATCGGCTCGGCATCCGCAGCCTCGGTGCCGCGCTGCACCTCATGGACGATGACCACCTGCTCGGCGGCGTCGCCGGCTACAGAAAAGGCGGCCGCTGAGCCGGCACGGAGAGAGGGATGGCATGTCCCGACGGTCTCTTCGATGTCCTGTGGAGCGTGATTCCTGCCGGCGATGATGATGAGATCCTTCCGGCGTCCCGTGACGACCAATTGCCCGCCCTGCAGGAACCCGAGATCTCCGGTCCGCAAATACACTGCCGGCTCGCCCGGCAATCGGCCATGAAAGGTCTCCTGCGTCTCGGCCGGCTTGTTCCAGTATCCTGTTGCCACGCTCGGACCGGACACCCAGATTTCGCCCACTCGATTGGGCGCGCAGCGGGCCCCCGTCGCCGGATCCACGATCGCCACGCGCGCACCGGAGATGGCCGCTCCGCATGAGACGAACGCCCTGCGCCGGCGCCCTTCCTGCGCCGGAGCCACGCAACCCGCTTCAAGCTGCTCTGCATCGACTTCGTGGACCACAAGGCCCGTTCCCGCGGTCACGAGCAAGACATGCTCGGCCAAGCCGTAGGCCGGCGTAAAGGCCTCGGCCGCGAACCCCGCCGCCGCAAAGGTCCGGATGAACGCGCGAACCGCTTCGGCACGGATCGGCTCCGCCCCGCAACTGGCCACCTTCCAACAACTCAGGTCGAGCCCGTGCAGCTCGCTCCCTCCGGCCAGCCGCGCACACTGTGCATACGCGAAATTCGGCGCGCCGCTATGGCTGATGCGATAGCGGCTGATCGCTTCGATCCATCGAAGAGGACTTCGGAGAAAAGCGGCGGGCGACATGAGATAGGCCGGCATGCCGGCATACACCGGAGCGATCATGCCATGCACCAAGCCGTAATCGTGAAAATACGGCAGCCAACAGAGAGACCGGCTTGAACGATCCCACCCGATCGATGCCGACAGACTCCGGCAATGAGACAGCAGGGTCCCGTGCGAGACGATGACGCCGCGGGGGGCGGATGTGGATCCGGAGGTGTACTGGAGATACGCGATGTCATCCGACGCCGGACGAGGCCCCGGGAAGGCGTCATCGGTCTCGCCCTCCACCGCCGTCGTATCCAACCACCGCAGAGGCAAGTCGTCGGAGAAAGCGGATAGCCGCTCGATCCCGTCGGAGGAGCTCAAGACCCAATCGATCGAGGCGTCCTTCATGATGGCCTTCAAGCGCGGCACACTTTGCTTGGGCCTGACGGCCTCGATCGCCGGCGCCGGCACAGCGACGACGCCGGCATACAGGCACGCCCAGAAGGCCACGACGACATCCGGTCCAGCGCTATACAGCAACAGCGCGCGCTGGCCCGGCTCGATCCGGCTTCGCAGGGCGGCAGCCAGTCGGCGAGCCTCGCGGTCCACATCGCCGTAGGTCATGTGGCGATCGGTCGCGCGGCCGTCCGTGAGCCAGACATAGGCGGGACGTTCCAGTTCCAGCGCAGCTCGCCACCGCAGGACATCGACCAGCGTCGCCGCGTCAGCCAAAGTACTCGGTATGGATGGATCGATCACGCTCTCCGTTCACCCCTCTTTGGCGCATCAGGCGCGTTCCTACATCACGCCTTCATTTTGCCGGCCATCCGCTTCCCGAGGTTGCGACACGCTCCGAGTCGCCTCGCAGCTATCTCTCAGGATGGCCCTACCAGCGTCAATCCATTCTGCTAGCCCGATGATAGTGGGTTGTAAGTTACAGCAGTGCCGGTGTGAAGCAAATACTGCTTTGTGTCTACCAGTTCCCCTCGAAAGAAGGGGGCAACTATAACTAAGCATTTCCAAGCCCTCCTGCTCGGCGGGCTTGGTTGCCGTGAGTTGTGTGCCGCGTTTGGCTGAGCGATGAACGAGCGTGGTTTGGCGGAGAGGGTGGGATTCGAACCCACGGTCCCGTTACCGGGACAGCAGTTTTCGAGACTGCCCGATTCGGCCGCTCTCGCACCTCTCCGATGGGGTGGGGATATGAGAGTCCGCAGTGTACCGTGGGCTGCAAATCGTTTTCAAACGAAATTACGGCCGAGGCCGTGACGGAATCGAGCAAGCCGAGGCAACCTAACGCGTCGCCTTCTGCAGCAAGGCCTTCCGCAATTCGACCATCGCCAGCGTGTCGCGCGCGCAATAGCGTAGGAGCGCGTCGCGGATGGCAGCCTGTTCGATCCAATCCGTCTCCACGAACACCATCCGGTAATACTCGCTGGCCGCCTGCCCGCCTGCCCGGATCGGCAGATCGTCATAGCCCAGCGACGGCACGACGGCCGGCAGAACCGCCTTGATCGAATAGGAGCCCTGAAACGCCGGATGGTAGTAGTGCTCGCGAATGATCGGAAAAAGATCCCACAAACGCTTGATGAGCGCGCGGAAGGCGGAGGCGTATTCGGGAAAGGCCTCCGCCAGCTGTTCCATGACGGCCCGCTCGTAGGGGGAATAGACACACATGCTGCCCCGGTCGCCCAATGATTCGATCAAGGACTCGGCCCAGCGTTTGCGCGGCTCGCTGGCGGCGTCGTGCAGGAACTCGTGGTGCAGCAGATCTCCGGATTCTTGCTCGATGTGGTTGGACCACTGCACGGGGATGGCCTGGTACGGCCTGGTCGAGGAGAACCGCGGCACGGCCAGCATGACGGTTTCGAAATCGACGTGATGCACCGGATAGGTGACGGATTGAAGGGCCTCCCGCAATCCCGGGGAGATCCATTCCGCGTTGTCCCGCATGCGCCGCTGCGCGAGCGAGAGGGTCACGTGGT
>CAZXRB010000032.1:10366-39065 GCA_964642845.1 uncultured Nitrospira sp.
AAAAATCCACCGCGCGGATTTCTCCGTGGTGCAATGAGCCCAAAAGGGACACTCGTAAGGAACATGGCACTGCGCCCCCGGCTCGACCGCCGGCGCGTTCGGCGCAAGCACCACGGTCTTCATCGCGGCCAGTTGCTCGGCGACTTTCGCCAGCCGCGCGTGGACCTGCTCGGTCACATCCAGCAGAGTGAACAGCTTCGCCAGATCCACGTCTCCTTGCTCGTAGACGTAGCCGGTGTTCACGTGCATCAGCGCAATCCCCGCAAGTGGAACGCCCGCCCCGGCGAGCACATAGGTCTGGATCGCCAGGTCGTCGAGATGCACGTCCTTCGGTCGCGCGGACGACTTCACTTCGATCAGGCGCCACGCGGCGGAATCAGCTGCTCCTGCCACACGCTCCAAGATATCGACCCGCACCAGCACGCCGTCATGCAGAAAGGCCCCTTCGAAGATCGCGGGAGCCGTGCCTTCCCGTAACAGATCGGCCGTGTGCGCGAGGGCCGCCTCACGTGGCCGGTATCCGGGTGCCACCAGGACACCGCCGGGGAATCGCCGCCTGGCCAGCTCGCCGATCTCCGTCCCCATCTCAAGGATGGCCTGCGTGCCGGGATCCGGCGGCGTAGCTAAGTGCGGCCGATGCACGTCCAAGTACACGCGCTTCAAACATTGGAGCCCGGCAATGAATTTGGACTTCGACAGCCGCGGGGGAGCCAGAGCTGGAACGGACAGGTGGTCTGCGTCCATCATCGGGCATCAACGTAGCGAACCGTTTCACGTTTGTCCAGCGGTGGCCCTGTGGTCTAACTGGCGGATGGTTTTGGTGCCCTGTTACGATAGCTCTCCATGCCGAACGGAGTCGCCCAGATCAGACGCTCGGTCATGTCGCTGGCACTGCCCGTCACGGTGAGCAGCCTGCTGCAGCGGACGGAAGGCATCGTGGCGGTGTTCCTGGTCGGCGGGCTTGGTGCCGTGCCCATCGCCGCGGTCGGCTTGGGCCAACTCCTCGCCTTCATCGCCACGACGTTGGTCTCCGGCCTGTCCGTCGGCACCAATGTCATCGTGGCCCAATTGTGGGGCGCCAGACGCCACCGGGACGCCGGTGAAGCGGCCCGGCACTTTCTGCTCCTGTCGCTGGCGACCGCGATCCTCCTCGGTGCCGCCGGCATGGCCGGCAATCACGCCGCGATGCGGCTGTTGGGCGCCGAATCCGGCGTGATCGAGTTGGCGCTGCCCTATTCGACCCTGATCTTCCTGGTCATTCCCTTCACCGTGCTCCTGCAAGTGTTGTCCTCGATCCTTCAGGGCACCGGCGATACGCGCACACCGATGTACGCCATGATGCTGGTCAATCTGCTGCACATTCTCATCGCCTACCCGCTCATCTATGGGCGCTGGGGCTTGCCGGCGATGGGCGTCAAAGGCGCCGCCATGGCCGTCGGCTTGGCGGAAGCGACGGGGGTGGCCTATCTGATGATGCGCTGCGGGCGCATTTTTAAGCCATCGCCGCATTGGCGCCTCGATCTGATCCGCACCCTGTGGGACGTCGGCGCGCCGGTCTCCGGCGAACGCATCGTGCAGCAGGCCGGGATTCTCATCTATACGAAGCTCGTCCTGCTGTACGGTACGGTGACTTACGCCGCACACCAGGTCGGGCTCTCGATCGAGTCCCTCTCCTTCCTCCCCGGCTATGGATTCGCCATCGCGGCCGCCACCATGGTGGGCCAAAGCATCGGCGCCGGCAAATACACCCGCGCGAAGCTCGAAAATTGGGAGGCCAACCGGCTGGCCATCTTGATCATGGCCGCCATGGGCGTCGTCTTTTTCTTTTTTCCCTACGCCCTCCTCCGCGCCTTTACCACCGACGACGCCGTGATCGAATTGGGCACGATGTTTCTGAAGATCGTAGCGCTCCTGCAGATTCCGCTGGCGCTGACCATGGTGCTGGCCGGCTCGTTACGCGGTGCCGGCGACACGCGGTTCATCATGTCGGCCACGCTGGTCGGCATGTGGGGCGTCCGCGTGCCGATGGGGCTGATCGTCGGGCTGTGGCTGGAGTGGTCGGTCGTGTATGTCTGGACCGCCATGATCGCCGATTGGACAGTCCGGATGGCGCTGCTGTTGTGGCGGTATCAATCGGAACGTTGGAAGGCGATTCGCGTGATCAAATCGCCGGAAGAAGCCTAGGGTGTTGGTGGATCAGATCCTTTAACAATGCGTCCGCTGCTCGGCCGGCGGCCTGGTGTCCTTGCCGGAACCGACGCGCACCTCGATGCGTCCCACCCCCTTCACGTTCGCGCAGAGATCACCCAGCCCGGGAGTCACCAGCCGGAACGGCCCTCCTTTTTCAGGGGACAACGGCGCGCCGTTCTGTTCGTAAAGCAACAGGCCAAACTCCCGGGCTTGCTGCAGCGTGAGGGTCGCGGCGTACTGTCCGTCGACGGAATGGAACGTCACATGGTCCGCTTCGATTGCCAGGGCCGGCACATCGAGCAGGCCTTTGACCTTGATGGCGCGACCTGCCATGCCCGGCATCAGTTGGCCGAGATCCTCCACCTGATGTTCATTGGGGAGCTGTCGGAGCGCCGTGACATCCAAGGACACCGGCTGCACCACCGCGCCGTCGATGCGCACGACGGCGGGCCCGGCCTTTTCGCGTTCCGTGATTGTCTTGATCATGGCGGTCAGCGCCTCGTTCACCGGCACGGGAATCCCGAGCTCGCGCCCTTTCCTGACGATGTACCCGTTCAGGGCGTCGATCTCGGTGGGACGGCCCGCTTTCCAATCGTCGTACATCGAGGTATGAATGTCTCGAATCTCCTGCGTCCACTTGACCACGCGATCCGGCATGTCCGGCGGCAATGGGACTTTAACGGCGGCCGCCACCGCCGCGACCTCTTCGACGATCTGGTGAATCACGCGCAGCATTTCCGGGTGCTCCAAGGCCTTCGCTACGCGATCGTTGATCAGGACCGTGATGGGATTGAACACGCAATTCCAGCACATCTTCTCCCACTTGCTGCGCCGGATGTCCTTGGACAACTGGCAGGGAATGCCGGCGTCGGCAAAGAGATCACGGATCTTCAGCAGCCGCTCGCTTTCGTGCCCCATCAGCTCGCCGATCGCCACGGCGCCCTTCTTATAATGCTCGATGACGCCGGGCTCCGCGATCTTCGAATAGATGAAGGCGACGCCGCCGACCACGCAATCCCGCTTCACGCGCGCCAGGATGCGATCTTCCGTGTCGATCCCGTTCTGCAGCGTCAGAATCACCGTACGGTCGGTCATGACCGGCTCGAGCTGTGCCATGACCTGATCCAAATCGTAGACCTTGATCCCCAAGACGATCAGATCCGGTTCGGGAAGCTCACGCGGATCGGACGAAGCCGGCGGATGAACAGTAAACGTCCCGGCGGCGCTGCGGATCGTGAGCCCACGCTGTTTGACCGCGACGAGCGTCTTGGGTCTGAGGAGAAACGAGACGTTCGGATTGGACTTCGCCAGATGGGCTCCGAAGAATCCTCCGACTGAACCGGCGCCGACAACGAGGATATGCCGCATCAGATCCCTCTCCATTGCGCTGAAAAGAGCCGTACTATAGCATGCGGCCGGGTCATCAGGCAGTCGCGGCATTGGAGAATCCATCATGCCCTTGGGATCCGATCTTGGCCGGCTGAAAGACCGGCTGGCCGGAGCGAACGCCGTCACCGTCCTGACCGGGGCCGGCATCTCGGCCGACAGCGGTGTGCCGACCTTCCGTGACGCCGACGGCCTCTGGCGCAATTTCCGCGCGGAGGATCTCGCCACGCCGGAGGCCTTCGAACGCGATCCTCGTCTCGTGTGGGAATGGTACAACTGGCGGCGGGAATTGATCGCGACCAAGCGGCCCAACTCTGCTCATGAGGCGGTCGCCGCATTGGAGCGGCGCCATGAACGCTTCTGGCTCATCACCCAAAACGTGGACGGGCTCCACCGGGCGGCGGGGTCCCGCAAACTCTCCGAGATTCATGGCAACATCTGGATGGTCCGCTGCACCGCCTGCGGCGCCGTCGAAGAAAACCGCGATGTTCCGATCGCCATCCTGCCGACCTGCCGACGATGCGGCGGGCTGCTCCGGCCGCACATTGTATGGTTCGGCGAATCGCTGGACGCGAACGATCTGACACGCTGCAGCACGGCCTTGCAAACCTGCGACGTGCTGCTGGTCATCGGTACGTCCGGCGTCGTCTATCCTGCGGCAGGTTTCGCGTCGATCGCGAAGGAGGCGGGCGCCTTTGTCGCCGAAATCAATCTTGACCGCACGCCCCACTCTGATCTGGTGGACCTGGCGATCCAGGGGCGGGCCAAAGAGGTCGTCCCGCTGCTCTTATAACGTCGGCTCCCCGACGAGGCCCGGCAACTCCTCGAGGGTGGCAATCGTGCGCACCGCTCCATTCGACCGCTTGCGCTGCCGGTCCAGCAACACGGCCTTCAATCCTGCTTTTGTTGCGCCTTCGACATCATCCCGTACGCTGTCCCCTACGTGCAGCGCCTCCTCGGGATCCACCGCATGCTTCTCCAGCGCGACGTGGAAGATGCGCGGCGCCGGTTTCGCCGCGTGAGCCAAACTGGAAATCGTGACGGTGTCGAAGAGCTCCGCGAGGCCCAAACCCCGCAGCACCGGAAACAGGCGCGAGTCGAAATTCGACACGATGCCCAACTCGAGTCCTTGGGCCTTGAGCCGTTCCAACGTGGGAACCGTGTCGGGGAACAACCGCCAGCGGGCAGGATCTTCAAAGGCCGTGAACACCTCATCGAAGAAATCGTCGAAGCGCTCGAACATCCCAACCCGATAAAAGACGTTGTGCACGATATCGAACCACCAGAGCCGTTCGCTTTGCTTGAGTAGGGCCGGCTCGGTGGCCGCAAAGACAGGCGGCGGGGCTTCACGAAAGGCCCGGCTGAACGCCTGCCGGATCGCGCCCAAGGAGTCCGGGGTCTTCACGAAGCCGAACCGGACGGCATGCTCCAGGTAAATGTCCGCAACGGATCCGTTCACGTGGAACAGCGTATCGGCGGCATCGAAGAACACGACACGGATCGGGGCGCTCATAGCTGCTTTCTTCCTGAGCTGGGCCTATGGCGCTTTGTGCCGTGAAAACAATCGTCTATCGTGGCATTTCTTGACAAAGGGTACCCCCCCTGCTAGCTTCGAGAAAGCTCAGCAAATCTGGAGACTTCCATGCCTTCGTCGATCTTCATCGTGGACAGCAGTCCGGCCGTCAGGCGCATGGTGGAACAGATTTCGACTCCGGAAGGTTTTGAAGTCGTTGGGTTCCAGGACGGCCCCACTGCGCTCGAAGCCGCCCGCCGCATCACCCCCGCACTGATCATCGCCGATTATCATCTCGACCATATGACGTTTTCCGGCTTCTGCAAGGAAATCAATAAGCTCGATCATCTGACCGATACCTATGTCATCTCGCTGATCAATCCGGCCGACCGTCCGGACGAAAATCTCCTGCGAGGCCTCGGCGTCAAAGCCTTCCTCAAAAAGCCATTCCAATCGGACGATCTCCTGGATGTCATCAAATCGTTGCAGCAGAAGCAGGAACAAGCCAACGGCAAAGGGTTGAAGCGGCGCGCCTGGCCACCGGTTTCCTCGTCCACCGATGCGGAAGACGGTGAGGAGCCGGCGGACCACTTGGACCTCTCCGACGAACAGGAGGACTCGGCCATGGACCATCCTATCGGGTCTTCGAGCCCGCCTCCTGCTGCTTCCGCCTCGGCAGAACCGGAAGATGCCATGAAAGGGCTCTTTGGGCAACTGCTCCAATCCATGACGGAGCGCACGGAGAAGCGTCTGGCCGATCTGCTCCCCGGCCTACTGGAAGGGAAATTGGCGACACAAGTTCGGCCGGTCGTGCAGCGAGAGTTGGACCACCAGCTTGGGGAGATCTTGTCAAAGGAACAACTGGCGGCGCTCATCCAGCCTCTGTTAGTTCAGGAGCTGCCGGCCCTGCTGCGCAAAGAGCTGGCCGCCGCCGAACCGCTGATACGCCAGATCGTGTCGGAACGAGCGGCGACGATGCTCACCGAGCGGTTGAACCAGGCCGTTCGCGAGCAAGCCGAATCGTTGGTGCGCACCCATCTCCCTGAAGTGGTGCGCGAACATGTGGGCTCCATCGACCTGGTGGTGCAAGACGAAATCCGACAGGCGGCGCTGAAGCACGCGCCTCTCCTCGCGGACGACCTCGTGCGCGCCACCGCCGAGCAGACGGTGGAACAGGCGGTGCAGCGTATCGTGCCCGAACTGGCGGAGCAACACATCAAAGCCGAACTGGCCCGGCTCACCGGCGAGGACGATCGCTCCGCGGCCCGCTAACTCTTCTTACTGCGTTTTCCCGCCCGACGCGCCTTCGCGAGCGCCTTCAGCCGCTGGATGTTTTTCCGGTGCTTCTTCCTGGTCTTCCGATCTTTCTCCCGTCCTCGTGCCATGCGTACTCCCTACGGTGAATGGTGAACGCGGATCAGCGCGCGACTGTATAGCATACGGCTTTCGGTGTCACAAGCGAAGGCGCGCCGTTTTCCGCGCGACGGCGAACATGCTAAGATGCGCGCGACCTTGAAGGAGGCCCATGCCGACCAGACAACTGGACAAGACGTATGATCCGCATGCCGTGGAAGACCGCTGGTCCCAGGAATGGATCGCGCGCGGCTACTTCCACGCCTCGGTGGATCATCCCGGCCAGCCCTATTGCATCGTCATCCCCCCGCCGAATGTGACGGGATCGTTGCACGTCGGGCACGCGCTCAACAATTCGCTGCAGGACATCTTGATCCGCTGGCGTCGCATGCAGGGCCGCAATGTGCTCTGGATGCCCGGGACGGATCACGCCGGCATTGCCACGCAGAACGTGGTGGAACGGCAGCTCCAGCAGGAAGGCAGCTCGCGCGAGGCGCTCGGGCGCGAGAAATTTCTCGAACGGGTGTGGCAATGGAAAGCCAAGTCCGGCGACACGATCGTCCGGCAGCTCCAGCGTCTCGGCGCCTCCTGCGACTGGGACCGGCTCCGCTTCACGATGGACGAGGGCCTCTCGAAGGCGGTCCTCGAAGTCTTCGTGCGCCTCTACGAAGATGGCTTGATCTACCGCGGCGAGCGTCTCATCAACTGGTGCCCGCGCTGTCTCACCGCGCTGTCCGATATCGAAGTCGAGCATGAGGAGATCAACGGTACGCTCTACTCCATCGAGTATCCCCTGGAAGGCGATGAGGCCGTCCGCTTGACCGTCGCGACGACCAGACCGGAAACGCTGCTTGGCGACACGGCGGTGGCGGTGCACCCGGAAGACCCCCGCTACAACGGCTTGATCGGCAAACAGGTTCGCCTGCCGCTGACTGAACGGACCATACCGATCGTGGGCGACGCAATTCTGGTGGATCGGGAATTCGGCACGGGCGCCGTCAAAATCACGCCGGCTCATGATTTCAACGACTACGACGCGGGTGAGCGCCACCACCTGCCGCGCCTGGCCATCCTGGACCATGAGGCCCGCATCGATGCCGCAGGGCTCGAGCGGGCGGCGGTCGAACCGGAGGTCATCGGCCAACTCAAAGGCCTGCCGGTCTCGAAGGCGCGCCGGAAAGTGGAGGAACTGCTGCGTGCGCGCGGCGCGCTGATCAAGGTGGAAGACCACAAGATGGCCATCGGCAAGTGCTACCGGTGCAAGACCGTCGTGGAGCCGTACCTCTCGCCACAATGGTTCGTGGACATCAAGCCGCTTGCCAAACCGGCGATCGAGGCGGTGGAGAACGGCGCCATACGAATCATTCCAGAAGGCTGGACGAATAATTATCTCGGCTGGATGCGGGACATCAAAGATTGGTGTATCTCTCGCCAGATCTGGTGGGGGCATCAGATTCCCGCATGGTACTGCCTCCGGTGCAACGCGACCTGCATCGTGACTCAGAACAGGCGCACGACCATCCTCCCCGGCGCCAAAGCCATCGTCGCCAAGGCGACTCCAGCCGCTTGTCCGACCTGTGGCGGACGGGAGCTATTGCGCGATCCCGACGTGCTCGATACCTGGTTCTCGTCAGGGCTCTGGCCCTTTTCCACGCTCGGCTGGCCGGAGCAGACGCCTGAACTGAACACGTACTACCCGACTTCGACGCTCGTCACGGGTCTCGACATCCTCTTTTTTTGGGTTGCGCGCATGATCATGCTCGGACTCAAGTTCATGGGGGACGTGCCGTTCCGCGACGTGTACATCCATGCGCTGGTCCGCGACGCGGAAGGCCAGAAGATGAGCAAGTCCAAAGGCAACGTCATCGATCCGCTGCATGTGATGGATCAGTACGGCACCGACGCGCTGCGCTTCACGCTGGCCGCCATGGCCTCACCCGGCCGGGATATCAAGCTGGCAGAAGAGCGGATCGAGGGGTACCGCAATTTCGCCAACAAGATTTGGAACGCGGCCCGCTTTGCGCACCTGTATCTGGAAGGTCCTCAGGCCGCGACGCACCCGACCGAGCGATCCTTTCCCGATCGGTGGATCCTCAGCCGCCTGAACCACACGATCCGATCGGTCACGGCAGAGCTGGAGGCCTACCGCTTCGACCGCGCCGCCAGCGCCCTTTACCAGTTCATTTGGCATGAGTACTGCGACTGGTATTTGGAGCTCGTCAAACCGGTGCTGCAAGAGACGGCGCATCCGGAGGGCCCCTCGACGCGGCACACGCTCGCCGAGACACTGGAGCAGTGGCTGCGCCTGCTACATCCCTTCATGCCCTTCATCACGGAAGAGATTTGGCAAACCTTTTCGCACGAGGGAGAGACGATCGTCCTTCGCCCCTACCCGGCTCCGCAGCCGTCCTGGGACGATCCGGCGGCCGAACAGGCCTTCGCTTTGTTGGAGCAGAGCATCGGCCTCCTCCGAACCGCCCGCGGCCTGCTCACCTATCCGCCGGGGAAAGAAGTTCGCTTCTTCGTCGCTCAGAACGAGGCGCAGCCCAGCCCGGCGCTTGCGGCCCTCGAGCGGCATCTGCGACACTTGGGCCGAGGTCACGCGTCGGTGCTGCCTTCCGGGCAGTGGCCGACCCATCACGTGCTTCGGCTCGTCGCGGGCGGCATCTCCGTGGGCCTGTCCGTCGAGGGCGACGTCGATCTCAAGAAGGCATTGGATCGCCTGCTGAAACAGATGGCCGATGCGGACAAGGAAGCGGCGCGGCTGGCCGGCAAACTCGAGAACGCCGACTTTGTCTCCAAAGCGCCCTCCGACGTCATTGCCGACCATCGCCAGCGTCTGCAGACGCTCTCGCGCGACCGCGCCATGTTACTCGACAGCGAGCGGCAGTTGCGCGCCATGCTCGAGGCCTGAGCCATGGTGGCCCCCCTGCCAAGCGCGGAAATCCGGCGGGCCGTCCGCCTCGGCCTCGCCGAAGACGTGGCCGGGGGCGACGTCACGACCGCCGCACTGTTCCCGACTGCCATACTGGCGCGCGCGGAAATCCTCGCGCAACAGAGATTGGTCGTGGCCGGCCTGGCAGCGGCCGTGCAGACGTTCCTCGCCGTCGATCCGCTGCTGCGCTTGTCCGTCCGCCGCCGAGACGGCGACTCGGCGGACGAAGGAGACGCCCTGCTGATCATTGAAGGCGACGGTCGGTCGATTCTGCAGGCCGAACGGGTGGCGTTGAATTTTCTGCAATCCCTGTCGGGCATTGCGACGCTTACGCGGAAATTCTGCGAGGCGGTCCGCGAGTATCCGGTGACCATTTTGGACACGCGAAAGACGCTGCCCGGCTGGCGCGCGCTCCAGAAATGGGCGGTGGCGCTCGGCGGCGGCACCAATCACCGCCGCTCGCTGGCCGACGGGCTGTTGATCAAAGACAATCACCTGGCGCTGCTCGATCATGGCCGGCAGGCAATCAAAACCGCCTGCCTGCGGGCGGCGGAGCGGGCGCCTTCCACCATGCCCTTGATCGTCGAAGTCGAATCGCTGGCGGACGTCCGCGAGGCGCTGGCCGGACAAGCCGATATCGTGCTGCTCGACAACATGACTCCGGCCATGGTCCGCCGGGCCGTCAAGCTGGTCAACGGCCGGGCGCTCGTGGAAGTGTCCGGCGGCGTCACGCTGAACACCGTGCGCGCTTACGCCGCCGCAGGCCCCGACCGCATCTCCATCGGCGCCCTGACACATTCCGCTCCGGCCGCCACGCTGAGCCTGGTCCTGACGCCGGGCTCCTCCGCACGAAAGCGACGCGCGTCATGATCTCGTCACCTGCTCCGTTGACTTTGGACGACATCCGCAGCACGCTAGCCACTATCCACCTGGGGCAGCGCCTGTACGTCCACCGCGAGCTGCCTTCGACCAATCGGGAGGCCCTCCACCTGGCGGAAGCCGGTGCGGAACATGGAACCGTCGTCGTAGCGGACAGTCAAACGGCGGGCCGCGGACGCCAGGCGCGCGTTTGGTTTTCCCCCCCCGGCGGCAATCTGTATTGTTCCATTCTCATCCGGCCTCGAGGAATCGGGCTGCCGTTCAGCGAGTGGTTGTCCTGGATTCCTTTGGCCGCGGCGGTCGCCGCGACGGAAACCGTTCGCGGGACGACGGGCATCGCATTGGCGCTGAAATGGCCCAACGACTTGCTGCTGCACGAAAGAAAGATTGGTGGAATTCTCTGCGAGAATGGCGCGAATGCCCGGGGAGAGATGTTCGTCGTCATCGGCATCGGGTTGAACGTCAATGCGTCGATTCAATCCTTTCCTCCGGAGCTCGCGGCGACGGCGGGGTCATTGGTCAACGCCGTGGGCCGGCCGATCGACCGCAATCGCCTGCTGGCCCAGCTGCTCGGGGACTTGGAACAGCTGCTCGATGAATTGGCGGCCGAAGGCGCGCGGCGGCTGCGGCCTGTCTATACGGATCGTTGTGCGACGATCGGGAAACGGGTTCGCGTCTTGCTTGCGGAGGGACGCGAGTTAGTCGGACAGGCCGAGGACATCGGCGCGGACGGGTCGTTGCTCGTCCGCCCGTCCGAGGGCGCCCATGGCCGAGGTCTCATAGAAGTGCGGGCCGCGGACGTGCGACACCTGAGAGAGTAGCAATAGCGGCAGCCTGCCGCTACAATGACGCCATGCTGCTGGCCATCGACATCGGCAATACCAACATTGTCTGGGGCCTGTTCAAGGGTCCCGACCTCGTCGCCCACTGGCGGTTGTCCACGGATGCCAAAAAGACGTCCGACGAGTACGGCGTGTTGTTCGGCAGCCTGCTGGCCCATGCGGGCTACGCCCCCGAGCAGATCACCGGCGCCATTCTATCGAGCGTGGTGCCCGCCCTGACCGCTCCCTTCGAGGCCATGATCGGGGGGTATTTCAAACGCGCCCCGCTCATGGTCTCCTGCGAGATGGACACGGGGCTCGCACTCCGGTACGCCAATCCCAAAGAAATCGGGAGCGACCGCATCGTCAACGCCGCGGCGGCTCATCACAAGTATCGGCGCGATCTCATCGTCGTCGATTTCGGCACCGCCACGACCTTCTGCGTCGTCACCAAGGACGGGGACTATCTCGGCGGCGTGATCGCGCCCGGCCTCGGCATCTCCGCGGAGGCGCTGTTCAGCCGGGCCGCCAAGTTGAGCAAGGTCGAATTGACGCGCCCCAAGTCGGTGATCGGCACCGATACGGCGAGCAGCATCCAGGCCGGTTTGCTCTACGGCTATGCGGGACTGGTCGATGCCGTGGTCCGCCGCATCGAACAGGAATTGGGACGCGGGACGTTGGTCATCGCCACCGGTGGCTTGGCTCCGGTCATCGCTCCGGAAACAACCTGTATCCAGCACATCGATCCCTATCTGACGCTGGAAGGACTGGAATTGTTGTATCGCCGCGCCGGTCCGTCCCTGCCCAGCGTGCAGATCTAGCGCGGTACATTTCATCTCCATATTTTTCTTTGCACTGCTGTTGACTTCCAAGGCCCTGTGGCTATCTGCCCCCTTGTATAGGTTTCACCATGGCTCAAGACGCTGAGAACCAACAACATATCCAGGGGTTAGACGAGGTGACCACCGAGAATGGCAGCCCGAACGGGCAGCCGTCCGAACACGACGCGTTGGCGGCCAAGGTGGAGGAATGCAAGTCATTACATGACAGATATCTCCGGCTCGCGGCGGAATTTGAAAACTATAAGCGGTTGTCGCAGCGCGATCAGCGGGACCAGATCCGATACGGCAATGAACAGATTCTCAAGGAACTGCTGCCCGTCGTCGACAACCTGGAGCGGGCCATCAAAGCGGCCAAGGAGAGCGGCGGAGCGGAAGAAGCCCTGGTGCAAGGCGTGGATCTCACGCTGAAGCAATTGATCGGCATCTTGGAAAAATTCGGCGTGCATCGGGTCGAGGCGGTCGGGCATCCGTTTGACCCCGCCTCGCATCAGGCCGTGTCCCAGGTGCCGTCGGCCACCATCCCGGAACAGCACGTCGCGGAGGAATATCAAAAGGGGTACCGCCTGCACGACCGGATATTGCGCGCGGCGATGGTCGGCGTGTCCTCCGGCCCGGCCGACTCGAACAGTGAAGACCCCAGCGCCACAGATCGTGGAAGGAAGGAGTAGATCATGGGTAAAGTCATCGGTATCGATCTCGGCACCACCAATTCTTGCGTCGCCATCATGAGCGGCGGCGATCCCGTGGTGATCGCCAACGCCGAAGGCAGTCGGACCACTCCTTCCGTCGTCGCCATCACCGACAAAGGGGAACGGCTGGTCGGCCAGATCGCCAAGCGGCAGGCCATCACCAATCCCGACAACACCATCTTCTCGGTCAAGCGGCTCATGGGGCGCAAATTCCGGAGCCGCGAGGTGCAGGAAGCCATGAAGCGGCTGCCGTACAAGGTGGTGGAAGCCGACAACGGCGACGCGCACGTCGAGCTGCGCGGCAAACGCTACAGCCCGCCCGAGGTGTCGGCGATGATTCTGCAGAAGATGCGCCAGACGGCGGAAGACTACCTGGGCGAAAAGGTGACCGAAGCCGTCATCACCGTCCCGGCCTATTTCGACGACAGCCAGCGGCAGGCCACCAAAGATGCCGGCCAGATCGCGGGTCTGAACGTGCTCCGCATCATCAACGAGCCGACGGCGGCGTCGCTCGCCTACGGCCTCGACAAGAAGAAGGATGAACGGATCGCGGTCTACGATTTGGGCGGCGGCACGTTCGACGTCTCGATCCTGGAGATCGGCGAAGGCGTGTTCGAGGTGAAGTCCACCAACGGCGATACCTACCTCGGCGGCGACGACTTCGACCTCCGGGTCATGGATTGGCTCGTCGATGAATTCAGGAAGGATCAGGGCATCGATCTCCGCAAGGACCGCATGGCTCTCCAGCGCCTGAAGGAAGCGGCGGAGCGGGCCAAGATCGAGCTCTCGTCTTCGCAAGAAACCGAAATCAATCTCCCCTTCATTACGGCCGACGCCAGCGGGCCCAAACACCTGGTCACGAAGCTGACGCGGGCCAAGCTAGAGCAGCTCGTTGACGATTTGATTCAGCGGACCATCGAGCCCTGCCGCAAGGCGATGGCCGATGCCGGCGTGACGGCCAAGGACATTCAGGAAGTCGTCCTGGTCGGCGGCATGACCCGCATGCCGAAAGTCATCCAGGTCGTGAAGGAGTTCTTCGGGAAGGAGCCGCACCGGGGCGTGAACCCGGATGAAGTCGTGGCGATCGGCGCCGCGATTCAAGGAGGCGTGTTGAAGGGCGACGTCAAAGACGTCCTCTTGCTCGACGTGACCCCGCTGTCGCTCGGAATCGAAACGCTCGGCGGCGTGTTCACGAAGCTCATCGAGCGCAACACCACCGTGCCGACCAAAAAGAGCCAGATCTTCTCGACCGCGGCCGACAACCAGACGGCCGTGACGATTCGGGTCTTCCAGGGCGAGCGCGAAATGGCGAACGACAACAAGCTGCTCGGCCAGTTCGATCTGGTCGGGATTCCGCCGGCTCCGCGCGGGATGCCGCAGATCGAGGTCACATTCGACATCGATGCCAACGGCATCGTCCACGTGTCAGCGAAGGACTTGGCCACGCAGAAGGAGCAGTCCATCAAGATCACCGCGTCGAGCGGCCTCAGCAAGGATGAGGTCGAAAAACTGGTCAAGGAAGCGCAAAGCCACACCGAAGAAGACAAGAAGCGCCGGAAGCTCGCGGAAGCCAAGAACCAGGCGGACAATCTCGTCTACCAGACCGAGAAGAACCTCACCGAGTTCGGCGATCGGGTCTCGCCCGAAGAAAAGACCAAGATCCAGGACGCGGTGGCCGCCTTGAAAAAGACGCTCGAGGGCTCGGACGCGGCGGCAATCGAGTCCGCGACGCAGGCCTTGATGTCGGCCTCGCACAAACTGGCCGAGGAGATGTACAAGAAGGCGTCGGCCGCCCAAGGGGCCCAGGGCACGACCGCGACGGGCAACGGCGCGGCCGGCGCCAAGACCGACGAAAAAGTCGTCGATGCGGAGTTCGAAGAAGTAGACAAAGACAAGAAGTAGCTTACACTAGCGCCAGGCGGACCGAGTTTCCGGTGAACCGGAAACTCGGTCTTGCTGTGCCCCTTATGTGAGCCATGGCACCCGCGGTGAAACGCGACTACTACGACATTCTAGGCGTCGATAAAACGGTTTCCGACGAGGAGCTCAAAAAGGCCTATCGGAAGCTGGCCCGCCAGCATCATCCCGACCTGCAGAGCGGCGAGCATCAGAAGAAGGCCGCCGAAGAAAAGTTCAAGGAAATCAACGAAGCGTACGAAATCCTCAGCGATCCGGAGAAGCGGCGGCGCTACGATATGTTCGGCCATGCCGGCGCGCAGCAAGGCGGCGGCGGCTTCGACGGGTTCGCCGGTTTCGGCGGCGCCGGTTTCGGCGACGTCTTCAACGACATCTTCGAAGACTTCTTCGGCCAAACCCGCGGCGGTGGGCGCGCCGAGCGAGGCAACGACCTGCAATACAACCTCGAGCTGTCCTTCGAGGAAGCGGTCTACGGAAAAGACGCCAAGCTCAAGATTCCCCGGTGGGAAACCTGCGGCGACTGCCAAGGCACCGGCGCCAAATCGGCCTCCTCGATCAAGACCTGTCCGAGTTGCAAAGGGTCCGGGCAGTTGCGCTTTCAACAGGGATTCTTCAGCGTCAGCCGGCCCTGCGGCCAGTGCGATGGCACGGGCCACATCGTCACGGAGCCCTGCCCGACCTGCCAAGGCCGGCAACGCGTCTATAAAGAGCGCGCCATTGCCGTCCATATTCCGGCGGGCATCGAATCCGGCATGCGGCTGCGCCTGTCGAACGAAGGCGAGCATGGCGCCAACGCCGGACCTCCGGGCGATCTCTACGTCGCCATCACGGTCAAGCCGCATCCGATCTTCCAGCGCAAAGGGTTGGATATCGTGTGCGAGGTGCCGGTCAATCTCGTCACGGCGATCCTCGGCGGCAAAGTGGAAGTCCCCACGCTCAAGGGCAAGACGATCATCAAGATCCCCCCCGGCACCCAGCATGACAAGGTGCTGCGCATCAAGGGACTCGGTGTTCCCAGCTTGAAAGGCGGACAGACCGGCGATCAGCTCTACGTCATCAAAGTGCAGATTCCGACCAAGCTGACCGCGCGCCAGAAAGAATTGCTGATGGAATTCGCCAAGGAAAGCGGCTTGTCGATGGAGACCGACGGGGACGGATTCTTCGACAAGATGAAGACCTTCTTCGAGTAGCGGTCAGCGCCTCCATCGCGCCGCCCAACCAACCGAATGCCCGTTTTCTTCCTACCGGACGACCAGATCACACCCCCCATGGCTACCGTCACCGGCGAGTTGGTGGCGCATCTTCGTGACAGCCTGCGCGTAGGCGTCGGCGAGGAGTTGCTCCTTGGCGATGGGAACGGACACCGCTATCGCGCCGCCGTCACGGCCATCTCCAAGCAGGCGATCACGGCGCGCATCCTGGAGCGGCTCGAGGAGCCTCCCTCATCGGCTCCCTCCCTGACGCTCGGCTTGGCGTTGCTCAAAGGGGACAAAATGGACTGGGCGATCCAGAAAACGACGGAGCTCGGAGTGGCCGCGATCGTGCCGCTGCAGACCAGGCACAGTGTCGTGCAGCCGAAACGCGAACGCATCGAGGCACAGAGGGCGCGGTGGCAGCGCATCGCCTTGGAAGCCGCTCAGCAATCGGAACAATGGCGCGTGCCGCAGGTGCGCACGCCCCAGGCGCTCGGCGCGTTCCTCGCGGAAGACGCGCGCGGCTCGCTCCGCTTGATCCTCGCGGAGCGGCAATCCGGCGCGCAGCGTCTCTTGAAATTGGACTCTCCGCTCTCACCGGAAGCGACCCTCACGGTGCTCGTCGGGCCGGAAGGAGGCTGGACGCGGGAAGAAGTCGCGCAGGCCGCGCAGGCCGGCTACGTGCCCATCACACTGGGACCACAGATTCTGCGGGCCGAAACGGCCGCCATCATCGCCCTCGGCCTCCTTCAGCACCGGCTCGGACGGCTAGGATAAGGACTGGAAACGTTGCGCGGGCCTTACCGGCGCATCTCGAAACGGACAATGGTGCCGTTTTCGCCGCTGGCCCATCCTTGAGTCGTATCGGGAAAGGTCAAGCCGAAGAGAGAGACCGGCGCAATGGAGCGGCCTTCGCTCCACGAAAAGCCTGCGTCGGTGGTGCGGTACACCATGCCGCGTTCACCCACGATCCAGCCGGTTTGTGGGCTGGTGAACCGGACCTTCAGAAGGTCGATCAGTTTCGTGCAGGTCTTGCCGCAGGGCACGGTGCGATCGATCCACCGCGCGCCGCCGTCGGTGGTTTGAAACAAGGCGCCGGCATTGCCGACCACCCAGCCGTTCGAAAGATCCGTGAAGAAAACGTCGAAAAGCGTCACGGCGCCTTGCGTCTCCTGCGCCACCCAGGTGGCGCCGCCGTCCTCTGTCTTCAGCACCGTGCCCAGCGCGCCGACCGCCGTCCCTTGCCGGTCGTTAGGGAAATGCACCGCGTAGAGCGTCGCGTTCGTTCCGGCCGGCTGATCCGTCCAATGGGCCCCTCCGTCATCGGTGTGCAAGATCGTCCCGCCTCCGCCGACCACCCAGCCCGCCGTGGGTGTCGGAAAATACACCCCGTAGAGCGGCTGCTGGGTGTCCACCGGCTGGATTGACCACGTCTGACCGCCGTCCGTGGTTCGCCGCAGCGTTCCCGCCGCGCCGCTCACCCAGCCATGTTCCCGATCGGTGAAAAAGACGGAAGTCAGCAGCGCGGTGGTCCCGCTCGCGACTTTCTTCCATCGCTGACCGCCGTCCACCGTCTTGAGCATCGTGCCGGCGGCGCCGACCGCCCAGCCCGCGCGCGCATCCAGGAAGTGGACGCTCATCAGCGTGGCCTTCGTGGTGGTTTTCTGCACGCTGGTCGTGAACGCGCTGTCGCCGGCCTGCGCCGCAGGCGACAGCAGAAGAGAGGAGAGAAGGGCCATGAGCGCCGGCAAGACCCGCTGCGGACTCGCAAGAGCCGAGCAAGCCATTATTGGTTCGTGCTCGCGTCGGGCCGATTGTTGTTCCAGTACCCCGTGTCGGGAAGCCCTTTGGCTTCGATGGTGAATTGCCCCGCCTCGACCGTGAGCCATCGCTTGGGCGAGCAGCAGGTGCCGTCGGGCAACACGTCCCACGAGCCGCGCCGGACGACCAGCGGGCCGGTCGCGAGATTATCGAAAAACTCACCGCGCTTCCCGATGCCGTATAGGTTCCGGTGAGGCACCTTCACGACGATTTCGTCGTCCGTCCAGGATTCCACCACGGCCGCCGCTCCGTTGAACAGCACTTCCGTGCGCGACACGTTGGACAGTACGGTCGAGGTGGATTCGGCTTCGTTGATCTCGACATCTTCCCGGCGCTTGTACGCTTTCTGGTTCAGGCCCAGAGCGGCATGTTCCGCCGTCTTGAGGAAGGTCCCGAATCCCTGCCCCTTGATCGTCACGCGTTCGTCGAGTCCCGCAGACTTCGGCTCATACGAGTGGATCACGGGCTGCACGAGCGTAAAATCCCCGGCTTCCGTGGTCACGACGCCCTTTTCAGCACAGCAGGAACCGTCCGGGTTCGGCTTGTTCGCGCTGCGATAGATGACGACCTTTCCGCTCTTGGCGCTGAAGGGCACCCACACGTCGATGCGGTCGTCGTTCCATCGATAGATGACGGCCTGCACACCGCCGATTTCGACGCGGTTCTCCCCGGTGTTGAAGTCCATGAAGTTGTAGGGCGTCGCGCCGCTCTCGGAATAGAAGCCGAAATGCTCCCCGTTGATGCGGAGTAACGTGCCGATCGGCGCGGCGGTCGGGGTCATCGACGCCACTTTCGGCACATGGACCGTGAAGTCGCCCACCTTCCGCTCACGCCCGTGGCTCTTGAGCACGACGGGGCCGGACTTCGCGCCTAGCGGCACGTGCACGACGATGACGTCATCCTTCCACTGAGCGATCGTCGTCGGCTGGCCCCCGATCAATACGGCGTCGTCCGGCCCCTTGCTGGCTCCGAACCCTTGGCCGAACAGGACAACCTTGGTGCCCACCGGACCGCTCAGCGGATCGACGCGGACCGAGGGGATGAGCGAGATGGGCACGGCATTGCTCGTCACATATTCCACCGGGGCGCAGCAGGAGCCGTCCGGCAAGGGGTCGGACGAGGCCAGACGGACCTGCACCTCTCCGCTCGCCGCGTTCGCTGGAATTTCCACTTCAATCCTGTCGTCTTTCCACCGCCGCGGCCGCACGACGACGCCGCCGATCACCACGTCGTTGACGCCGAACATCGTATTGGGGTCGCGCGGACCTGCCGTCACGCCGAAGTGCCGCCCATTAATCTGCAGCAGCGTTCCACGTTCGGCTTCCGCCGGGCTAATGCTCTCGATCTGCGGCGTCACGATCGTGACGGACCCCGCAGAGATCTTTTTCTTGCCGATCATCACGTCGACCGGACCGCTCGCGGCCTTGAACGGCACTTTGATTTCGATCAGCTCGGGGTCCCACCGCTGGACCAGCGCCGGTACGCCGTTGACCGTTACCTTGTTGACCTGCACGGATTTAAACGTCCCAAATCCCTTGCCGGTGATCGATAAGGTGGCGCCCGGCGTGACGGACTGGGACGACAGCTGAACGGGAGTCGGGGAGGTTTTCGCTGAGGCGGTTGTAACCGTGACAAGCAAGGCTGCTGCAGCAAGTATCGGTACAAATCTCATAGCGCCGCTCCTACTCATACATTTCCAGCTCATACATTTCCAGCACAATGGCCGGTGGATGGATACCGAGACATGGCCCCTGCGCGTGGCACGAGAACCCCACGCACCGGACTGAGGGAGGCGGACCGGGGTACAACGTGAAGCGAGGGACGACGGACTATATCAAGCGATTTTTTCGGGTGTCAAGGCGGGGAAAGCGGCGCAGGCCCCTCAGCGCACCTGGACGATCAGCTCGATTTCCACGGGCGCGCAGCGCGGCAATTCGGCGGCGCCGACGGCCACGCGGACATGGCGTCCGGCTTCGCCGAACAGCGCCACGAGCAGATCCGAGGCGCCGTTGAGAACTTGAGGTTGGTCCGTAAACCCGGAGGCCGAGGCGATATGCCCCACCATCTTGACCACGCGCTGCACGTGGTCAAGAGAGCCGACTTCCTGCTTGACAATCGCGAGCGCATTCAGCACCGCCACTTTCGCCGCTTCCATTCCCTGCTCGATCGAGAGCTCGCTTCCGAGTTTGCCCGTCATGACGAGCTGGCCGTCCCGCGACGGCAGGACCCCCGATAAAAACAGAAGATCTCCCACCCGCACCGCGGGAACATAGTTGGCCACCGGCTTGGGAGCCGCGGGTAACTCAAGGTGCATGATGGCGAGCTTGGCATCGATGGACATGGCCGGCAACTTACCCCGGACGGACCATCGACTGCAACGTTCCTCTGCCGGTCCGGCCTAGGGTTGTCCGGGCGGAGGGAACGTGAACGCGGTACTATCGAGGACCAGCACCCAATCTCCGGGACCAGGAGGGGTGAAGCTGTGAGTGCCAGACGTCGAGTAGACCCCGGCCTGCGTTGCCGCGCCGTCGGCGGGGTTATACCACCATGCGGTCATCGTGGGGCTGGTCCTAGCCAGCGATGTGCCGTTGACCTCGACAGACCGGGCGGAAGGGAGATAGACAATAATGGATGAGTGGTCCGACGTGGCGGCCGCCGCGGCGAAATCCAGAGACCCCACCTCCCCCGCCCCTGCGGTCAACACGCTGTCATCCGGTACGAGGGCATGCCAATGCCGCGAATGGAACAGCGCCTGAAAATGTTGCATGTTGCGCGCGCCCTGACTGTCCAGCCATGCCGTCCAGTCATTCCTATCGCAGAATCCTCGCACATAGCCGAAACCCCAAAGCGGACAGTTGCCGAAGAGGTGGCCGAATCCACCGCTCAGCACCGTCCAGTACGATTGCGCCCGCAGTCCTTCTTGAGTGACCGGTCCATTCTCATACTCGGATTCGAAGAGGAAAAAGGGCTTCGGAGGAGTCAGTGCGTAGGCGGAGCGGGCTTCGACATAGATTGTGCGACTATAGGTATAAATGTTGTTGGCATTCAGCCATGATGCGCCAGGCCACGCCTCGACGGCCATGTGTTCCGGCGCGTTATGGGCCGTTGCGACGAACGGGTGCAGATTGTAGGCGGAGCGGAGCCCGTCGACCATCGCTTGAACCTGATCGCGGACCGGACTCGGATCCGTATCGCCGCCGATATCCCAGATGATGTTCGTGTACTGTCGGTACCGATGACCGACGTACTCGCCCCACGTTCTGAGATCGGCGACTGAGGAAGCCGCGACTTCAGCGCACCATCCTTCTATCTGGCAATGAAAACCCAGGTAGAGCGGAGCCAAGACAACCACCATGCCCTTGGCAGCCGCCGACGCGATGACGGCGTCGACGCGGGAGAAGTAGGCCTCGTTCGGCGTGGCGAAATTCCGCCCTGTGAACGGAGCCTCTCCGTATCGGTTCTTCGGAGGATCCGGGCCAAAATAATTTTCAATCAGCTCGACGAGAATTGCGTTGAACCCTTTCTGTCTCCGATCCTCGAGATACAGCTCCGCCTCGGCATCAAGCGCGCCGACGAAGAGCGACCAGGCCGTATCTCCGACAAGCAGATAGGGCGTTCCGAGCTGATCGACCAAATAACGCGAGTTTGGCGGCCCTTCCTTGAGCGGATACACATAGCGATTCGTCGTGGAACTGAATAGAGCGGAGACCGTCGTATCACCGGTCATCGTGACGGTGCAGGTCGGCCCTGACCCGGAACAGCCTCCGGTCCAGATCGTGACGGTCCCGGGCGGGGCGCTGGCGGTGAGCGTCATGATGCTTCCCGCGTCGAATGTCGCCGAACAGGTAGGAGTACACCTGATGCCGTCAGGATTGGACGACACCGATCCCCCCGTTGCCGGGGCAAGCACGACATTCAGCGTCGGTTGTCTGAAATGCGCCGCCGCTGTCTTGTCCGCATCCATGGTGATGGAACAGGAGGGAACGGAGCCGCTGCAGACGCCGCCCCAACCGTCAAAGATCATTCCGGCGCCGGGGACGGCTGTCAGCGTGAGCGCGGACCCGGCCGGATAGGCCGCGCCGCACGCGCCATTGTTGCAAAGGATAGCGCCGGCTCCGGTGCCCGGAAGGATTGTCAAACCAAACGTCGTAGCGGCCGGCACGAACGTCGCCGTCACCGAGATATCGCCCGTCACTGACAGGACGCACGGAGTCAGACCGGAGCACGGTCCTTGCCCCCAGCCGGCAAAGATCGATCCCGGATCCGCAGCCGCCGTCAGCGTGACGGATGTTGACTGAAGGAACTGATGAGAGCAGCTCGGCCCACAGTCGATACCGAATAGATCGGACGTCACGCGGCCGCTACCGTTCCCGACTTTATTCACGGTGAGGAGCCGATTGGCCGGCGTGGCGGCAAACGTAGCGGTCACGGTGACATTGGCATTGAGCACGACGGTACAGTTGCTTGTCCCGGGACAGTTCACATCGGTTCCGCTCCATCCGGCAAATGTGGACCCAGCCTGAGGCGCCGCCGTCAAGGTCACGGATGAAGCTTGCTGGAACTGGTGAGAGCAGTTCGTCCCACAGTCGATGCCGGGTAGACCGGACGTCACGCGGCCGCTACCGTTCCCGACTTTATTCACGGTGAGGAGCCGATTGGCCGGCGTGGCGGCAAACGTAGCGGTCACGCTGACATTGGTCGTGAGCACCACCGTACAATCGTCTGTCCCGGGACAGTTGACACCCGATCCGCTCCATCCGGCGAAACTATGCCCCACTGGCACGGCTGCCGTGAGCCTCACCGAGGTGCCGGCCGGCGCCGACAGGCTACAGACCGCACCGCAGGCGATGCCGGAAGGCAATGACGTCACGGTCCCTGTGCTCGCTCCTGTAAGCGAAACCATGAGAGTAACCGTGCTTGTCGGAGGAGTCGTGCCGGGCGATGGATTGTCCTGCTGAGGCAGGCAGCCGGTAACGCACGCGACGGCACTCAGGGCCATGATTCGCAGGCAGCACCCAACAATAGCTCGCATGGACATTCCGCCGGTGGTCAAAGACCTGGAGCTCCCGTCCACCTTCCTCTTACTCTCTATCCTCGAACGACGAGAGAAGAACGATCGCTCCGTCCGACAAGCGGACGAGGGACATTCCGGAGCTCTGCGCCAGCCCAAGGTCAGGAAGAGCCGAGTCCTTACAGGTGTGCCGAGGAAGGAGTCATCCTAATCCATTGCGCAAGGGGCACTTCGCTCATAGTTGCCGGGTGGAAAGCAGCCGCATGGTAGCACTTGCTATCATGCGGATACACTCCCACGAAAGTACTATGAGGCGGTGTTACCATTGGCTCATGACTTGTCCGCCAACGGCAGCAAGACAGTGCAATATAAGGAGATTTTCGGAGAAAGCGCAGAAGGGGCTATGGGCCACTCCTGGAGTTCACAGTCCTGGCGGACCACCAGGACATCGAAGAGCTGTTGCTTGAAGGTTTGTGATTCCCATTTGATTTGGCCGGGCAGGCATTCAGCCCCCCCTTGACAATGGACGGGTGAGGCTCGATACCCTCGCCTCACCCGGGCCTGAGCGCCTCTAGAAAACTGTCCCCTACCGGCAAACGAGCGGCGCGAAACGCGTCGACGATGGTTTGCCCGAGATCCGCCGCCGTGGCTCTCGTCCCAAGGTTCACACCTTGCGCGAGCTTGGGCCCGGTAACGAGCAGAGGCACATATTCGCGCGTCGGCAGCCGCCCAGGTCTGGTGAGGTCCCTCCCATGGTCGGACGTGATGACGACGATGTCGCCGATCCGGACCTTATCGAGCAGCTCCGGCAGACACCGGTCGAACTCCTCAAGCGCCGCCGTCGCCTCCGCCAGATCATCGGGCATGAGATCGAGGCTGACATACAACAACCCGCGGGGCACCTTGCTCAGCATACCGAGTGTCTCGTCGAAAGCCGCCTTGGCCGACACGGCGGGGAACGATCTCGTGAATCCACGGCCGCTGAAGAGATCATAGACCTTGCCGATACCCATAATAATTTGGCTGGAGCGGTTCAGCACGTCCAGCACTGTGACGCCGGGCGGTTCCGCGACCAGGTCCTTGCGGCCGGCGGCCGGTTTCAGCGCGGGCGTGTCACCGGTGAGCGGTTGCGCGACCACCCGCACCGATGGCCCCAATGCCCTCATCGCCTTCCGCGCCTCGCGGCAGCGCTGCGCGAGGTCGGCCGCAGGCATGATACTCTGGTGCGCCGCCACATGGCAGGTGGCGCCTCCGTCCGTCCACACGATGGGGCTGTTCGCAGCCAGATGTTCGGCGCCGTATTGAGCCAACATCGTGCTCGGCGCAGCCGCGCGGCCTCCAAGAATCTTGCGGCCCAGAACCGTCTCCAACACCGTGCGCTGCTCCGCGGACAGCCCGTCGGCCTGCGGCACAGACCCGCGTGGCAGAACGACCCCGTTGGTTTCCCAGTAGCCGACAACAGAGTTCTTTCCGGGAGAGACAAACGCCATACGCCCGAAACAGCCGGTCGGCTGCGCCATTGTACGGATGCCCTTCACCGGCGCCAAGTGGCCGAGCCCCAGCATTTCCAAATTGGGAAGGGTGAGCCCCCCGACGCTCTCCGCGAGATGCACAAGCGTATGGGCATCGGCGTCACCGTACGCCGCCGCATCGGGCAGCGCGCCGAGCCCCAGTCCATCGATGACGAGCAGGATGACGCGGTTAATCATGCCGGCATGATAGCAAAAGGGGACACGGGGCAGAAGCCGATTCGTCGATCAGATCATGGGCTAGGCGCCACATCCGGACTCCACCAGCCCCGGTTCCTTGCGCTCCGGTGAGGTGACGGAGAGAGCCGCGTCACGCGTGCCGGGCCTTGGTCCATTCATCGAGAATCTTCACGCCGGCGCTCGTGCCGATCCGATCGGCGCCCGCTTCCAACATCGCCCGCGTCGTGAGCCAGTCTCGGATTCCACCGGAGGCTTTGACCTTCGCTCGCCCCGCGACGGCAGCCTTCATAAGCCGGACATCGTCCACGGTCGCCCCGGCGGTGCCGAAACCGGTGGAGGTCTTCACATACTCGGCGCCCGCTTCGACTGCCAAGCGACAAGCCGTCAGCTTTTCCTGGTTGGTGAGATAGCACGTTTCAAGAATCACTTTATGTTCTGCGCTCGGTGTCGCTCGCACCACCTCGGCGATATCCTGCCGGACGTACTTCTCGTCGCCTGATTTCAGCCGGCTGACATTGATGACCATGTCCAGGACGGCGGCTCCCCGGGACACGGCGTCGATCGCTTCGGCCACCTTGGTTCTGGTGGTGTGGCCGCCGAGCGGAAAGCCAATGGGAATCCCCACGCGGATCGCCGTGCCGGCCACCGTCCCTACCGCCTCGTCCACGTAACAGGGCGGCACAAAGATGACCGTGAAACCCAGCTGCTTTGCCTCCTCGCACGCACGGATCACCTCCCGGCGTGTGGCTTCGGGCCGCAAGACGGTGTGGTCGAGCAGGGCGGGCAACGGCCAGTCGCTCATGAAGGACGGGTCTCCTGCCGAAGCGGGGTGAACGGCGCGCCGTCCACATGGGAACGGCCGTTTCGGCGGAACGGCCGCTTTTGATACTTTTCCACCGCCCGGTTGTGCTCGAGCAATGTCGCCGAAAACTGGTGCGTGCCATCGTTCCTTGAGACGAAATACAAATAGGACGACGGAACGGGATACAGGGCCGCGCGGATGGACTGGATCCCCGGGCTTGCGATGGGCCCGGGAGGCAATCCGGTCCACCGGTACGTGTTGTAGGGGCTGGGATGGGACAGATCCTTTTTATGCAGATTGCCGTCGAACGCCGTCAAGCCGTAGATGACCGTCGGATCGCTCTGGAGCGGGATCTTGCGCTTTAGCCGGTTGTGAAACACCGACGAGATCTGCGGCCGCTCCTCGTCCACACCGGTTTCTTTTTCAATGACCGAGGCCAACGTCAAGACCTCATGGACGGTCAGGTGGAGATCGTGGGCGCGCGCGCGCAGCTCATCCGTCAAGACGTGATCGAGTTGATCCACCATCGCCCGCACGACGTCCTTGGCGGGCATGGGCCGGGGAAACTTGTAGGTATCCGGATAGAGATACCCCTCCAGCGTGTCCGCCGTGATGCCCAACGATGTGATGAAGGCCTTGTCCTTTACGAGGCGGAGGAACTCGGCCCGGTCGGTGATCCGCTGCTGCGCCAGCACGTCGGCAATCTGCGCCATCGTATAGCCCTCGGGAATCGTCACCGGATGTTGCACCACGCGGCCTGCACAGAGCTTGGCGAGGATCTCCAGGGGGGCCATCGCCGCGTCCAGCTCATATTCGCCCGGGTGGATCTTGCGCTCGGCGTCCCGGGCCTTGCCCATGAGCACGAACGCGGAACGGCTGCGAATGAGCTGTTCCTTCGCCAGAAGCTCGGCGACCTGTTGGAACGTGGCTCGGTCGGGAATCACGACGATCTTGGAGGGAGGGCGCGCGGAAGGTGGAACGGCCGGGGCTTCAGCCCATCGAATCATCTGATAGGCGGCCAGACCGACGACCACGGCGGTCACGACGAGGACGATCAGGATAGAGCGCAGTGTCATCGGACGGTTCACTGTCGGTGGGCTCGGGCCAGGCCTCGTCTGCCGTAGCGGTCTCTCGAGGCTGGGCCGGCTCAGTCTCCTGCGCGTGCGCTTCCAGATAGCTTTGGAGCAGGATGGCGGCGGCCACCCGGTCCACCGCGCCTTTGCGCTTCTTGCGACTCACGTCGGCGGCGATCAATAGTTCTTCCGCCGCCTTGGTGGTCATGCGTTCGTCCCAGGTGACCACGGGCACCGGCAACGCCGCTTGCAAACGCTCGACGAACCGCCGCACCGCCTGGGCCGCAGGACCTTCTTCCCCGCTGAGCCGGAACGGCAACCCCAGAAGGACTTGCCCGACCTCGTGCACCCGCACCAACGCTTGAATGTGCGCGATGTCTCGATCGAGCGTGCGCCGCTCGAAGGTTTCGAGCGGTTGCGCCGTCCAGCCCAGCTCATCGCTCAGGGCGACACCGATCCGCTTGGTGCCATGATCGAGCGCCAGAATGCGACGTGTCATGAGTTTACCGCTGGAGCGCGGTTTCGACCAGACCAAACACCTTTTCCAGCGCGCTGTCCAAGCGGGACGGATCCTTGCCGCCGGCTTGGGCCATCTCGGGCCGCCCACCGCCGGTGCCGCCCACTTCCGCGGCCATGACCTTGATCAGGTCTCCCGCCTTTAACTTCCCGACGAGGTCCTTCGTGACGACGACCAACAGCACGACCTTGCCGTCGTCAGTGGCCGCGCCGAGCGCGATCACGCCGCTTTTCAGCTTGTCGCGCAACTGGTCGGCCAGCGCCCGCATGGCGTTCACGTCCAAGCCGTCGGTGCGCTGCACATGAACGGCGACCCCCGCAACGGTCTTGGCCGTCGAGGCGACCGCCGAGCCGCTGGCCATTTTGAGCTTCAACTCCTCCAGCTCGCGCTCTTTCTCCTTGAGCTGAGCCATGACCTTGCGGGTCTTGCCGACGAGTTCGGCCGGTCCCACCTTGAGCACCTCGGACAGCTCGCGGAGGTCCGCTTCGAGCTTCTTCATGAGCGCGAGGGCGCCGCTGCCCGTCTGGGCTTCGAGCCGCCGCACGCCGGCCGCCACGCCGGTTTCCGAGACGATGCGGAAGAGCCCGATCTCGCCGGTTTGCCGGCAATGGGTCCCGCCGCACAGCTCCTTGCTGAAGGACTCCACCGTGACCACCCGGACTTGATCCCCGTACTTGTCGCCGAAGAATGCGAGCGCGCCCTTGGCCACCGCGTCCTGGATGTTCATCACTTCCGTCTGGACGCGCTCGTTGCGGCGGATTTCTTCGTTTACCATCGACTCGATGTCATCGATGTCGCGCGACGACAGCGGCCGGAAGTGCGCGAAGTCGAATCGCAACCGGTTCGGCGCCACCAGAGAACCGTATTGTTTGACATGCGGGCCCAAGAGCTCGCGCAGGGCGGCGTGGACCAAATGCGTCGCCGTGTGATTGCGCGCGGCATCCTGCCTGGTGCTCCGATTCACCGTCATGCGGAGCTGCTCCCCTTCCCGCACACGGCCCTTGGTGACCGTGCCCTTGTGCAAAATCAATGTCGGCACGGGCCTGGTCGTCTCCTTGATTTCGACGACGCCTTCAGGACCGACCAGTTGGCCTTGATCGCCGACTTGGCCTCCGCCTTCGGCGTAGAACGGCGTCACGTCGAGCGCCAGTTCCACCACGTCGCCCTCGACCGCCTCCTTCACCATCCGATCGTCTTTGAGAATGGCTTGCAGGACGCCGTTGGCCTCCAATCGCTCGTAGCCGACGAACGTCGTGGCGCCGAGCCGGGCCGCGAGCTGCGCCACTTCCGGCCGCGCCGTATCCAGCTCGAAGCCGCCCGTCCTGCGGGCGCGGTGGCGTTGCTCATCGATCGCACGGTCGAATCCCTCCTGATCCACGGACAGATTCTGTTCCCGGCAGGCTTCCTGGATCAGGTCCATCGGGAATCCATAGGTGTCGTACAGCTTGAACACGTCGGCGCCGGGAAGCACGCGCCGGCCCGCAGCCTTGGTCTTGGCAATCAGGTCGTTCAGAATCGGCAGGCCTTGGTCCAGCGTCGCGATGAAGCGCTCCTCCTCGCCGCGGGTCGCTTCGCTGACCGTCCCGGCCGCTGCGCGAAGCTCGGAGTAGGCGTCGCCCATCTGTGCGATCACCGCGCCGCTCAGCTCATAGAGGAACGGTTCGACGATCCCGAGCAGCCGGCCATGCCGGGCCGCCCGCCGGAGGATACGGCGCAGGACGTAGCCCCGCCCCTCGTTGGACGGCAGGATCCCGTCGGCCATGAGGAAGGTAATGGCGCGCAGGTGGTCGGCGATGACGCGCAGGGACCGGTCGGCCGCCTCCTTCTCGCCGTACCGGGCGCCGGCGCGTGTGGCGATCGCCGCGAGCAGGGGCGTGAACAGGTCGCTGTCGTAATTGCTGTGGACGCCCTGCGCGACCGCCGCCAACCGCTCCAGCCCCATCCCCGTGTCAATGCTGGGCTTGGGTAACGGATGCAGCGCGCCGGCCGCATCGCGGTTGAACTGCATGAACACGAGGTGCCGGGCCCTGGTCGAAGTGAATCTCCGA
>CAZXRB010000033.1:0-37361 GCA_964642845.1 uncultured Nitrospira sp.
CGTGAACGGGACACGGGCTGCGGGAAGCGGACCACGGACCACCATGTCATGCGTAAGGCCGGTTTTCCATGACCGGCGGTCGCGATGCGACTCTATTGGTCCGGTGCCGATGTCGTTCATGGCTCGTCATTCATTTGTCTTCTCAAATCGGTTGCCGATCGTTTCCACGAATTCACGGGCAGCGGCAATCCCGGCCTGCGCCTGCTCGTCTGTAATCACCACCAGGCCATAGTCGCTTTCGGCCCTGTCTTCAAAGCCGTCTCGGAGCAGAGAAAAGAGTTTTGCGGGCACTTCCCCGCATAGTAGGCCCGTGAGACCGCAAAGTCGCTGTCGCCATCGCGAAGGAGTCGCTCTGCTGCAAGGAGACTCCGCCGGGCTTTCTCTAAGAGTTCGCGGATTTCCTTTCGGCTCATACCGGGATGCCCTCTTCGCGGATATTGTGGAAGACCGAGAAGTCGCCGCGTTCCTTGCGCATGTGCCGGTCCACAATCAGGAGAGAAAGGACAATTCCGCTCTCAAGCGAGACCGCACCGGCCGCCCGACGGATTCGCTGCTTCTCCGCAAACGAGATATGCTCCTGCTCAACTTCTAGGAGGATATCCATATCCGAATCCGGCTCGGCGTTCCCCCTGGCTCGCGATCCGAAGAGGGTCATCCGAAAAGTCCAACCGGGGAAGGCACGACTGATTCGCCCTCGGAGTTCTTCAAGAACCGTGCGCTCAGTTTGAGGGAGATCCAAGATGGTCTTCATGTCATGCTCCATTCAACTCGAACATTATAGAGCCTTTACCTCATATCGCCCATTACCCCAGACCGCATACTTTCCCACATGTGTGTACTGCCCCAGGATCAGCAGTGGCAGGAACTCTTCCAGGTCTCCCTCGTACGTCACTTCGCCGACGAAGCCGCCCATGTCATGAGAGAGGCCGGTTTTCCATGACCGGCGGTCGCGGTCTTCCCATCTGATCTTGGAGCTCACCGTTCGTATTCTTTCCGCTCGTTCACCGAAGGTTTTGAAGTCCACCTTCAGCGTGTCGTCGCAGTAGAAATGGGCGAGGGCGTTGATGCGGTCGCGCAGACGCTTGATGACGTGGTGAAATTCCGGGCGCTCGACGATCTTGCCGTCGGCCTTCAAGAGGGTCGGGGTGAGGAAACGGAGCGTGATCCGTTTTCCGTTGTCCGTTGACCGCATGCCGCTATTCGGTACTCGCTGCCCGTTGCCCGTTAACCAGTCAGCGGCAAGACGATAGCAGTCCTTATAATGGATATGGACGGGCGAGGGGCGGACGAGGTTGTCGTTGCTCGAATAGACCTCCGCGACGTGGTTCTCGTCTTCGTCGAGCAGTGACACCCGTGCAATCCGGTAGCGCCCTCGGCCGAGACCGATACCGTGGTCGCCGAGCTCCCGGAACGTGACCAAAAAATAAGGAAAGTAATCGAGCGCCTTGCCGATGAGGATCAGGTCGAACGACAGTGAGTCGCCGGGCCGGGCCATCGTCTCGTTGCCGTTCGGGGGACGGAACACAAAGGGGCGGGGGATGTCTTGATTCAAGCTCAGCCGGTCGCTGCCAGGCGGAGGGCTCGGCTCGAAGATCTGCCCGTACGGGCAGGTGGCTTTCAGGCGGCAAGTCTCACGACAGTCGGTCGGTGTGGGGCAGACGAGGCGCTTGAACGTCGTGCCGAACGCGCCGCGAAGAGAATTACCCGGATTTTTCGGATGGAGGGCGAGCCGCTCTGCTGCCGTGAGCTCGAAGTGAAACGGAGCCAGTGAGAAGGCGTGCAGCATGCACCCTCGCGCGGAAGCGGTGCGCAAACATAACACAGGAGGGGATTCCGTCAATCCCTCCAAAAGGACGGAAATAAGGCCGAATGGACTAGCCCGCATTATTCACGAGCGCTTCTGCTGCCATCGCCGACCGTCATGAATAATGCGGACTAGTGAGGTCAAACGATGTGGTGAGGACGCGGCTCTGCCGGGCAGCCCGCGAAGCGCCGGGGCGCGATCTGGCACAGCCCCCCGGCGGCTTTCGACCGGACTCGATCGCGCTTATCTGGCCACGCGCACCAGGACTTTGCCGAAAGGCCCCTGTGCCAAGCGGGCGAACCCCTCCTTCACCTGCTCGAACGGGACGATGGAGTCCACCTGCGGCCGCTTCCCGATGGCCTTCAGCCGGCTGACGATCTCGTTCCATACTTCGTGGGCGACGGGAGTCGTATAGTCGCCCACCGAGACGCCGCCCATTCGAATGCGCCGGAATAAGAGGGTGGCCGTGTTGAACTCCGGAACGGGTCCTCCGCTCCTGCCGACCACGCTGATCCGGCCGCCATAGCCCAGCAGCGTCACGATGTGAGGAAACAGCGCGCCGCCTACGCTGTCCACCGCGAGGTCGATTGTTCTCGGCCTGAGGGCCGCCGCCACGGCCCCCACCAAGTGAGGGTCCGCCGGGTCGAACACGAAGTCGGCTCCGAGGCTTTTCAGCTTGGCTCTCTTTTCCGCGCTCCGTGACAGGGCCGCCACCGTCAGATTCATCGATGTGCCCAGCAGCACCGACGCCACGCCGACGCCGCCCGATGCGCCGGTCACGAGCAGGACGGAGCCGCCGGGCGGAGGCGCCGGCGGATCGGGCCACTGTGTCAGCGCCTGCCAGGCCGTCAAGAAGACCAGCGGGGCGCCGGCCGTCTCTTCGAGCGACCAGCCGGCAGGGATTCGGATCACACTGTCCGCGGGCACGACCACCTGCTCGGCCAGAGTGCCCCACAGCGCCACCCCTACGTCACAGCGCAGAATCCCGACGGTTTCGCCCACGCGCACGTTCCCGACGCCGGGCCCCAGCGCTGCGACATCACCGACGCCATCACGTCCCACAATGTGGGGGAGCGGCGGCTTGGCCGGGTACATTCCGGTTGCGAGAAACGCATCCGCCGGGTTCAGCGCCGCACATCGCATCTTCAGGAGCAGCTCTCCAGGGCCAGGCTGAGGATCCGGCACCTCGCCGAGCCGTAACGTTTCGACTCCCTCAAACGAGTCCATCAGCCAAGCGCGCATACGATTCCCCCGAGTGAGTGGACATCATGAACACCGCGATCGGCCGCCCGGGTCGTATCCGTCCCGTGCATGGCGTTGATCCTTGAAGTGGCGCGAGGGGATCTTGCAGAGGAAGAGGCTACGCGCGCTTCTCCCGGAGCCCATAGTCCTGAAGCGTGCGCCGGATGATTCCCTCGGACAGGAACTCATAGGTCCCACTGAGCGCCCGCGTCCCGACGGTCGTGACGGGCCCGTCATGATTGCACACCAGCTCGCGCGTGTGCTGCTCGACGCGCGGCTTCGCCGCTCGGAAGATTTCCTCGGCAAGGTCCCAGCCTTCCACATGTCCGGTGGTGCGCTCCAGTTGTTCGGCGTAGAGAAACGCGGCCGCGATCACGAAGAGATCTTCGCCGATCTGCTCAATCCGGTTTTGGCGTCCTTGGTCATCTCGGAGCGCTTCCCGATGAAGGATCATCGCATAGAACGTCGCACGGGCAAGTCGCCGGCTCGCCCGTGCGACGAAACGCAGCGCGGGGCCGACGCGCGCATGGCGGAACAGGGCCTGAGACGGCAATGGTCTGCGCACCCATTGCTTCGCGTACCAGGCCGCATAGAAGCGGAGAAGCTGCCGCATCTCCATGAGCCGACGCATGCCCCGTACGCGCTTGTCGAAATAATTCCGAGCGCGCTCAAGATGGAGATTGAGCCCTTCGCGGGCCACAAAGGGGCGCAACACATCCGTCGCCCCTTCCCCGATCCGATACATCTCCGCGTCACGGACCAATTGCTCGATGCCGAAGGCCGGCTCGCCGCGGGCCCGCTTGGATTCCGCCGTCTCGTAACCCATGCCGCCGAAGAGGATCTGCGCGTCCCTGAGGAACTCGATCGTGTGTTCCGAGCAGAAGATCTTGGCGACGGCCGCTTCGATCCGGACATCGTAGTGGTGTTGGTCGGCCATGCGCCAGACCGTGGAAGCCACGGCGTCCATCGCGAACAGCTTGGCCGCCATGCGGCCGACCCGCATGCGCTGGGTCTGCCGCTCACCCAGGGGCTTCTGGAAGGTGCGCCGCGTGTTGGCGCGGTCCAGCGTCGGCTGCCACGCCTGCTTCGCCATGCCCAGACAGATGGCCGGGATGCTGACGGCCCGACCGACGTTGAGAATGGTCAGGGCGTATTTGAGACCTCGGCCCACTTCGCCGATGAGGCGACCGGCCGGCAGGCGGACATCGGTCAAGGTCATGTAGGCGTTCTCGATGCCACGGCATCCCTCGAACTGGCAGCGCTGGCGGACCGCCACGCCGGGACTGTCCATGTGGAGAATGAAGGCGCTGTGGACGGAGTCGTCGGCGCCCTTGCCTTCCGCGACCGGCACCCACACCGCTCGGCCACCGTGTTGCTCCCGCTTCGCCGGCACTCGTGCGATCAAGGTCACATAGCGGGCGATGGGACCGTTCGTGCACCAGAGCTTCTCGCCATTCACGAGAAAGGCGGTGCCGTCGGCATCCAGCACCGCTTCGGTGCGAATGTTGGCCGCGTCGGATCCGGTGACGGGCTCGGTGAGCGCGAAGGCGGAGACGGCCTCCCGCGCGACGAGAGGCAGGTAGTGGCGCTTCTGCTCCTCGCTGCCGAACAACAGCAGCGGCATGGCGATGCCGATGGACTGAGGCACGGCCACCGTCAAGGCCAGAATGTTGCTCCAGCCGGCGATGAGCACAAGGGCCCGACCGTAATTCGTGTAGGAGAATCCCAGCCCTCCATATTCCCGGGGAATCTTCATGCCGAACGCGCCAAGAGCCAGGAGCCCTTCGATCACCGAATCGGGGATCTTGGCGGTGCGTTCGATCTCGTCGGGATCCACTTGGGTGGTCAGGAAGGACTCAAGCCGCGGGCGGAACTCGTCCCACGCGGCCTTCTGGTCCGGAGGTTCGTCCGGTGGAACCAGCAGCGACCAATCGGGCGACCCGGCGAACAGCCCAGCCATGAAGCTGGGCCCCGTGAGTTGGACGCGGGCCTCTTCAATCCGCTCGAGCCCTTTGAACAGCTCCGTCACAATGTCCCTCGGGATACCACGGACGGCATGACAGGCTTGTCTTCCGTTTCCTCGAACCGCGCCGTGAAATGGCGCAGCATCGGCGCTTCATAGGTCAGGGTGAGACCGCGGAGACCCTCGCGCCGCCGGAACAGGTCGATAATCGATTCCGCCACATAGGTGATCTGCATATTCGTATAGACCCGGCGCGGGATGGCGAGCCGGACCATTTCGAGCTCGGGATGAACCGTGCGCCCGGTCGCCGCGTCCTTCTTGCCGAACATCACGGTGCCGATCTCGACTCCCCGGATCCCGTAGTCCCGATAGAGGGCGACGGCCAGCGACTGCGCGGGAAATTGATCCTGCGGGATGTGCGGCAGAAACTCCTTCGCATTGAGATAGACGGCATGGCCTCCCGTCGGCTTGAGGATCGGCACACCGGCATCGTCCAGCAGCTCGCCCAGGTACCGGACTTGCCCGACCCGGAAGCCGAGGTAATCTTCCTCCAGCACCTCGCGGAGCCCCCTGGCCATGGCTTCGAGATCGCGGCCTGCCAAACCACCATAGGTCGGAAACCCCTCGACCAGGATGAGCATGTTGGTGATGTCCTGCGCCCACCGATCGTCATTGAGGCTCAGAAAGCCGCCGATGTTCACCAGCCCGTCTTTCTTGGCGGACATCGTGCAGCCGTCACCGTAGCTGAAGAGCTCCTGGGCGATCTCCAGAATCGAGCGGTCGGCGTATCCCGGCTCGCGCTCCTTGATGAAGAAGCAATTTTCGGCGAATCGGCAGGCGTCGAAGAACAACGGAATGCCATAGCGGTCCAGCAGCGCGCGGGTCCGGCGAATATTCTCCATGGACACCGGCTGTCCGCCGCCGCTGTTGTTCGTGATCGTCAGCATCACCAACGGAATATGATCGCGTCCGATACGGGTGATCGTCTCTTCCAACCGGATCACGTCCATATTTCCCTTGAACGGCGATTCGTCATGCGGGTCATAGGCTTCCTTGACCACCACATCCAGCGCCTGCGCGCCTTGATGCTCGACATTGGCCCGCGTGGTGTCGAAGTGAATATTGTTGGGGACGCACATGCCGGCCTTCACCACGGTCGAGAACAACAGATTTTCGGCCATGCGGCCCTGATGGGTCGGAATCACGTGTTTGTAGCCGAAGATGGACCGGACCGTGTCTTCAAAATGGTAGTAGTTCTTGCTGCCCGCATAGGATTCGTCCCCCAGCATCAGGCCGGCCCATTGGTGATCGCTCATGGCGGACGTGCCACTGTCGGTCAAGAGGTCCACGTAGACGCTCTCGGCCGGAACCCGGAACAGGTTGTAGCCGGCTTCGCGCAGGAGGCGTTCCCGTTCCTCCCGGCTCGTGCGCCGGATGGGCTCGACCACCTTGATCTTGAACGGCTCGGACGGGAACTTCATGGCACCGACCTCTTGAACCGCGCCAGTTCCATGTTGAAGGCCTGGGGCCCGGAATATTCGAAGACGTACCGGGTCATGTCGAACAACGGCGCCGGATCGAGATCCCGCAGCAGTTCGGGCTTCCACGTGATCTCCAGTTGGTTGATCATCGTGATGGGCGTCGGCGGGCCCACCACGCCGAGATCCACTTGGCCGTACGATTGGGAAAAGATCAGAATCTCTCGGTCGAACATGGCGGCATTGAGGTCCCACGCCGCCCCTTGGCGTTTGTAGTCCTCCTCGAACCGCCGGAACGCCGGCGAGCGGTTCAATTCCTCACGAAAGGCATAAAAGATGTTGATCCCGGCCCGTTGCTGATCGTCCATCACTTGAATGGCGTCGTTCACGACCGCCGCATGCTGCATCTGCTCGCGCGTCAGGACCAACAGGCGGCGAATGACCACTCCTCGCTCGGCCGCCGCTTGGTTCGCGAGCAGATAATTCGGGTACAAGGCTTCGCCTTTCTTCCAGATATTCCAGCGCTCCATGATCGCGTCGATCGAACGCTCGGCGGTCTGGACGAGCCGGACCGCCTCGGCGTTCGCCTCCGCGCCTTCATAGATCAAGGTTTGTGTCTCCAATTGGCGCAGCTCACGGCCGATGGCCTCCACCTTTTTGGGAATGTACTTGGGCGTCTTGGGGACGTGGAGCATGACGGCCACGGCCGTCAGCGCGAGGGTCCAGTACTCTTTTGCCGAGGAGGGGGCCTTGTCTTTCTGCGCGACCAGCAGAAGTTCCACGGGATTCTTGTTCAGCAGCTTGGCGATCTTGATGCAGAGTTCGGGCTTGGGAATCTTGAGCCCGCGGCGCATCAAATTGGCATCTGGCTGGGCGATGCCCAATTTCTCGGCCAGCGCATAATCGCTGCCGAGCTCGTACCGCTCCTTGACGGCCTCGAAATACGTCGCCATTTCAGACATGCACCGCTCCTTTGAACGACCCATCGGTCCGAGAACCGGTCATCGGGATGGCGTCACGCCGCGTGGGATTGGGCCGTTCCAACCCCATCCAGAATGCTTCGAGATAATCGAGGACGGCTTGGACGCCGTGCCGGAAGTCGTCCTTGTCGTGATCCGACATGCCCGCCTTTGCCACGCCCTGCGCAGCTTCAACCGCATGTTCCATCGCCTGTTCATGAGTGGATTCCAGCTCGCGATGAAAGGTGAAATACGTCATGTCCATCGCGGGGTAGCGGGTGCGCTTCAAGTGTGCGAGTCCGGGAATCAAATGGTCCCACATGGTAATGGCCATGTTCTCAAGACCGAATGAAGCGCCCAGCGCCTTGGCGTGGTTCCCATCGCGGTACAAATTCTCCAACCCCTCGATGTAGGCGCGCGTCGAGGGCAGCATGGCGCGCGTCATGGCCTCGTGAACATCGATCCCGATTGAGCGGAGGAAGTCTCGATAGAGAAGCTCGTGGCGGTGTCGCGTCTGACCGTCACCCAATTCGGAGTAGAGAACCTTGGTCAACTCGTCGGCCACCTGCTCATCCTCGGTGTTGACGAGCTGAGCGACGAGAATCCGGGGAAAGAACCGCGCAAAGTTGTAAAACTCCACCGCGAACTCCTTGAGCTCCGCGTCGGACAGATCCCCGGTCCGAAACCGGGCGAGGTAGGAATTATTGATGGCCCCATGCCCGAGCACCAGTCGCCTCATTTCTTCATGGAATGTCATGGGTACCTCCGGCGGCGAGTTGAGAGCCGTAGATGGTGGCGTACGGTCCGTGAATGAACAAATGATATACTTTCTCTATTGCCATGACAATATCAAACATGAACGAAGATGCACGTATTTACCGGACTATCTCGGCATAGCTTGAAATGGAGCTTGTTCGATAGAGTTGTCACCGCCATAAAATAATAGTATGATTCTATCACATGATTCTGGTACTGTATGAGCAGCAGGACGGACAGGACGCGCGCGAGGGACTGAGTTCACCGTGAGGCGCAGGAGGTTTCGTCGAGAGGAGGCACCATCATGAACCAGGCGAGAGGCATCGATCACATCACCCTCTGCGTGGAGAACCTCGATGCGGCGGAATTTCTGTTCACCAAGGTGCTCGGGTTCGAGGTGATCTGGTCGGCTCGGGACGTCGGCAGCGACAAGTCTTCGATGGACACCGTGGTCGTCCAATCGGGGGCGGTCAGAATCGCGCTCATGCAGGGCCGGGACAAAACGATGAAGTCCCAGATCAACGAGTTCATCGAGAAGTACGGCCAGGGCGTGCAGCACGTCGCGTTCGAGGTGGACGACATCGAGGCCGTGTGCCACGAATGGGAAGCGCACGGCGTGCAATTCAGCGGGCCTGTCAAAGAAGGACGGGACGGGTTCGGCCCGCTCAAGCAGCGCTTCACCTATCCGCTGTTTCCCGGCAGCGGCATGTTCATCGAATTGACCCAGCGCGACCATGGCGCGGAGCGATCGAAGACCTTTGTCCGGAGCACCGTAGAATCCTTATACAAGGACATCGAGCGGGATCAGGCCTCCGGCACGGACCGGACGATCATCGACTACCAGGCCTTCCCCGTCCGCTCGACCGCATCGCTCAAGAAGGCGTCGTAGACAACGCTCCTTGCGGAGGGAGGGCGGCGTATGTATCTCAACCGGAAAGGCAAGGTGCCCCGCCAGGCGCACGTCGGCATTCCCGAAGGGCTCTGCGAAGAGGAACATGGCCGACAAGGCTTCGCCGGGCCGGTGTCGCATCTCTACCGGAGTCATCCGCCGACCGGCTGGATCTCTATCGAAGGACCGCTGAAGCCGCGAGCCTTTGCCTGTGTGCCAGTGGCCGGGGCGGGCGGCCTCTCGCCTGAGACTCAACCGCTGCTCATGATGCAGAGCCGGGACGTGAGCCTCTTCCTGTCGCACCGGACGGACACCATGACCTATTTCGTACGGAATGCGGATGGGGACGAAATTTATTTCGTCCATCGGGGCAGAGGGAGGTTCGAGACCGACTATGGCCTGATGACCTGCGAACCGGGCGATTACATCGTCATCCCGAAAGGGACGACCTACCGAATGCACGTCGATGCCGGTCCCGTGGTGTCGCTCCTCGCTGAAACCCCGGAAGCGGTCACGGTGCCCGAGCGGGGTCTGCTCGGGCAGCACGCGCTGTTCGACAAAGGTGTCCTGATCGCGCCCGAGCTGGAGAGCATGGAGCCGCCGGAAAGTCACGGGCCATTGTGGGAAGTCCGCATCAAGCGTGAAGGGGTGTGGACATGCGTGACCTATCCCTTCTATCCCATGGACGTCGTCGGATGGAAAGGCGATCTCTGGGTGGCGAAGCTCAATGTTCGCGATTTCCGGCCGGTGACGAGCCCCCGCTACCATTTGCCGCCGAGTGTCCACGGGACCTTTCAAGCCGGCGGCTGTCTGATTTCCACCTTTGCGCCGCGGCCGCTGGAAACCGATCCCGAGGCGCTGCGCGTTCCGTTCTACCATCGGAATATGGATTATGACGAAGTGCTCTTCTATCACGAGGGAGAATTTTTCAGCCGGGCCGGCATCCAGCCGGGCATGCTGACCTTGCACCCCCAGGGAATTCACCATGGGCCACAGCCGCATGCCGTGCAATCGAGCAAAACGAAGACGCACACGAGCGAAGTCGCGATCATGATCGAGTCGAAGCGGCCGTTGACCGTGAGGCCGGAGATGGACGCGCTGGAGATCAAGGACTATGCGTTGAGCTGGAGCCCGCGATGAAACTCGTCAGTTTTCTGATCGCCACGCCGCTCGGGCCCTTCACCAGGACGGGCGCCATGCATGGTCAAAGCGTCGTGGATCTGAACCTGGCCTATGCCCGGTGGCTGGCTGACCAAGGTGAGGCGCAGCCGCGCCGGCTGGCCGATGCGCAGGTGCCTGCGACCATGTTGGAGTTTCTCGAAGGTGGCTCGTCCACGATGGCGGCCGCGCGGCGGGCGCTGGACTATACGATCGCCCTCGGTCCTCCTGCCCGAGGCCCGTCCGGCGAGACGATCGTCCACGCGCTCGGCGGCGTGCGGCTCGCCGCTCCTCTGCCCAATCCGCCTTCCCTGCGGGACTTCATCGCCTTCGAAGACCACATCGCGGCCACGTCGAAGAAGCGGGGCCAGCCGATTCCGCCCGAGTGGTACAAAATGCCCGTCTATTACAAGGGGAACCACCGCACCATCATCGGGCCGGAGGCGCACCTGCCGTGGCCGCTCAACACGACGAAGCTGGACTATGAATTGGAGCTGGCCTGTGTGATCGGACGCCGAGGCCGCGACATTTCGGAGCGGGAGGCGAACGACTACATCGCCGGCTATACGATCATGAACGATTTCAGCGCCCGCGACATCCAATTCCAGGAAATGGCCTGCCGGCTGGGTCCCGCGAAGGGCAAGGACTTCGCCACCGCCTTGGGGCCGTGTTTGGTGACGCCCGATGAAATCGCGGATCTCGCGTCGTTGACGATGATCGCCCGGGTGAACGGAGAAGAATGGTCGCGAGGGCGGTTCGGGACTATTCATTGGTCGTTTGCTCAAATGATCGCGCACGTGTCGCGCGACGAAACGATCTACCCGGGCGACGTCTTCGGCTCGGGAACCGTGGGAGGAGGGTGCGGGCTCGAACAGGACCGCTACTTGAATCCCGGCGATGTGGTGGAGCTGGAAATTCAACCGATCGGCGTGCTGAAGACGCAGATCGTGGGTGTGCCGAGGCGGGAGGCAACATGACTGTCACGGCGGCTGAGCAGGCTCTGGCCGAGTTGGTGGACCGGCACCGTGCGCTCTACGCAGGGCCGGCCATCGATGCCAAGCTCGAAACGGTCATCCGGGCGGGGTCGCACACCAAGCTCACCGAGTGGGATATCCTGCATATTTTGCGGACCTCCCGCGCGGTCTTTTTCGATACCCACGTGGAAGTCGTCTCCGGCCACCACACCGCGACCTATCTGCGGTTCGACTCCATCGCCCGTGTCCCGGAGTTCATCAGGCTCCTGGCCGAGGACATGGCCGACTGGATCAGCCGCACCTTTCACCACCATCCGGTCACGGGGCTCGTGGCGACCTCCTCGGCGGCGCAGGTGCTCGCCGAAGGGATCGCGCAGCGGCTGCGCGACGCGATGCCCTTACGCGTGACGTTGACTCCCTACAGTGGCGAGACGGGACGGATCGGAACGGAGATCGCGAACGGCGCCATCGCAGCCGGCGAACGGTTCCTGGCGCTCAACGATGTCACTACGCGCGGCAACTGCGTGAGCAAACTCGGCGCCGTCGTCACGGACCACGGCGGGGTGTTGGCCGGCATGATGGTCTTCGCCCGTCGCGACAGCGGGCAGTTTCCGCTGATGCACGAGTTGATCGCCCGGCATCCCTTCTATTACACGACGGATCTCGATATGCCGCAGTGGGAGCCGGCGCAGTGCCCTCAGTGCCGCACCGGCAAGCCCTGGCTCTCGTGGAGGGACATGCCGGATCTCTAACTCGCTCGAGTCTCTGGAGGTTGTCATGGATCTTGCCGTCATTGCTCAAGAGATCAAACGAGGCGACCTGCTCCAGATGTACGACTACCTCCGGCTCACCCGAACGCTGGAGGACCGTGTCACGGCGCTCTACCGCCAGGGACGCATCGTCGGCGGCTGCTATACCAGCCATGGGATGGAGGCGATCGCAGTGGGCTACGCGTCGGCGCTCGATCGCGACGACGTGATCGCGCCCTTTCATCGCGACATGGGCGCGTTCTTGATCCGCGGGATCACGCCCGGAGAAGTGCTCGCCCAATACCTCGGCAAACGGACCGGTCCGACCAAGGGTAAGGACGGGAACGTCCACATGGGAGATCTCAAGCGCGGGATCATCGGATTCGTCAGCCATCTCGCCGACAATCTGCCGGTGGCGACCGGCGCGGCGCTCGCCTTCAAGATCAGAGGAGAGGCGAGAGTCGTGTTCACCGGCACCGGAGACGGCGGCACCAGTCGCGGCGATTTCCACGAAGCAATGAACTTTGCGGCGGTGCGCCAGCTTCCCGTCGTCATTTTCTGCAACAACAACCAATATGCGTATTCGACGCCTCAACGGCTGCAGATGGCGATACGCGACGTGGCCGAGCGCGCGAAGGCCTACGGGATGCCGGGTGAAATCGTGGACGGCAATGACGTGGCCGCGGTGTACTTGGCGTCCAAGCGCGCCATCGCGCGGGCGCGCGCGGGCGGAGGGCCGACCTTCCTGGAATTCAAAACGATGCGCATGCACGGCCATTCCGAACATGACCCGGCCAAGTATGTCCCTCGAGAGCTGCTGGAAGAATGGAAGAAAAAAGATCCGATTCTCATCGCCGAGGGGTTGCTCAGGGAGCTCGGGTATGGCGATGACACGTACTTCCATGAGGTCGGCGAGCGCGCGAAGAAGGAAGTCGAAGCCGGCCTGGAGTTTGCCGAGCGGAGTCCGCTTCCCGAAGGACCGGAAGTATTGGAAGGAGTGTTCGCCGAACGAGCCGAGAGCTATTAGCCGTCGGCTTCGAGCCGGGAAGGAGCGCCTATGACGACCATGACCCACGCGATGGGGGAAGTCAGCTATCTGGAGGCGATCTCGCAGGCCCTGGACGAAGAAATGACGCGCGATGAGCGGGTCTTCCTGATGGGCGAAGACATCGGCACCTACGGCGGTGCCTTCAAGATTACCGAGGGCTTTCTCCAAAAGTATGGCGAGTGGCGGGTTCTCGATACCCCGCTGGCCGAATCAGGCTTTGTCGGGGCGGCGATCGGCGCGGCGATGATGGGCCTCCGTCCCGTCGTCGAAATGCAGTTCGCCGACTTCATTTCCTGCGCCTTCGACCAGATCACCGAAGTCGCGGCCAAGAATCACTACCGTTGGGGGGCCGCGGTGCCCATGGTGATCCGCGCACCGTTCGGCGGCGGCATCCATGGCGGGCCGTTCCATTCAGAATGCCCGGAAGGCTGGTTTTTTCATTCACCGGGTCTCAAGCTCGTGGCCCCCTCCACCCCCTACGACGCGAAGGGCCTCCTCAAAGCCGCGATTCGGGATCCCAATCCGGTGATCTATTTTGAACACAAATTTCTCTACCGACGGATCAAGGCGCCCTTGCCGCAGGGCGATTTCATCGTTCCGATCGGCAAAGCCGACGTCAAGCGGCCCGGCAACGATATCTCGCTCATGACCTACGGCGCGATGGTGCACGTCGCGCTCGAAGCCGCCCAGCTCCTGGGACAGGAAGGGATCGATCTGGAGGTGGTCGATCTGCGCACCCTGATCCCCCTCGATAAGGAGACGATTTACGCGTCGGTACGCAAAACCAGCAAAGCCATTGTCTTGCACGAGGACAACAAGACCGGCGGCATCGGGGCCGAGATCGCCGCGCTGTTGGCCGAAGACTGTTTTGATTGTCTGGACGGGCCGATTCTCCGCATCGCTCCGCCGGATACACCGGTCCCGTTCAGCACGCCGTTGGAAGAGTATTATCTCCCGAAGACGGGCGACATCGTCGCCGCGGCGCGGAAGTTGGCGGCGTATTAGAAGGAGGTTGAGGTCAAGGCTGGGGCTGAGCTCGGACTTGCCATCGCGCGTAGCCTCAACCGTAGCCTGAGCCTGGGTTGGAAGCATGGCGACCGACATCATCATGCCGCAGCTGGGTGAAAGCATCGCCGAGGGCACGGTGGTGAAATGGCTCGCCCCCCTGGGGGGGACCGTTGAAAAGGATCAATCGCTCTTGGAGGTGGAAACGGAGAAGGTGGCGCTGGAAATTCCGTCTCCGGCGACGGGAGTGGTGAGCGAAATTCTCGTCAAGGAAGGCGAGACGGTTCCCGTGGGCACCCTGCTTGCGCGGATCGACAGCGCGCCACCGGCCGACGTCATCAACCGAGTCGGCGGAGTCGTCGTCCGTCGCATGGAACCGGCAGGCGCGGGCGAAGCACATCATTCGCCCGCGGTCCGGCAGTTGGCCAGGGAACACGGAGTCGACCTGTCGAAGGTGAAGGGGACGGGGACCGGCGGCCGGGTGACCAAAAAAGATGTGCTCGACTTCCTCGCGCAGAGCGGAGGTCAGCCCAACACGACGGCTGAGGGCGGGGAGCCGTCCATGGGTGAAGAGATCCTTCCGTTCACGCAGATGCGCAAGACCATCGCCGACCGGATGATCAAGAGCAAGCAGACCTCCGCCCATGTCACGACCGTGTTTGAAGCCGATTTTTCGGGCGTCGCGAAATTCCGAGAAGGCCGCGGTCTTACCTATCTCCCCTTTGTGATTCGCGCCGTGACCAGGGCGCTTCGAGATTACCCCGTCGTGAACGCAGCCTGGGGAGAGCAGGGCATCGTCGTCAAGAAAGACCTCCATATCGGCATTGCGACCGCGTTGGAGGACGGGCTGCTCGTGCCGGTGGTGCGGCACGCCGATCGGAAGGGGCTCACTCAGTTGGCCAAGGAGATCGCCGATCTGGCCGAGCGCGCCAGGTCCAAGAAACTCAGCCCCGAAGAAGTCCAAGGCGGGACCTTCACGATCACGAACCATGGCGGGTTCGGCAGCCTGTTCAGTACCCCCATCATTCATCAGCCGCAGATCGCGATCCTGGGCGTGGGGGCGATCCGGAAACGGGTCGTGGTGATCCACGACGCGATAGCCATTCGGACGATGGGCTATCTGAGCCTCTCGTTCGACCACCGGGTCATCGACGGAGCCACGGCCGATCAGTTCATGGCGAAAGTCCAGCACTCTCTCGAACAGAGCCATTGGGAGCAGGTCCTGTGAGCGCGACACAAACATCCGTCATCGCCAGCGCCGTCCGCACGCCGATGGGCGGCTTTACCGGCGCGTTCAGCTCCGTGCCCGCGACGAAGCTGGGGAGCCTGGCTATCGCGGAAGCGCTGAAGCGGGTGGGCGTCCCGCCCGAACGCGTGGACCAGGTCTATATGGGCTGCGTGCTCGGCGCCGGGCTGGGGCAGGCCCCGGCCAGACAGGCGTCGATCGGCGCCGGCATCCCGCACTCGATCGGCGCCGTGACCGTCAACAAGGTCTGCGGCTCCAGCCTCCAGACTGTCATCATGGCGGCCCAAGCCATTGCGCTCGGCGAGGCGAAGATCATCGTGGCAGGTGGAATGGAAAACATGACGCGTGCGCCCTATTTGCTGGAGAAAGCACGGCAGGGCTACCGGCTCGGCCACGGCGAGCTGGTGGATAGCCTCATCAAGGACGGGCTGTGGGACGTCTACAACCAGTTTCACATGGGCAACGGAGGGGAACTCTGCGCGGCCAAGTACGGGCTGACCCGCCGTGAGGTCGACGATTTCGCGTTGGAAAGCTACCGGCGCGCGCGCGAAGCCATCGCGACCGGTGCCTTTAAACGCGAACTCGTGCCCGTCGACGTGCCGCAACGCAAAGGCCCGGCGCGCATCGTCACAGAGGACGAGGAGCCGAACCGCGTTGACGTGAGCAAGATGCGGGAGCTGAAGCCGGCGTTTCAGGAGCACGGAATCCTGACCGTGGGCAATTCCCCTTCCTGTAATGACGGCGCGGCGGCGTTGGTCGTCATGGCGGAGGAGGAAGCGGCGCGGCGCGGATTGACTCCAATGGCCCGCATTGTCGGCTATGCCGGCGCGGCGCTGGCGCCCGAGTGGTTTACGATCGCGCCGATCGAAGCGATCAAACTGGTGCTCGCCAAGACCGGCTGCACGATCGGGGACATCGACCTCTTCGAGATCAACGAAGCCTTCTCGGCTGTGTCCCTTGCGATCAACCGGGAACTGGGCCTCGATCCCAAGAAGGTCAATGTGCACGGCGGAGCGGTCGCGCTCGGTCATCCGATCGGCGCCACCGGCGCGCGGATCCTCACCACGCTGGTCCATGCCATGGAAGCGCGGGGGGCCAGGCGGGGGCTGGCCAGTCTGTGCATCGGCGGCGGCGAAGCGTTGGCGATGATTGTAGAGCGGGAATAGCGCGAATGGCGCGACATGCGCGAAATGGAGGATCAAGAAGAAAGGCGTCGGGCTCTCGCGACTCGCGCGTTTCGCGCAGGTCTCGCTTTTCCTGCCGTTGAAGCATGAAGCTGGACGACATCAAAACGATCGGCATCGTCGGAGCCGGCCAAATGGGCCGCGGCATCGGCCAAGTCTGCGCCACAGCCGGCTATCAGGTTTTGCTCGCCGACGTCGCGGACGCGGCCTTGACGGAGGCGCTCGCCAAGATACGCGTCGGCTTGGCACGGGCCGTCGAACGGGGCAATCTGACCCACCGCCAGGCGGGAGAGGTTCTGGCGCTCATTCGTCCCATGGTCCAGCTCGACCGGTTGCGGGACGCGCAGGTGGTCATCGAAGCGATTCCCGAAGACCTCGCGCTGAAACAGAAACTCTTTGCAGAATTGCACCGGATCTGCCAGACGGACACGCTCCTCGCCAGCAACACGTCGTCGATTTCCATCACAAAATTGGGCGCGGCCTCTGGCCGGCCAGATCGGGTGGTCGGGCTGCATTTCATGAATCCGGCCCCCGTGATGCGGCTCGTGGAAGTCGTCCGCGGTTTGGAAACGTCCGAGCGAACCCTGCACCTCGCGCTCGGCCTGGCGAAGCGCCTGGGCAAGACCCCGGTCGCGGCCAAGGACGTTCCGGGTTTCATCGTGAACCGCGTCCTGATTCCGATGATCAACGAGGCCATCTTCGCGCTGGAGGAAGGCGTCGCGTCCGCCGAAGACATCGATCTGGCGATGACGACGGGAGCCAATCATCCCGTGGGACCGCTGGCCCTGGCCGACCGCATCGGGCTGGACACGGTGCTCGCCATCTGCGAGGTCCTGTACCAGGATGTGGGGGATCCCAAATTTCGCCCCTGCCCGTTGCTCCGGCGGTATGTTGAGGCGGGGTGGCTGGGGCGAAAAAGCGGACACGGATTCTACCTGTACGAAACGAGCGGCGAACGACACGAAGCGGCGAAGGGGACAGGCTCCGCCGTCTCGGGCGGTGCCTGTCCCCCTGCACGTTAGCGGAGGAACGGGTCGATGCAAGAGCGCAAACCGCGATTCACCTCGCTCTCCGGGCTCGAGATCCACCGCGTCTACACGCGCGATGACCTGAAAGACTGGTCGCCGGACGGCGACCTCGGGGCGCCGGGCTCATTCCCCTACACCCGCGGCGTCTATCCCACCATGTACCGGGGACGGCTCTGGACGATGCGCCAATTCGCCGGGTTCGGATCGGCCGAGGATACCAACCGCCGCTTCAAGTATTTGCTCCAACAGGGCCAGACCGGTCTCAGCGTGGCCTTCGACATGCCGACGCTCATGGGGATCGACGCGGACGACCCGCGCGCCCATGGGGAGATCGGGCACTGCGGCGTCGCGGTTTCTTCGCTGGATGATATGGAGCGCCTGTTCGACGGCATTCCGCTCGACCAGGTCACCACCTCGATGACGATCAACGGGCCGGCGGCGGTGATCTTCGCGATGTATCTGGCCGTGGCGGAGAAGCGCGGCATTCCGCTCGAGCGCCTCGGCGGCACCTTGCAGAACGATATCTTGAAGGAATACATCGCCCAAAAAGAATGGCTCTTTCCGCCGGAACCTTCGCTCCGCCTCATCACCGATACGATCGCCTACTGCGCTGAACACGCGCCCAAGTGGCATCCGGTCAGCATCAGCGGCTACCACATCCGGGAAGCCGGCTCCACGGCGGTGCAGGAATTGGCCTTTACCCTGTACGATGGTCTGACGTATGTCGAAGCCGCGGTGGAGGCGGGGCTGTCCGTGGACCAGTTCGCCCCGCAGCTCTCGTTCTTCTTCAACGTCCACAACGACTTCTTTGAAGAGATCGCCAAGTTCCGGGCCGCTCGCCGGCTGTGGGCCCGTGAGATGGCGCGCCGCTATCGTCCCACCAACCCGCGATCCTTGCAGTTGCGCTGCCATGCGCAGACGGCCGGGTGCTCGCTCACCGCGCAACAGCCGATGAACAACGTCGTCCGCACGACGATCCAGGCCCTGGCTGCGGTGCTGGGAGGCACGCAATCGCTTCACACCAACTCCATGGACGAAACGCTCGCGTTGCCGACCGAAGAGGCGGTGAAACTCGCGCTGCGCACTCAGCAGGTCATCGCACAGGAAAGTGAAATCGCCAACACCGTCGATCCGCTGGGCGGATCGTACTACGTCGAGACGTTGACCAATCGGCTCGAAGACGCGGCGCTCGATTACTTTCACAAACTGGACGACCTGGGCGGGATGGTCAAAGCGATCGAGCAGGGGTTCCCGCAACGGGAGATCCTCGACGCGTCCCAACGCTATCAGCGAGAGGTGGAGCGGAAGGAACGCCTCATCGTCGGCGTCAATGAGTATACCGAGCGAGAAGAACGGCCGATCCCGATTCTCAAGGTGGGCCCGGAGGTCGAGCGGGAGCAGGTGGCACGCTTGTCGGACCTGCGCAAAACGCGCGATCCGTTCAGGATGGCGGGCGCGGTGGAAGCACTGCAGGAAGCCGCGGCCTGCAGCGAGAACGTGATGCCCTATCTGATCGAGGCGGTGAAGGCCAAGGCGACGCTGGGAGAGATTTGCACGGCGCTGAAGGAAGTGTTCGGGACGTATCGGGAACCGGTGGTGTTGTGAGGGGACGACGGCGACCAAGTACCTCCCGTGCTCGCCCAACGCGCGGCCTCAGAAGGCCCTCGTTGGATGCGCGCAGTGGGAGCCACCTGGTCACCATCGTCACGGAGGGTGAGAGGAGTGAAGCTCGGCGCGTTTGAAATTCATCCCGTGAGCGACGGCCGCTTCCGGTTGGACGGCGGCGCCATGTTCGGAGTCGTCCCCAAAGTCTTGTGGGAGCGGTGCTGTCCCGCCGACGATTTGAACCGGGTCTCGCTCAGCCTCACCGCGCTGCTGATCCGGGCGCACGGGAGGAACATCCTGGTGGATACCGGACTGGGGCCCAAAGAAGACAGGAAGTTTCACCGGATGTTCGGCGTCGAGCGATCGCCGACGCTCCGAGATTCGTTGAAACGCCGTGGGCTGAATCCGGGCGACATACACATGGTCATCAACACGCATCTGCATTTCGACCATGCGGGGGGCAACACGATGAGAGAGGGAGACGGGAGTATCCGGCCTGCCTTCCCCAAGGCGCGGTACGTGATTCAGCACGGCGAGTTCGAGGATGCGTGCCGGGCCAACGAGCGGACCAGAGCCAGCTACCGGCGGGACAACTTCACGCCGATCGCGCACGTCAATCAGTGGGAGTTCCTGCATGGCGATACGGAGCTGGTCCCGGGGGTGACCGCGGTCGTCACCGCGGGCCACACGCGGTGGCACCAGAGCGTGAAAATCGAATCGGAAGGGAACGTGGCCTTCTTTTGCGGCGACCTCATCCCGACCGTGTCCCACCTGCCCCTTCCGTACATCATGGGTTACGACCTCTTTCCCATCCAGACGCTCGAAACCAAACGCTGGGTGCTGGATCGGGCGTTCGAGGAGCAGTGGCTGCTGCTCTTCGAGCATGACCCGCTGGTGCAGGCGGGATATGTCCGGCGGGATCAGAACGGCAAATATTTTCTTCGCGAGGTGACCGCATGGCAGTAGCGACCGTTCCCCTGCGCATCCTCATCGGCAAAGTCGGCCTCGACGGCCACGATCGGGGAGTGAAATTGATCGCGCGCGCGTTGCGGGACGCCGGCATGGAAGTGATCTACACCGGCCTCCATCAGACGCCGGAGCAGGTCGTCAGCACGGCGATTCAGGAGGACGTGGATGCCATCGGCTTGAGCATCCTTTCCGGCGCGCACAACACGCTGTTTCGGCGCGTGCTGGAACTGCTCAAAGAACAGGATGCCGAGGACATCGTGCTGTTCGGCGGCGGCATCATTCCGGATGAAGACGTGTCCTTGTTGAAAGCGGCGGGTGTGAAAGCGCTCTTCAGGCCGGGAACGCCCATGCAGGAGATCGTCGAGTTCGTCAAAAGGCTCAAACCACAAGGCTGAGGCGCCATGCGTACGCTCGTCACGTCGATCGTCTCCACGTCGGCCGAATGTGCGTCCAATCGGACCTACTATGAAGGCCTGATGGCCGAGCTCGACAAACAGCTCGCTCTCGTCCGGGCCGGCGGACCGCCGGAGGCCATCGCGCTCCATAAACAACGAGGCAAGTTGACCGCCCGTGAGCGGATCGCGGCCTTGCTCGATCCGGACGCGCCCTGGCTGGAGCTCAGTCCGCTCGCGGCGTCCGGTCTGTACGACGACCACGTCCCGGCCGCCGGCCTGATCACCGGCATCGGGTACGTGGCAGGCCGCCCCTGCGTCATCGCCGCCAACGATGCGACCGTGAAAGGCGGCACCTACTTTCCGATCACGATCAAAAAGCACCTCCGGGCCCAAGAGATCGCGCTGGAGAACCGGCTGCCGGCGATCTATCTGGTGGATTCGGGGGGAGTGTTCCTGCCGATGCAGGCGGAAGTCTTCGCCGACAAGGAGCACTTCGGACGCATCTTCTACAACCAGGCGCGGATGTCGGCCCTCGGCATTCCGCAGATCGCCGTCGTGATGGGCATGTGCACCGCGGGGGGCGCCTACGTGCCGGCCATGTGCGACGAAAACGTGATTGTGAAAGGAACCGGCACCATTTATCTGGCGGGGCCTCCGCTCGTCAAAGCGGCCACCGGCGAGGAAGTCACCGCCGAAGAGCTGGGCGGAGCCGATCTCCACACGAGACTGTCCGGAGTGAGCGACCATTTGGCCGACAATGATCGCGAGGCGCTCGAGATCTGCCGGTCGATCGTCGAGACGCTGCCTCGACGGCCGGCTCCGCGCAGAGAACCCATCGAAGAGCCGGCTTACCCGGCCGGCGACCTGTACGGACTCATTCCAAGCAATCCGCGCCAGACGTTCGACCCGCGGGAAGTCATCGCCCGGCTGGTGGACGGCAGCCGGTTTCACGAGTTCAAGGCCCGGTATGGCCGGACGCTGGTCTGTGGGTTCGCCCGGTGGAGGGGACATCGGGTCGGTCTCGTCGCCAACAACGGCGTGCTCCTGTCCGAAGCCGCCTTGAAAGGCGCGCACTTCGTGCAGCTCTGCGCGCAGCGGCGCCTGCCGCTCGTCTTCCTGCAGAACATCACCGGCTTCATGGTGGGCAAAGAGTATGAAGCCCGGGGGATCATCAAGGACGGCGCCAAAATGGTGCAGGCCGTCGCCACGGCGGACGTGCCGAAGCTCACGGTCCTCATCGGCGCTTCCCACGGAGCCGGCAATTACGCCATGTGCGGGCGGGCCTACGGTCCGCGATTTCTCTTCCTCTGGCCCAACGCGCGAACTTCGGTCATGGGGGCGCAGCAGGCGGCCCAGGTGCTCCTCACCGTCAAGCAGCAGCAGCGGGCCCGTGACAAAGCCGCGCTGTCTCAGGAAGAGCAGCGAAAGATCGTCGACTCCACGCGGTCGCAGTATGAACGCGAAGGCAGCCCCTATTTCAGCAGCGCGCGCCTCTGGGACGACGGCATCATCGATCCCGTGGAGACGCGTCGGATTCTCGGCCTCTGTCTCGATCTCGCGATGACGACGCCGATCCGCCCGTCGCACCCGCCGGTCTTCCGCATGTGAGGCGCCGATGAAGGAACCTGTGTCGATCCTCGTCGAAACGAACACGGGCCTGGCCCGCGTGACGTTGAATCGGCCGCATCGGCGCAACGCGTTTGATGCGGGGATGGTGCGCGCGCTGTGCGAGACGTTCGAGTCGTTGGGACAGGATTCTTCCGTGCGCGCGATTCTCCTTACCGGCGCAGGGTCGGTCTTCTGCGCGGGGGCCGATCTTGACTGGCTGGCGCCGGACCGGGGGGTCTCCGCGCAGGAAGCTCAGGACGATGCCGAGCGGTTGCTCGCCATGTTCCGGACTATCGAGGCCTGTCCCTGTCCGGTGATTGGACGCATTCAGGGCGGCGCTTACGGCGGCGGGCTTGGAGTGATTGCGGTGTGCGACATCGCCGTGGCCGTTGCCGACGCGAACTTCGCGTTCAGCGAGGTGCGTTTGGGATTGGTCCCCGCGGTGATTGCGCCCTTTGTCCTTCGGAAAACCGGCGACTCGTTTGTGCGACGGTATGGGTTGACCGGCGAGCCCTTTACGTCGTCGACGGCGGCCGCGGCCGGGCTCATCCACGAGGTGGTCGACTCGGCGGCGATCGACCAGCGGGTCCATGAACTGGTGGAGCTCGCGTTGCGCCTTCCGCCCCGGGCGGTGCGACAGACGAAGGCCTGGATTCGCCGGCTCCATCAGGTGCCCGAGGAGGGCACCTGGAGGCTTGGCATCCAGACCAACGTCCGGGCCCGTCTGTCGGCCGAGGCGCAGGAAGGACTCCGTGCCTTTCGCGAACGGCGCGAGCCGGTCTGGCCGAGGACCCCAAACGAGGGCGAGTGAATCCATCGGAGAACCTGTCGCATGTCGGAGCACAACGGACAGCAAGCCGGCTCCACTCCGATCCGGATCATCGAAGTCGGTCCGCGGGACGGCTTGCAGAATGAATCGGGCATCGTGTCAACCGACGACAAGGCGGGGCTCGTCAATACCCTCTCGCGGAGCGGCGTGACGGAGATCGAAGCGGGGTCGTTCGTCTCGCCGCGGGCGATCCCTCAGTTGGCGGACTCGGACGACGTGTTCAGAAAGATCGAGCGACGGCCCGGCGTCGTCTACTCGGCGCTGGTACCGAACGAGCGGGGATTGGAGCGGGCGAGAGCTGCGGCAGTGTGCAAGATCGCCGTCTTTACGGCGGCGTCGGACACGTTCACGCGACGAAACATCAACTGCACGATCCGGGAATCGATCGCGCGGTTCAAGCCGGTGGTCGCCGGCGCGAAACGGGACGGCATGGCCGTGCGCGCGTACATTTCCACCGTGACCCATTGCCCCTTCGAGGGAACCGTTCCGCCGTCGCGCGTCATCGAGGTGATGCGGCAGCTGCTTGATCTCGGGGTCGATGAAATCTCGTTGGGCGACACCATCGGAAAGGCCGCTCCTCGCGACATCCGGAGACTACTGGACGAAGTCAAGCCACAGATCGGCCGAGCCGCGCTTTCGCTCCACCTTCACGACACCTACGGCATGGCGATTGCGAATGTACTGATCGCCTGGATGGAGTACGGCATCCAGGCGTTCGACACCTCGGCCGGCGGACTCGGCGGCTGCCCCTACGCGCCGGGAGCGTCGGGCAACGTAGCGACGGAAGACGTGGTCTATGCCTTGAAGGCCTCGGGAGCCACGGTCCACGTGGATGAGCGGCTTGTGGTGGCGGCGGCACGGCAGTTGGAAGGCACGCTGCATCGTACGCTTTCGTCGCGACTGTCCCGTGTGCTCGATAGCCGGCGTCCGCAGGAGCCTGTGCCATGAATAGATCCACCGCGCAGAGGACACAGGAAGCCGGACCGAAGGCCGTCGTGGCCGAGCAGGTGAAGGCCGGCAATGTCCGCGCGATCTCGCGGCTGATTTCATGGCTGGAGGATCAGCATCCCGACGGCGCGGCCGCGCTATGCCTGCTGTCCGGCGCCCCACGTCCCGCACTCATGGTCGGTGTGACCGGCTATCCCGGCGCCGGCAAGAGCACGCTCATCGCCCGTCTGGTCGCCGCCTACCGGCAGCTCGGCATGAAGACCGCCGTGCTGGCCGTCGATGCCAGCAGTCCCGTGACCGGCGGCGCGCTGCTCGGCGATCGCATCAGAATGCAGGACCATGTGTTGGATCGGGAAGTCTACATCCGGAGCATGGCCACCCGGGGACATCAGGGAGGACTCGCTCGAGCGACCGGCGAGGCGACCTCGGTGCTGAGGGCGGCGGGCTACGACGTCATTCTGATCGAAACGGTCGGAGTCGGGCAGAGCGAAGTGGACGTGATGCATCATGCGCACACGGTCGTCGCCGTCGTCGCGCCCGGGCTGGGCGACGACATCCAGGCTATGAAAGCCGGCTTGCTCGAAATGGCGCACATTCTGGTGGTCAACAAGGCCGACCAGCCCGGCGCGGACGCGGCGGTGCGGGACTTGCGCGAATGGTGCCCGACCGTGCTTCGCACCGTGGCCACCACCGGAGAAGGGCTGCCGGAGCTCGTGACCGCCATCGCCGAGCATCAACGGCTGCGCCATCTGGGCCAGGAGTCCCTCCGTGCCGAGATGCGAAAACCGAACGAGCTCTGAACAACACGGGGAACTGCCATGACGCACCATCTCTTGACCATCTCGCACAACGTCGCCCGCATTACCTTGCATAATCCGCCGGCCAATACGCTGAACGCATCCCTGCTCGCAGAGCTCCAACGAGTAGTGAGCCAGGTGGAAGACGACGACTATATTCGCGCCGTGATTGTGACCGGATCCGGACGCTTTTTTTGCGCCGGAGCGGACATCCATGAGTTGACCCATCTGAACACCAGCCATGCCGGAACCGAGTTTGCCCTCCGTGGACAGGCCCTGTTCAGCCGGTTCGAGCGGTGCGACAAGCCTGTGCTGGCGGCGATCAATGGCACCTGTGTCGGTGGAGGCCTTGAGCTGGCCCTGGCTTGCCACATCCGCCTTGCCGCCTCCGGGGTCCAGTTGGGTTTGCCGGAGATCAAGTTGGGTCTGATCCCCGGCTTCGGCGGCACGCAACGGTTGCCGCGACTCGTGGGGGCGTCCAAGGCGGCGGAGATGATTCTGACAGGCGAGAGTCTCTCCGCGGAGGAGGCGCTCAAGATCGGGTTGGTGAGCCGCGTCGTCCCGTCCCAGGAACTGATGGGGCAGGCGGAAGCCGTCGCCGCGCTCATGACGGCGCGCGGGGCGGCCGCCATCGAAGCGGCACTGCACGCCATCAGAGGAGGACTCGACATCCCTCTGTCCGAAGGGTTGGCCAGGGAAGCGGAATTGTTCGGGAAGTTGTGCGTCACTCGCGACAAGCAGGAGGCCGTTCGGGATTTTCTCGAAAAACGACAGGCGAAGGTGGCCGGCGCGTGAATCGACGGAGAAATACGTCACCGGTCATTGGTCAATAGGCATTGGTGAAAACAAAATGCTCGCGGATCGCCTCGCACGCTATTCCCAGGGGCTCTGCTACGACGACTTGCCCGAGGCCGTCGTGCATGAAGTACAACGGCGGGTGCTCGACAGCCTGGGTTGCGCGCTCGGTGCCTGGAACGCGCCGCCCTGCCGGATCGCGCGCCAGCTCGCTCAAACCGTGACGGTGCGGCACGGCGCCACCCTGTGGGGCACGAGACACAAGACGCTCCCCGATCTCGCGGCCTTCGCCAACGGCGCGCTCGTCCGCTATCTCGATTTCAACGATACCTACCTCGCCAAGGAACCGGCGCATCCCTCCGACAATATCGCGGCCGTGCTGGCGGTCGGCGAGGCGACGCGCGCGTCCGGCAAGCGGGTGATTCAGGCCATCGCGCTCGCCTACGAAGTGCAATGCCGGCTCTGCGACGCCGCGGCGCTGCGGCCGCGCGGCTGGGACCACGTGACGTACGGCCCCATCTCGTCCGCGCTCGCCACAGCCAAGGTCTTGAAGCTGTCCGAGGCGCACACGCTGCACGCCGTCAACCTGGCCGGCATCGCGAACGTCGCGCTGCGGCAGACGCGGGTCGGCGACCTCTCCATGTGGAAAGCCTGCGCCTTCTCGAATGCCGCCCGCAACGGCGTGTTCGCCGCCTTGCTGGCTCAGCGAGGCATGACGGGCCCGTCTCCGATCTTCGAAGGCGAGAAGGGGTTCATGAAACTCGTCTCGGGGCCGTTCGAGTTGCCGCCCTTCGCTGCAGAACGGGGACCAATTTCCCGGACGGGGACAGACCCCGGCGGAAGGGGGGCAGTCCCTGCAGCTGGGGAACGGGGACAGGCCCCCGCCAGGGGCGGGAGCCAGTCCCCCGGGTTCAAAATCCTGGACACGTACATCAAACACTACCCCGTGGAGTATCACGCGCAGACGGCGGTCGAAGCGGCGCTCGCATTGCGCGCCGAGCTGTTGGCGTCCGAAGGCCCTGGCGCCCTCGACCATATCGCCGATATTGAGCTTGGGAGCTATGACGTCGCGATCGAAATCATCGGGCGCGATCCTGAAAAGTGGCAGCCGGCGACGAGAGAAACAGCGGATCACAGTTTTCCCTACTGCGTGGCCGTCGCGTTGCTCGACGGCCGCGTGACGCTGCAGTCGTTTACTCCGGCACGATTGCGCGATACCGCCGTACGCCACTTGATGCAGAAGGTCCGCGTCGTCCGGCAACCCGAGTTCGTGACGCGGTACCCCGAAGCCATGCCGACCCGCATCACGGTCACAACGGAAGCGGGAAAAACCTACATGAAGCAGGTGGACATTCCGCTGGGGCATCCCGGCAATCCCATGTCGGATCGGGATCTGGAAGCGAAGTTGCGCCGGCTGGCTTCACGACGACTCGATCGGGCGCGCGTCGACCGGCTCCTGCGGTTTGTATGGGAGCTGGACCGAGTCGAGGATATCGGCGCCCTGATGCCCTTGCTCCGAGTCGACGCGTGAGGGTGAGCGACTATGAAACAAGCCAGGGATGGAGAGGCAGGGACGAAGGCGGCCCGATTGCGGGCGTTGTTGGGCCGGCGCACCGTCGCCATTCCCGGCGCCTTCAACGCGCTGGTCGCCATGCAGATTGAGCGGGCCGGCTACGAAGCGGTGTATGTCTCAGGAGCGGCGCTCTCCGCCTGCCGGGGAATCCCCGACATCGGACTGCTCACGCTGGAGGAGGTGACGGCGGAAGCAGGCAGAATCGCCCAGGCCGTGTCCATCCCGACCATCGTGGACGCGGACACGGGGTATGGCGGTCCCTCCGCCGTTGGAGCAGCCGTGAAAGCCTTCGAAGAGGCTGGCCTTGCCGGCATGCAGATCGAAGATCAAGAACCGGCGAAAAAATGCGGCCATCTTCCGGGGAAACGCCTGGTGTCGGTCGAGGAGATGGCCGCCAAAATCGAGGCGGCCGTCCACGCCAAACGCGATCGGGATTTCATGATCGTGGCCAGGACGGATGCCCGCAGTGTGGAAGGGCTCGACGCCGCGTTCCGGCGGGCCGCCAGGTACGCGGAAGCCGGAGCCGACGCGCTGTTCCCCGAGGCGCTGGAGTCGGCGGAAGAGTTCCGCCTCTTCGCGCGGACGATCAGCAAGACACACGGCGGCGTGCCGCTGATCGCCAACATGACCGAGTTCGGGAAAACGCCTCTCCTGAGCGTCGCCGAATTCGAATCGCTCGGGTATCGCGGCGTGCTGTTTCCCGTCACCGCGCTGCGGACGGCCATGCGCGCCATCACCGACTTGCTGGCCGAACTGAAGTTGTTCGGCACCCAGCGCGACTGGCTCCATCACATGATGACGCGACAAGAGCTCTACGATCTGCTCGGCTATATGGATGCTCGAGGACCACAGGGAGGAAAGATGTATGAACCAGGCACTGAGCCCCTCTCCCGCGACTGATGTGAAAGGTCGTCCTCCCTACAGTCCCGGCCTGGAAGGCGTGATCGCCGGGGAATCAGCCCTCTGTCTCGTGGACGAAGGAGAGGCCGGTCTCCGTTACCGGGGCTATGCGGTCGGAGACCTGGCGGAGTGGAGCAGTTTCGAAGACGTGGCCTATCTCCTCCTCTTCGGCCGTCTCCCGACGGGGACGGAGCTCCAGGAGTTCTCGGACACGCTCGTGAGAAACCGGCCCTTGCCGGAGCCGGTTCGCCGCTTCATGGAACTCGTGCGCCCGGAGATGCATCCGATGGATGTGCTGCGCACCGGCATCTCGTTGCTGGGCCTCACCGATCCGGACGCGCAGGACGGGTCCCGCGAGGCCAATCTTCGGAAATCCATGCGCCTGCTGAGCCAGATCCCCCCGTTGGTCGCCGAAATTCACCACGCACGGACTGGACGACTCTCGATGAGTCCCGATCCCGACCAGACTTTTGCCCAGAGCTTGCTGTTCCTCCTCACCGGCCGCGGTAAGGATCCCGTGGCCCAAGCCATGGCGGAGACGCTGAATGTTTCGCTCATTCTGTACGCCGAACACGAGTTCAACGCCTCGACGTTCGCCGCCCGCGTTACGGCCTCGACCTTGACCGACCTGCACGGCTCGATCACCGCGGCAGTCGCGGCCCTGAAGGGTCCGCTCCACGGGGGCGCCAATGAAGCGGTCGCGGCGATGCTGGTGGACATCGGCAGCCCGGAGCGGGCGGACTCGTGGGTGCGCGAGGCGTTGGCCCGGAAACAGCGCATCATGGGATTCGGCCACAGGGTGCTCCGGAAAGGCGATGCGCGCTCGGCCATCATCCAACGGCATGCCGAACGACTCAGCCATCTGTGCGGCGACACCCGCTGGTACGAGATCGCCTCCACGGTGGATCGCCTCATGCGCGAGGAGAAGGGCCTCTATCCCAATCTCGATTTCTACACGGCGGTGGTCTATCTCCTCATGGGCATTCCCTATGACCTGTACACGCCGCTGTTCGTCTGCTCGCGCATCACCGGCTGGTGCGCGCATGTCATCGAGCAGCAAGACCACAACCGGTTGATCCGGCCGCGTGCCCTGTATGTCGGGCCGGCGCCACGACCCTATGAGCCGCTTGACCGACGTGCGTGACCGAATCCGGCAAGCCCATGAGATGCCGGGTCCCCCCTGCGACCTGCCGTGGCGGTCGTTCGCGGAGTTCTTCCGGTCGAGGATTTACGATCGGGAACTCGTCCACCACAACTTTCTGACCTACCGCGACGACGACCGCGGCGTGCGACGCACCTACTCCTACGCCGAGTTCGGCGCGCTGGTCGAGCGTACCGCCGGCTTTCTACGCGAACGGCTCGGCGTGACCCACGGCGACCGGATCGGGACCGTTCTGTTCAACCACGACGTCACCGCGCTGATCTACTTCGCGGCCTGGACCTTGGGGGTCGCCGTCGTGCCGATCAATATCGAGGAGCCGGCGGACAAGAAACGGTACATTCTGGACCATGCGGAAGTTTCGGCGGTCTTGTGCTGGCGGGACTGCTACGAGGAGATCAAAGCTCTTCAACCGAGCCTTCCCCTGGTGCGCGAGGTGGTCGCTGTGAATGATGAAGCGTTCTTGGATGGCGTGGGGCACGGGGCTAGAGGCACGAGGGAAGCGCCCCCTCCGACGTCTGGCCTCATGCCTCATGCCGCTAGCCTGGATAGTGAAGCCCTCATCATCTATACCTCCGGCACCACCGGACCGCCGAAGGGCGTGATTCTCACGGTCGCCAACCTCCTGATCGACGCCGATGCCATCGCAGGCTGGCACGGATTCGGAGCCGGCTCGCGCCTGATGTGCGTCTTGCCTATTCATCACGTCAACGGCATCGTCGTCACGCTCGTCACGCCGTCTTACTGCAAGGGCAGCGTCGTGCTGAACCGGAAATTCAAAAGCGGCCGGTTTTGGGAGCGGCTCGACGACGAACGCGTGGCCTGCGTGAGCGTGGTGCCGACGTTGCTGGAATTTCTCCTGGACGCCGACGAGGACCGCTTCCGCTATCGGCTCGACCGGTTCGGGGGATTCATCTGCGGCGCGGGTCCGTTGCTCAAAGACACGGCCGCGCGGTTTGAAGACCGGTTCGGCTTTCCCATCCGCCACGGCTACGGCTTGTCCGAAACCACCTGTTATTCCTGCTTTCTGCCGAACGATCTGTCGCCCGTTGAGCATCGCCATTGGCTGAGAGACCACGATTTCCCCTCCATCGGCATCCCCCTGAGGCACAATATGATGACGATCCTCGACGGTGAGGGACAGCCGCTGCCGGAAATGGCACGGGGAGAGATTTGCATCCGCGGCGGGACCGTGTGCGCCGGCTACTTCAAACGGGACGACGCCAACGAGGCGGCCTTCAAGTGGGGCTGGTTTCGTTCTGGGGATGAGGGGTTTTACGCGCGGGACGGGGAGGGACGACCGTTTTTTTTCATCTGCGGCCGCCTGAAGGAACTCATCATCCGAGGCGGCGTCAATATCTCTCCCCTTGAAATCGACGACGCATTGAAGAGTCATCCGCTTGTCCGGTTCGCGATGGCCGTCCCGTTCGAGAACCGGTACTACGGCGAAGAGATCGCCGCTTACGTGGTGCCGCGAGGCGAGGCCGGACCCGCGATAGAGGCCAGCCTGCGGGAATATTGCCGGAGACGGCTGCATTTCTCCAAGCGCCCCAAAGTGATTCTCTTCGGTCAGGATGTGCCCTACACCTCGACGGGCAAACCGAAACGGTTGGATCTGAAAGCCCGTCTGGCGTCCACCCTGGCTGCCTATCGGGATCACCAGTTCAAGGACGAATAGCCGCGCAAAGGAGCCCTTGAGGACTCGGAGCGCGTAGTGAGTCAGCATGGATCTATCGGGCTGAGAATGCCGCAATGGAAGACTCGTGAAGGGGTTGTGGTGCCGAGGGACAGAATCGAACTGTCGACACCAGCCTTTTCAGGGCTGTGCTCTGCCAACTGAGCTACCTCGGCACGGGGAGCCGGTATGGCGCTTGGAGGGGATGGACGATACCGCAGACTCCTCTACTCGGTCAAGCCGCCACTCTCGTGAAGACGAGGGCCGGCGTCATTTCGCAACGATGTCCAGGAGCTCCACTTCGAAGACCAACGTGGCCCCAGGCTTGATCATCGGCGGCGATCCGCGATCTCCATAGGCCAGATTGGCCGGGCAGACGAGCTTGCTCTTCCCGCCGACCTTGATGTGTTGGACCCCTTCGGTCCAGCATTTGATCACTTGCCCGAGCGGGAACGTGGCCGGTTCCCCGCGCTTGACGGAGCTGTCGAAGACCGTTCCGTCGATCAACGTGCCGTGGTAATGCACTTTGACGGTGTCCGTCGCTTTGGGCGCGGCGCCGGTCCCGGGCTTGATCGGCGTGATGACAATGCCCGACTCGGTCTTCGTCGCGCCCTTCTCTCCGGCGGCTTTGGCGAGATATGCGGCACCCGCCTTCTTTTCCGATTCGGCCACGACCGCCGCTCTGGCTTGCTGGAGCTGCTGGATCTTGGGCCCGAAGGTTTGCAAATCGACCTTGGGCGTCCGCTTCAGGACGCCGTCAGCCATCCCGCTTTTGACGAATTCCAATTCCGCCTCGGAGAGGGTGAACGCTCCCAACGACTGGCTGATAGCCAAGCCCAGCGCATACAGGGTCTTCTGATCCTCCGTGGCCGGCTCAGGGGCGCTGGCGAAGGACACGGACGTTATCAGGAGAAGTGAGGTCAAGACGAGCAGGATGTGGCGCATTCTCTGTCCTTTCTTCAAATTCAAACGAGCACAAGCTCGTCCTACCATACGATACGGGGTTCGATCCCACAATAGAAAATGTGCACGACGCTCCTCCTCCGTGGGGCACTGACCGCGCAGGAGGCCGCAGCAGGAACAGCGTCACCGTCTAATGGCGGAGAGGGAGGGATTTGAACCCTCGGTAGAGATTTTGGTCCCTACGACGGTTTAGCAAACCGTTGCCTTCGGCCACTCGGCCACCTCTCCAACTCGGCATGCTGTAAGGGACACGCCCGCATCACCGTGCGGGGTCATCAGGGCAGGAGCAATCCGCTGACGAGCGCCATCTTACCTCAGCGCCGGGGAGCGGTACAAGACGGAGCAGCAGCTGGTCAATTGTCAGAACAGAAGTGGGCCAATGAGCCTACGCGCAGGCCGTCGAGCCGTTTCAGCAGTGCTCCCAGAGACAGTCCGAAGCTCTGCCGTGTCGGGGAGGATGATGCGGGGCGGATGGCGGGAGCGCCGACAGGGCGTTCCACGACGGGGGTGGGTGGCGGGATGGAGGCCGCGCGGTCCGAGTGGTTCAGGGCCTTCAGCGTGATCAGCGGCACGCAGTAACGGGGCTCGACATGGCTCGGTCGTACGACTCCACTCAGCGCCAACATCTGCAGCGCTTTCCGCGTTTGCTGTCTGCGACGGCGTTGTGCGATCCATAACATCACGGGCATGTCTCCTCCTGTCCATCAAGCCGGGTCCCACCGGCGGTATGCCGCGAAGGTCACATCCAGAGAATCTTGCGAAAATCTTCGTCCAGCTCACGCGGATGGTGGCACTTGGTACAGCGGACCACGAGACCGGCGTGCTCTGAGAGGTCGCTCGCGCGCAACACCAGCTGGTAGGTATGTCCCCCGCAGAAGATACAGGCCTTTCCATGCACCTCACGGCGGATGGCTCCCACCTTGCCCAATTGTTTCTGCATCGCCAGTACCTCCTCTCTCTGAGGCCCTTCGAGACCACATCCATGATGGGCTGCGATCAGAGAATAAAAGGAAAGCCGGCGCTCTCGAAATACCGTAGTGGTGGGAGGCTATGCCACGAAAGTGGGGATGGATATGGGACGAGGAGGACGCTCGCTGGGAGGGGACCATGTCAGCGGCATGCTCCCCCCAGCCTGTGCCCGTCTGTGATGGCAGAATTGAACCGAGGAACAGGAGATCGTTGAAATAAGTCCGTGGGTGAAGGCAGGTTTCCCCAGGAGGGAGCAGAAACCTCTTACCGCCCTAAGGTGGGCATGCCTAGAGCGGTCACCTTCACCCAATGATCAATAAAACAGACAAATCGCCCGGGGGCAAGTAGTAGTTTACCTAGTCACTGGGGGGCCGGGGCAGGGGGCGAACCATGGCGGAGGGGGCGAGATTTGAACTCGCGGATGGGTGACCCCATCTCCAGTTTTCAAGACTGGCACGTTCGGCCACTCCGTCACCCCTCCGTACCGTGATCTTCCGCTACGCCTTCAGGAGCCGATCCAGCCCGCCGAGGTAGGGCTGCAAGGCCTTCGGAATCAGGACCGATCCGTCCGGTTGCTGAAAGTTCTCAAGAATTGCCACGACGGTCCGGCCCACGGCCAGCCCAGAGCCGTTCAAAGTATGGAGATAGTCGGGCTTTACGTCCTTCTTCCCGCCCCCAGCCGGACGATACTTGATGTTGGCGCGTCTGGCCTGGAACGCTTCAAAATTGCTGCACGACGAGATTTCCCGATACTGCTGCTGGGACGGCAGCCACACCTCGATATCATAGGTTTTGGCCGCCGAAAAGCCCAGATCCCCCCTACAGAGCGTTACGACCCGATAGGGAAGCCCCAACCCTTGGAGAATGGATTCCGCATGCCCTGTCAACCGTTCCAGCTCTTCATAAGACCGGGCCGGCGTCGAAAACGCCACGAGCTCGACCTTGTTGAATTGATGGAGGCGGATCAGTCCCCGGGTGTCTTTGCCATAGGAGCCGGCTTCGCGCCGGAAGCAGGGCGTATAGGCCGTATAGCGAAGGGGCAGGGCCTCTTCCGCCAGGATTTCGTCCCGGTGCAGGTTGGTGACCGGCACTTCGGCCGTCGGGATCAAGAACAGATCGTCGTCTTTCAGCCTGAACAAGTCCTCCTCGAACTTGGGCAATTGTCCTGTCCCGGTCATCGTTTGCCGGTTCACGATCAACGGCGGCAGCACTTCCCGATAACCGTGCTCCGCCGTATGGCGATCGAGCATGTAGTTGATCAACGCCCGCTCCAGGCGTGCGCCGGCGCCAGTCAACACGGCGAATCGGGCGCCGGCGATCTTGGCGGCGCGATCGAAGTCCAGTATGCCGAGTGCCTCGCCGATGTCCCAATGCGGCTTGGGGGATTGAGTGAAGGCGGGCGGTGTCCCCCACCGGCGAACCTCCACATTCTCCGACGCGTCCCGTCCGATCGGCACCGAGGGATGAGGCAGGTTGGGAATCCGCAGGGCGAGATCGCCCAGCGTCTCTTCAACGCCTCTCAAGCCGCCCTCGATTTCCTTGATGCGATCCCCGAGCTGCTTCATCGCGGCCATGGCCGCGTCGGCGGATTCTTTCGCCCGCCGGAGACGGGCCACTTCATCAGAGCCTTTCTTCAATTGATGGCGCAGCTGTTCGACTTGCGCCGTCAGGGCCCTTCGTTCTTCGCCGAGTTTTTGGATGACATCCCAGGGGACATCCTGTCCCCGAGGGCCGAGCGCCGTCTTCATGGCGTCCAGGTGGTCACGCAGCTGTTTTACATCGTGCACGGACAGACCTCACAAATCGTTCGGAATCTAGCACCCGACCGATAGGGAGTCAACGCGAGCGCCGCGAACCGCCGCGTTTGACAAGCCTCTCTCGCCCGCGCCACCATAGCGGTCATGCGTGTGGTGTCCAACCCGCCCAATCCCTTCGAGTCGTGCCATCGCGAGTTGTTGGAGCCGGCTCCCGCCGCCAAGCTCTCGGTGTACCAGGACGCGACGCGGGACATCCTCAGCCGCAACGACAGCCCGGACCTGCCGTTCCGTTGGAGCGTGAACCCCTATCGGGGCTGTTTCCATGCCTGCGCCTATTGCTACGCGAGACCGTCGCACGAATATTGGGGCTTCGGCGCCGGCACCGATTTCGACAGCAAGATCATCGTGAAGGAGGACGCGCCTCGGCTGCTCGCCCGGTCCTTTGACAAGCGGTCGTGGCGGGGCGAACTGGTTCTGTTCTCCGGCAATACCGATTGCTATCAACCGCTCGAAGCCCATTACGGCCTCACGCGTGCCTGCTTGGAAGTGTGCGCGGACTATCGCAATCCGGTGGGGATCATCACGAAAGGCGTGCTCGTGCTGCGCGATCTCGACGTGCTGCGTCGCCTGGCTCAAGAAGCGTGGGTGCGGGTCTATTTCAGCATCGCCTTCGCTTCCGATGACGTGGCGCGGCGGGTGGAACCCCATGCGCCTTCCATCAGCCGGCGATTCGAGGCGATGCAGACCTTCTCCAAGGCCGGTCTCACGACGGGGATTTCTGTGGCACCCATCATCCCCGGACTGAACGACGAAGATATTCCCGAGCTGTTGACGCGTGCGCGCGAGGCCGGTGCCTCGACGGCGACCTCCAGTTTGGTCCGGCTATCCGGAAGCGTGGAGCCGGTCTTTTTGGAGCGGATGCGTGAAGCGTTTCCCGACCGGATCGACAAGATCACCCATCGACTGAGAGAGGTGCGCGGCGGCGCCTTGACGGACGGCCGGTTTTTCCACCGCCACAGCGGCACCGGTGAATACTGGCGGACGATCGAACGGCTGCTTGCCGTCTCGCGGCGCAAGGCCGGATTTCCGGCTGACGACGCCGACACGATCCCCCGCACCTTCCGCCGGCCTGAGGACATCCAGACCACGTTGTTCTGACGGAGGAGGCATGAAGCACAGTCCGGGGTTCTTGCGGTTGGTGGAAGAAGCGAGGCGGCGCGTCAAGGAGTGCACCGTTGAGCAAGCCAAAGCGGCGCTCGATAGAGGCGATCCGGTCCACTTCATCGACGTGCGGGAGGACCACGAATTTGCGGCGGACCACGCGCGGGGTGCCCGCCATCTCGGCAAGGGGATCATCGAACGGGACATTGAAACGGCCGTTCCGGACAAGGACGCGGCCATTATCTTGTATTGCGGGGGCGGCTATCGGTCGGTGCTGGCGGCGGATGCGTTGCAGCAGATGGGGTATCGGAACGTGACGTCGATGACGGGCGGCATTCGAGCCTGGCGGGAAGCCGGCTACCCCGTGGAGCGGCCGGCTTCCGGCTGAAGACGCGTTACTTGTTCGTGCGGTCGAATTCCTTGATCACTTGCTCCGTCAAATCGATCGTATCCTTGTTATAGATCACGATCTTCACGGTTTGCTCGCTGCCCTTGTCCACGACCAGCGAGAAGCCGCCTTTTTCCGCCACGGTCTGCGTGGCGGCCGAGATCTTCTTCATGTAGTCGTCCACCAATTCCTTCTGCTTGCCTTGCAGCTCCTGGTTAAACTCCTGGGCGCGTTTCTGATATTCCTGAATCTTGGTTCGAAACTGCGCTTCCTTTTCTTTCTTCTCCGCTTCGCTCAATTTGGACGCCTGGTCTTTGAGCTGTTTCTCAAAATTCCGCAGCTCTTCCTCGTCCCGGGCGAGGAGCTTCTGCCTCGTCGAGACATACTCTTTCAGGCCGTCCAACGCCTTTTTCCCGGCCTTCGATTTTTCCAGCACAGTCTGAGGGTCGACGACGCCCATTTTGAACGTCTCGGCGGCCTGAAGCGGGAATGGAAGCATCGCGAGGGACCAGAGAGCGAGGACGCCGAGCGTCCGGGTCACAAGACTTGGCATGGAAATGGGCTCCTTCTGCGGGTCAACGCGCTATGTGGATGGTCGGCGGGAGAATAGCCGCGCGCCGCAGGCCTGTCAAGCGCTGGCCGAGGATCAGAGGAAGTAGCGGCTGGTGTCGAACTTGTATTCCGTGTTGTCGATCAGGCGGACGATGCTGTAGGGGTAGCGTCCGGTGTCGTCCTTTTGCGCCAGATCGACCTCCGGGCCGTGGTCGATGGGGTTGCCCTGCGGGTCAGTGATGATGCGCACCAGCGGCCGTTCGGCGTCGGCCTTGTCGACGGCGGGCTTCAGCACGACGGCGAGCTCTTCCGTATCGAGCACCACGAGGCTGCCGATCGGCACGATCCCGACGCAGTTCACGAACAGCTTCAACAACGTCGCGTCGAAGCTCTTGCCCGCCTTGTTGAACATGATGTTCAGGACCCTGGACGGCGACATCGGTTCACGCCGGTAGACGCGGGACGAGGTCATGGCATCGTAACAGTCCGCGATGGTGAGGATGCGGCCGGTCAGCGACAGCTTCCAGGGTGTTTTGAGCTTGGGGTAGCCGGAATAATCGAGGTTCATGTGGTGCTCGAACGAGGCCGCCGCCATCCTGGCCGGCAGATTCGTGATGCCGCGAAGCTCGGCGAGGCTGAGCACCCCTTCGGTCGGATGGTTCCGCATGGCAGCCCACTCGTCTTCGGTAAACTCGCCCGGCTTGTTCAACACCTCCAGCGGAATCGTCGCCTTGCCCAAGTCATGGAACAGGGCGGCCAAGCCCAAATCGGCCAGTTCGACTTTGGGATAGCCGGCCCGATTGCCCAGCGCCAGCGACAGCAACGCGACGTTCAC
>CAZXRB010000034.1:0-36609 GCA_964642845.1 uncultured Nitrospira sp.
GTTCGTGCGGGAACGGACGCGGCGCGTCGGCGCATCGCCCGGCACAGGGGACGTCTTCACCACCACCTACGGCAGCGAGCGCCGCGAACCGCTCCCATCGCTGCGGCGGAAGATCGCGGCCAACATGACGCACGCCTGGACGACCATCCCTCACGTCCATCAATTCCAGGATGCCGACATCACCGAGCTGATGGAGCTGCACAAGCGGTACGCCCCGGAGTTCAAAAAGAAAGGGGCCACACTGACGCTCACCAGCCTCTTCCTGAAAGCCGTGGTCCATGCGCTCAAGCTGTACCCGCAATTGAACGCGACGCTCGATCTCACCAACGGCGAGGTGGTCTACAAGGATTATTACAACATCGGTGTGGCGGTGGACACGCCGGCGGGACTCATCGTGCCGGTCGTGCACGATGTCGACCACAAAGACCTCTTTCAAATTTCCGTGGAGCTGGCCGATCTGGCGGAACGCACGCGGAAGCGCGAGGTCACGCTCGAAGAGCTGCGCGGGGCGACCTTCACGGTCAGCAACATGGGCGGGCTCGGCGCCGGGCCGTTTACGCCCATCATCAACCCGCCGCAAGCCGGCATCTTGGGGGTGGGCCGGGCCCAAGTGACGCCGGTCTATCGCGACGGCCAATTCGTCCCCCGCCGGGTGCTGCGCCTCTGCGTGGCCTACGACCATCGGCTGGTGGACGGCGCGGTGGGCGCGCGCTTTACCAACGAGATCGTCAAGGCCCTCGAGGACGTGCATGCGATGTTTCTCGGCCTCTAAAGAGTTTGTCTGGTCTATTCGGTTTGTTCGGTTTCTCTGGTTCATCGGACACCCAGATCGGTACCAGACACGTATACAATGGAAATAGAAGGGGTGATACGTGACGGCTACGCGCCGAGGACGAAGTTTCGAACCAAACAAACCAGAGAAACCAGATGAACCAGACAAACAATTATGACGTTGCGGTGATCGGCGCGGGGCCGGGCGGCTATGCCGCCGCCTTTCACGCCGCGGATCTGGGTCTGCGCACCGCCTTGATCGACCAAGAACCGCAGCTGGGGGGCGTCTGTCTCCTGCGCGGATGCATTCCCTCGAAGGCGTTATTGCATGCGGCCCGGCTGCTCACCGACGCGGAAGACGCGCAGGCTTGGGGGATCCATTTCGACAAGCCCCGCGTGGATCTCGACGCGCTGCGCGAGCGGACGAAGGCCATCATCGGCAAACTCACCAAAGGCGTGCGGTTCTTGGCGGGCAGCCGCAAGGTCGAGGTGATCCAGGCGCGGGCGGCGTTCACAAATGCGACGACCCTGAGGCTGTCAGGCCCCGACGGCTCCCGTGACCTCTCGTGCGCCCACACGATCCTCGCAACCGGCTCGCGCCCCGCCGTGCCTGAATCGCTCGGGCTCGAAGATCCCCGGGTGATGGATTCCACGAGCGCCCTCGAGCTGCCGGACATTCCCGGGCGCCTCTTGGTCGTGGGCGGCGGCTATATCGGCCTGGAGCTGGGCACCGTCTATCAGGCGCTCGGCGCCGAGGTGACGGTCGTCGAAGCCCTGCCGCGCCTGCTCAACGGCGCAGACCCGGATCTCGTGCGGCCGCTGCAGCAACGCCTGCAGCGGCGCTTCAAGGCGATCAGACTGCAGACCACGGTCGAGAAACTCGCGTCCAGGGAGGACGGAGTGGCCGCGACTTTCACGGGTTCCGACGGTCCCAGCACCGAGATCTTCGACCGGGTGCTCGTCGCGGTGGGGCGAAGAGCCAACAGCGAGCAGCTCGGGCTCGAGCACACGAAAGTCGCGGTCTCGGAGAAAGGCTTCGTGCAGGTCGATCGGCAGATGCGCACCGGCGAGCCCGCTATCTTCGCGATCGGCGACGTGGTGGGAGAGCCGATGCTCGCTCATAAGGCCACGCATGAAGGATTGATCGCAGCCAACGTGATCGCCGGCCGGCAGGCGGCATTCGACGCGGCGGCGATTCCCGCCGTCGTCTTCACCGATCCAGAAATCGCCTGGTGCGGTCTCACGGAAGAAGCCGCCAAAGCGTCCGGACACCCGGTGAAGATCACGCGCTTCCCCTGGGCGGCCAGTGGTCGCGCGACGACGCTGAACCGCAACGAGGGTCTCACGAAGCTCGTGTGCGATGCGGAGTCCGGCCGGATTCTCGGCGTGGGCCTCTGCGGAGCCGGCGCCGGTGAGCTCATCTCCGAAGGCGTGCTGGCGGTGGAAATGGGCGCGGTGGCCGAAGACTTGGCGGCCTCGATCCATCCGCACCCGACCCTGAGCGAGACGGTCATGGAGGCGGCCGAACTGTTCCATGGACAGGCCACACATCTCTATACACCCAAGCGTTGACGGCCGGCGCGCAATCCGGCTGCTTGATCTGACGCTTCCCTCTCCGGTCGAGAATCTCGCGCTCGACGAGGCGCTGCTCGACGAGTTGGACGAGCGCGGCGGTGATCCCGTGCTCCGTTTTTGGGAGAGCGACCGCCACTTCGTCGTGCTGGGCCGGGCCTGCCGCCTGGACGACGACGTCCATGTCGAGGCCTGCGCACGGGACGGCCTTGCCGTCCTTAGGCGGGCCAGCGGCGGGGGGACGATCCTGCAGGGACCAGGATGCCTCTCGTATGCCTTGGTGCTCCCGCTCACGCTGCACCCGGATCTCGGCGGCATCCGCACGACCAACCGGTTCATCCTGGGGCGGCTCGCCAGGGCGCTCCATCGATGGGAGCCGGGCGTCGCTTTTCAAGGAATCAGCGATCTGGCGATCGACGGCAGGAAAATCTCGGGAAACGCCCAGCGACGCACGCGCCGGGCCCTCCTGTTTCATGGCACCATCCTGCACGGCATGCCGGTTGATCTGATCGCACGGTATCTCAAGCACCCCCGGCGACAACCGGACTACCGGGCGGACCGGCCGCATCGCGCGTTCGTCCGGACGATCGACGCGCCGTCGCAGGCTCTCAAACAGGCGATCGCGGCCGCCTGGGGAGCCGGCCCGCCGCTCGGTGCATGGCCGACGGCCCGCATGCCTGGCGCCGTCGCGACCGTCATCGGACGGAGCCTGGAAGAACCGGCCGGTCCGCCTGTGGTGCGACCTGATGCGGGTACACCGGCCGACGCGGCGAGGAGCGTCTCCGAAGGTCTCGTGAAGGAGTGTCGTCCATGAATGCCGCGGCGTTGCTCGTCCGCTGTCTTGAGAATGAAGGCGTGCGCGTCCTCTTCGGCCTCCCGGGCGAAGAGACCTTGGAGCTCACCGACGCATTGCTGGATTCCCGGATCCGCGTGATCGAGACCCGGCATGAGCAAGGAGCCGCGTTCATGGCGGACGTCTATGGCCGGCTGAGCGGCCAGGCCGGGGTATGCTTCTCCACGCTGGGACCCGGCGCCACCAACCTCCTGACAGGCGTGGTCGATGCCTATCTGGATCGCGCGCCGCTGGTGGCCATTACCGGCCAGGCCTCGCTGAACCGGCGGCACAAAGAATCGCATCAGTACATCGACGTGCTCGGAATGTTCAAACCGGTCACGAAGTGGAATGTCTCCATTCCGAAGGCCGAAGTCATCCCGGAAGCGGTGCGTAAGGCGTTCAAAATCGCGCAGACCGAAAAACCGGGCGCCACGCATCTGGAGCTGCCTGAGGATGTGGCGGAACAGGCGCTCGGCGAGGCCGAGGCCGCGGCGCCGCTCTTCGTGCAGGCCCCCGTCATGCCGGAGCCTGCGCCCGCGCAAGTGCTCCGCGCCGTGCGCGCGATCGCGGGGGCCAAACGGCCGATCATTCTCGCGGGCAACGGGGTGATCCGCGGCCGCGCTTCGGACGCCCTGCGCAGCTTCGCGCGCGCCGCGAACATTCCCGTGCTCCATACGTTCATGGCGAAGGGCGTGGTGCCGGACAGCGATCCTCTGTCGCTCTATACGCTCGGGCTCTCCGCCCGCGACTATGCGTCGGTCGTGATGGAGCAGGCCGATGTGGTCCTGGCGGTGGGCTACGACTTTGTGGAATATGCCCCCTGCTTTTGGAACCCGAACCGTGACAAGCGCATTGTCCACATCGACGGCTCGCCCGCCGAAGTGGACGAGCATTACATCGTCGACGTCGGCGTGCTCGGTGATCTTCGCCTGTCCCTCGACCTCATTCGACAACAATTGTCGTCTTTCGATGAGCCGTGGAGCCGGCAGGCGAGGCGGATGGTGACGGACGGGTTTGAGGCCGAGCTCACCGGCCGACGGTCCTGGCCGCTGCGCCCACAACACATCATGCAGGATCTCCGTAGCGCCCTGGCTCCCGATGATGTGGTGATCTGCGACGTCGGCGCCCATAAGCTCTGGATGTCGCGGATGTTTCCCTGCGAGGCGCCGAATTCTTGCATCGTGTCCAACGGCTTCGCCGCCATGGGCATCGCCCTCCCGGGCACGATCGCGGCGAAGCTCCTGTACCCCGAACGGCACGTCGTGGCTGTGACCGGCGATGGCGGGTTTCTCATGAACTCGCAAGAGCTCGAAACCGCGGTGCGCCTGAAGCTCCCGGTGGTGATCTTGGTCTGGCGGGACAATGGCTACGGCGTGATCCGCTGGAAGCAGCGCGTGCGCTTCGGCCGGACGTCGTCGGTGGATTTTGGCAACCCGGACGTCGTGCGCTACGCGGAAAGCTTCGGGGCGGCCGGCTATCGCGTCACGGAGCCGACAGAGCTGCGGCCCATTCTGGAACACGCGCTCCGACAAGACAGGCCGGCCGTCATCGATTGTCCCGTCGACGACGACGAGAACCTCCGGTTGACCCAACGGCTGCAATCGCTCCCGCACCCGCGATAGCCGCACCGCGCCGGCTGTCTCCCCAGCGGGCGTTCATGCATCCTTTTCGGCCGAGCTCCGTCTATAGGGTGAAGGCTATGGGACCCTCGATGAGAAACCGCAGGAAAGGAGACCCGCCATGAGACCACATCTGTCGCTCGACGTTCGCCACGTGCCGGCTTCCGTGACGTTCTATCGCAAGGTGTTCGGCGTAGCCCCGCAGAAACAGACCGGCGACTACGCGAAATTTGATCTCGCCCGTCCGGCCTTGAATCTCTCTCTCGTCTCCTCGACAGGCCGCATCAGCGCAGTGAATCATTTGGGCATCGAGGTGGATTCGGCGGCGGACATCGCTGCATGGAAAGAGCGTTTACAGCGGGAGGGCGTCATCGAGCGCGTGGAGGACAATATCGCCTGCTGCTTTGCCCGCCAGGACAAGATTTGGTTTTCCGATCCCGACGGGAATGCATGGGAAGTGTTCACCGTGCATGAACAATTGTCCGTGACCGGTCCGGTCTCCAGCACGGGATGCTGCGCGCCCTCGGGATCCGGGAACGGGAGTTCAAGATGTACGACGGCGACATCGGAGCCGGCGGCGCTTCCGGCTCTCTAGCAGGTCGGCGCCGCAGTGCGCGGGACCTCATCGTTTCAGGCATACTGGCGTCGGGCATAGCGGAGGCGACGATGGCACACACCGCGGAGCAGACGACGTGGCGGCACGTCCATGATGCCCTCAAGGCCTTCATTCGTAAACGGGTCGGCCATGACACCGACACGGACGACATCCTCCAAGAAGTCTTCCTGCGCGTGCACCGGCACGTGGAGCGGCTCGAGGATCCCGACCGGCTGCTCTCATGGATCTACCAAATCACCCGCCACGTCATCATCGATCACTACCGTTCATCGCAGCGGCGGCATGAGATTCCAGCCGGTTTGGCGGCGGACCTCGAAGCGGATGTCTCCCACTCCACGGCGGTGTCGGATTCGGAGGTCAGGACCGAGTTGTCCGGGTGTCTTCGCCCGATGGTCGACCGCCTGTCAGACGAGTATCGCGAGGCCATCAGGCTGGTCGAACTCGAAGGGCTCACCCATCGACAGGCGGCCGACCGGCTGGGGCTCTCGGTCCCCGGTATGAAATCGCGGGTGCAGCGCGGGCGAAAGCAGTTGCGCAAGATGCTCGATGAGTGCTGCCTGATTGAGCTCGATAACCGGCGCGGCGTCGCCGACTACGAACCGCGCCGGCCCAACTCATGCTGAGCCAGCAGGCGTTCTCTGCGCGGCGCCTCATTCTCGACGGATGGACAGCAACGGAGCGGCCCTTACCGCCACGTCCGATGGGCTTCGCTCACGTGTTCGAGGCCGTCCGCCGTGTCGATGGTCCAGGCCATGTCATCCGGAATGAGGACCACCTTCAAGTCCGCGCAATGGCCGTTGGCCTCCGACCCCAGTTCTTCCACGACGCGGACGAGATGCTCGTCGTCCCGAGGAATCAGGGCTCCATACTGATTCAAGCTGGGCTCGCGGGGACCGGCCGCGGCCGGCCAATGGGCTCCACGATCCTCTTCCCGCAACGCATCGGCTTGGCCCAACTCCCGCAGGCGGACAATGGCTTTATGGCTGACGCAAAAGCGGTCATAGCTGAGGTTGATCACGATCTTCTTCATACGCTCCCCCCTGATGAACCGGTGGGTGCCGGCGTCGGTTCCGGATCCTGGTAGCCAATATAGTTTCCGGTCCAATGGGAGTATCGGCGGTCGGCCCAGGTGCGGACCTCGTCTTTTTGCGCCGCGCCATATCGCTGTTCGAGGACGGCGGAGAATTTGCCCAGATCCCCTCCGATGTCCTGCAAATCCGCCTCGGTAATCTTGTCCCACTTGGCCTTCAGCGGTGCCTGGAGTTGTTCCCAAAACTGGCGAAACTGTTCCTGGTTCATCGACGTGCTCCTTTCGCGGACAGGTGAATCACACACCACCGTCGGACGGTCGTTCATCTGACCGATGCCGGAGCCGGTGTGCGGACGGATTGGATCTTTCGGCGTAAAGGCGGCGGAGACCGGGGAATCAGACGCGCAAGACTCGTGGAAGGCGCGAGAGATGGGACAGTCGGCGTGGCTCAGTACGTCTTGGCGGCCAGCCTACAAGGCATGGCGGACCAATGTCAATCTCCATGATGCGGCACTATCATCTTTGGTTCGGCGCATGGTACGATGCCTCGACGTAGCCAGGCGCTTCCGGTCGTTCGCTCCGCGAACGAGCACTCCCTCCCCAAACAGTTGTGCAAGGCACGTATCGATCAGCAGCAAGTCGTCTTTTCCATTGCCCGGGCATCAGAGAAGGCCTTTCCGTTCGAGGGCGCCAGACGGCGGAACCGGTGGCGTTTGGCGTTGGAGCCAGTGCCTTCTTTCCCGAAGAGAGCCGAACAAGAGGAGCCGTGTATGCGATTCTCGACCTTCAGAAAAGACGGCAAAGCGCGGAAGAAGAAAAAGTCCGCGGTGCGCAAGCCGAAGATACGATGGTCCGTGCTGGGCCTCGCCGTCCCCGAGGAGACACCCGTTTCGATGGAGGCCATCCGGCGACAGGTCTCATTGTTGGCCCGCCACGGTCTGGGAGGAGGCACCCAGCCGATCCCTGCACCGGACAAGCCGGCGCGCGGACGAAATCAGCTCTCTGGAATGAACCGAACCAATCGCCGGGGAGCGACGGAATCCCTCCCGGTCCGTTGACGTGCCTGTATGGTTCGCGATCGCCGCGCCCGGGCCGCACGAGGCCGATAGAGTCTCGCCGGGATCTCCCCGTAGCCACGGCGTGGCCCCCAGATACCTTTACCTTGGCCGCACCGAGCAACGACCATGAGCAACCGCGTGCTGTATGTCGGAGGACTGTCGTCCGCAATCTCCGATGATCAACTGAAAGCCTTGTTTGTGCCGTACGGGTCCGTGATTCGGGCATGGATCATTCGACATAAGCACACAGGGAAATCGGCGGGCTACGGCTTTGTCGAAATGACTTCCGGTGAAGAGGCGTTACACGCCGTATTGAGCCTCGAAGGCGCGCTCGTCAACGGAGACTGCCTGCGGCTGTACGTCACCCCGTATGCCTCCTCCAGCCGCGCGTGAGTGGTGCGCCGGGGGAAGAGCCGTAGGGCTCGCCGCCCTTCAGATCCCTTGATGCCGTTTCCGGGGGGATCGCACCGGGTCGTCACCGGTTGTCAGTGATGACTGAGTTCACAAGGAGCGCCGTGAGCGAAACGCCGCTGCATCTGGATCTCGAGGACGTAGGGGCCATCCGAATGATCTGCCGGCAATGCCGCGCGTCGGCGGAGCTGCCTGTCGCGCCGCTCGAAGGAGATCCTCCGGATCGATGCTTTCACTGTCGAGCCGAATGGTTCGTCCCCGGCAGCCTGCAGGCGGTCGCGCTTCAATATTTGTTCCGCGCCCTGGTACAACTGCGACAGCGCGATCAGCCCGCCAGTTGCCAGGTGCAGCTCGTCGTCCGGCCGGATCGCGGCTCCCTGGCGGCGCGCGTGACCCCATGAATCCGGCCGATTCGCTATTCGGGCATGGACGTGCTATGCTGTGGACGGTTTCATTGCGCAGGGCCTCGCATGAAATCCGAAGAGAAGGCCCATCACTGATGTTGTTCTTACCGAGCAGAATCTGATCGGAAGCCCGTTCGGAGCCACCGCCATCCGGCGGCGGCCCGTTCCTTCCCTCCTGTCCTGATCTCGCGTCTCAGACAATATCACTTTCAGAAGGAGGAACCCCCATGGGTTCAAAACTTTACGTCGGCGGTCTGCCCTACTCGGCAACCGAATCGCAGCTCACCACCCTCTTTGCCGCGCACGGCACCGTCGAATCGGCGCGCGTCATCGCGGACAAATTCACGGGACAGTCGCGGGGCTTCGGCTTCGTCGAGATGGCCACCTCTGAGGAAGCGCAAGCCGCTATCACGGCGTTGAACGGCTCACAGATGGATGGCCGCCCTCTGACCGTGAACGAAGCCAAGCCGCAGGAACCCCGTTCAGGCGGCGGCAATCGTTTCGGCGGCGGGGCCAAGCGCAGCCGGTTCTAATACGCCGCTGTACCGGGGGCGCCTCTCTGAGGCGCCCCTTCTTCTGTGCGCAGGAGAGCGATCCCTGTCGTGCCCGACATCACCCCACCATCGATGAGCTCCGCCCGGATCGCCCTCAACCGGAGGACGACGTTGCTGTTTTCTCTCGTGACGGGCGTCGCCCTGTTCGGAGTTCCCGCGTTCGCCTCTCTGTACGGCTACACGGGATTCGACTGGATCATGTTCGGGCTCTTGTATGTCGTGACCGGCTTGGGCATCACGGTGGGGTACCATCGCCTGACTGCGCATCGCAGCTTCGAGTGCCCGGCATGGGTCAAGGTCGGCTTCTTAATCGCGGGTGGTTGGGCGCTGCAGAATTCCGCGCTGAAGTGGGCGACGGACCATCTCCGGCACCATGCCCACTGTGACACGGATCGCGATCCGTACAATGCCCGGCGTGGATTCTGGCACAGCCACTGCGGCTGGCTGTTGTTTGAGACTCCCTCCCAGGAGGAGAAATACGCAGCCCGTTTCCAGCGCGATGCCGTCGTGATGTGGCAGCACCGCCACTACCTTCCGATCGTGCTGTCAGGGCTGGCGCTGACGTTTGTCGCCGGCTTTATCCATAACGGCTGGATCGGCGGCTTCGGATGCCTCCTCCTCGCCGGCGTGGGCCGCACCTTTGTCGTGCTGAATTCCACATTCTGCATCAACTCCATTTGCCATCTGTGGGGGCGGCAACCCCACGGTCAGTCCGATTCCAGTCGCGATAGCTGGTGGGTCTCTCTGCTGACCTTCGGTGAAGGGTATCACAACTATCACCACACCTATCAGACCGATTACCGCAACGGCCCTCGCTGGTACAATTTCGACCCGTCGAAATGGCTGATCTTCATCCTGTCTCGGCTCGGGCTGGCCTCGGCGCTCCGCACCGCGCTGCCGCCCGGCCGGTAAGCACTGCGGCGCCGCCTCCACAGCCTTTTCTGAGGCGGAGACTTCCGCCGACCTCGGTACGAGCCGGCGCCGATGCGACCGGGCGCCCGAGCGGCATATCAGTCCGAGAGCGTTCTTATTCGCCTGATTCGTCGTTGCCGCGACGCTCCGCCTTTGGCGCGAGCGTCAAGAGATAGTGGCCGTCACCGAGCGGGCTTAAACACACTTCCCCCAATCGGTTCAGTCGATCCACCTCCAAGAAGACCTGACTCCAAGAATACTCCGAACAGGCCGCCGCCAACTGATCGAACTCACAAGGGGAATGCCGTTGGAGGACGTTCATCACCTCCACTGTAATGGACTTCGTGTCGGCCACGTCATGCTCCCTTCGTCACCGCACGGCATTGCCGGCGGTGCTTACACGGTGAAACACCGCAATGTCGCGCCGTGCAGAGCGGTCCCATTGAGCGCGACGATGACATCCCGACCATCCTCCGGACATTCCATTTCGATCAATCCGAAACCCGACCGCCGCCCCGTCCTCCGATCGAAGAAGCTCAGAACCCGCGCTGACATGACCTTTCCATGTGCTCCGCACAACTCCGTGAGCTCCGCGTCCGTGGTGGAACCCGGTAACCCGTTGATAAATACCTTCCTGTTCTTCGTCATTCTGCAACAGCCCCCTCCCGTTTCTCGTCCTCATACGATCGCACCCTCTCTCGCCACCCCCGGCGGATCACCGGATCAACGGGCAGTGGACTACCGTATCCCCGGCGCCTTGCTCTTTGGCCGCTTCGGGCAGATCTCCACAATCGCTTGGACGCCGCCATCCTGCGGGCTGACCATCAACAGCATTCCTTGATGGGCCGGGTCTTTCTTGAAGAAGGTGGCGTAATCCTCGTCATACTGGCGCTCAGTGATCGTGGTGTCCCCGCTCTTACGGTCGTACAGCGTTTCAAGGACGAAGGGGGCAATAGTCTGTGTGCCATTGGCCCGGGCTTTGCTGGTCACGCGCCAGAAGACCTTGCTGGCATCCACCATGCCTCTGGGTCGCTCCGGGACGGCGCTCGCACACAGCGTGGTCCCTTTGCCCACCTCAACATACTGGCCGTTCTCCGCAACCTGAGCCCGCACCGTCGCGGCACCTTCAACGGCAATGAGAAGCACGAGGATGTACCAGAACATAGACCTTCCTCCCTCAAAAACCGGCATGATTTGCCGGGCCATCACGGTGACGCCTCACGCTCTCCGGCGAGCCAACGTGATCGCGACGAGCCATAAGATGATGGCGGCCGATGCACGCTGGGTCAGCGGTTCCGTCTTCCGTCCTGGAGAGAGCACGTAGCCGGCGAGGACGAGAACAGTGCATATCGCGGCGAGCAGATAAGGGAAATTCCGCCGGGTGTCATAGCGAATGAAGAAAAACGGGATGCCGTACAGCAGCCAAGAAGGAGTCCCCAACGGGGTCACCAGGTCGAGCACGAAGACTGCCGCGGTGAACGACACGATCATGGCCGTGGTCCGGCGACGGGATGCACTCAGACCGTCAGCGTCCATCATCGGGTCCGGCCGCCCTCTGGTTGGAAGCAGGCCCCCGGCCGGCCGGTGTTCTCCATTTCGCTGTGGGCTCACCCATGAGGGAGTCACCTGCGGGCCCCCTTTCACACCGGTTACACAGACGCGATCTAGCCCATTCGCTTTCCGGGCTTGCCGACGGGCGCGCCAGGCAGGCGAGCCCGGCTGCGAGCCACTGGAGGCGGACACATGCGATTGGCTTCAATGCACGGGTCAGTCGATTCTCCGCACAGAAGGCAACGCCACCCCGCCGACGCACCCGAAACGGACGGGTCGTGGGTCTGACTGCGAACCATCAGTCCTTGGCATCGCCTACATTGCATGGAGTCCCCGGAACCATTTGGCTCAACCCTCTCGATGTCCGCCGAGCAAACCGCTCTTCCTCCGGCAACGACGCCCACATCGCGAGACTCCCTGACGACGGCACTGCGGCGGTCAAAGAGCGTTGTTTGACGACGCGGCGGAGACTGGAGAATCAGACGCGCGGTGCGGGACGGGATCGGAGAGCGCGAGAGATAAGACAGTCGGCGGAGCACTCACCCAGCGCTGCTGTCTCTTATAGCTACATCCCGGTCGGCTGCGGAGTCAATGCACCGATCATCCGTCCTGGGTGTAACCCCTTCAATCGATTGGGTCGGATTTATTTTGTCCCGACGCCAGGCTCCGGGGAAGAACGCTCCCCTGCGATGGTGTGTGCCGGCGATTGGCACCGCGATCGGGGCCGCGCTTGCGTCCCTCAGGTACACATGCTAGGGTGGCACTCGATCGCGTAAGACCTTCCGTGATCGAAGGCAGGGTCCCACGCCCACGGAGTCGACGCGATTGTTTTTGCCTGCCGATAACCGTCTCGCATAGGCCGCGCGATCGCCGGCGCCGCATCCACGTTCGCCAATTCAACACGGAGTCCAACGGAAAGAGGTGTCTCATTGTTTCGTGATTCATGGTCCACTCTTCGGGAGCTGCTGCGCAACGCGGCCGGCAGTCTGTATCATATCCTCGTCGTCGCGCTGAGCGCGGGCATCGCGCTCATGCTGCCGGCAGGCGCCCGCCGGTTTCTCGCGTTCTGGTCCCGTGTCGAGCATGATAAATTCTCGCTCATCGCCGTCGAAATGATCGTCGCCGTCCTGCTGATCGTTGTCCTGAGCTATCTGCATCGCAGTTGGCGCGACCGGACGCTCGCCGCGGCGGCGGCCGGAGCCGGGCTCGTTTCGTTCTTCCCGCGGCGAGCACGCGGCGCCCAACGGCGCATCAAGCGGCTGAAAGAAGAGCATGGGACAGGTCGCACGATCATGGTGATCGGTTCCAGCGGCGCCAGCACATTTGTCGATCAAGTCGGCGACCTTTCATCCGTCCTCGACAAATGCCTCGGTGCACACATCCTCCTCGTCAATCCTTCCAGTCCTGAGGCCAGCGCGCGGATCGAGGCCATTGGCCACCCGGAATATACGCTCGCCACCTTCCGCGAAGAGGTGCGGCGGAGCATCACGCTGCTGAAACGCCTCCGAGCCATGGGGAAGGCGGTGACACTGAAGCTCTATTCGGATCCGCCGCTGGTGAAGATGGTGATTTTGGGAGATTATCTGTGGCTGCAGCATTACCATGCCGATCTCGATGTGCAGATCATGCCCGAGTACGTGTTGCGGCACAACCGGAAGGACCACGGACTCTTCACGCTCTACGCCCACTACTTCCAGCAGCGGTGGCACGACGCCGACATCCCCGAGTATGACCTTGAGACGGATGAGCTGGTCTATCGCACGAGAAGCGGAGACGAAGTGCGCCGCGAGCCCTTCGAGCCGGAGTTGATCGAGAAAGAGGCATCCGTCCTCTGAGCGCACGCAGCTTTTGCCTTCTTACAGAGAAGATCGTGGATCGGGCCTGCGTCACGACATGAACTTCTCAAGACGGTCTCAGCGGCAGCGGCAAGTGAGCACGTTACCGGCTTGCTAGGGGTTCTTCAGATAGCGCGCTATACCAAAAATGGATAAAACGGCCACGCAGTGGTGTTGGACATGGCGATCGTATCGCACAGGAGGGAGAGGATGCCTGAGCATTGCATGCCGATTCGCAAAGAAGTGCGGGCGTTTCTTGCCGCATCCGAACAACTGTACAAAATCCTGTCCGAAGGGCAATCGCTGAACGTGCACGAAGCGGTGACGATTCGCTGCTGCCTAGACGAATTACTCACCGAAGGGGAAAGGGCTTTGCATCAATTTGGCCCGTGACGGAGGCACCAGGCCGTCCGGTCCATTTCGAAGGCTCACATCCTCGAAGGCTTACATCCCAAACGACCTCCGGCGTGCCTCGAGAGCAGCCACACCCGTCAGGAGACGCCGCAGCGTCGTTAATAGATCTGTAACATTGGGGGTGTATCGTCACCACCGCGAGGAGACCGCTGCGACCCCGTGAGGTGACGCCATGGCGAACCAGGGAACCAAGAAAGTCTTGATCGTCGAGGACGAAGCGGACATCGCCGCGCTCATCAAGATGTATTTGGAAAAAGACGGCTATCAGACGGCGTACGCCAGAACGGGCGTCGAGGGATGGCACGCCCTGACGGCCGAACGCCCGGACATGGTGATCCTGGATCTTATGCTGCCGGAGATGGACGGGCTGGAACTGTGCAAAAAGCTCCGGAACACGGCCGAGACGGCGTTCCTCCCCGTGATCATGTTGACCGCCAAAGCGGAAGAGTCCGATACGATCGTCGGCCTTGAGCTGGGAGCCGACGATTACGTGACGAAGCCGTTCAGTCCCAAAGCGCTGCTCTCCAGAGTCAAGGCGCTGTTCAGACGGCTGGAACGACAGGCGGAAGACATGCAGACGTTCTACCACTATGGTCAGCTCGTCATGGATCTCTCCCGTCACGAGGTGCGGTTCGGCGGGCGCGAGGTCCCGTTGACCGCGAAGGAATTCGGCCTGCTGGAGCACTTCCTGCGCCATCCGGGGCGAGTCCTGACGCGCGACGTCCTTCTGAACGCGGTGTGGGGCTACGATTACTACGGCACGACGCGAACCGTCGACGTACACGTCCGGCGGTTGAAGCTCAAGCTCCCCTGTTTGAACGAGGCGGTGATTTCGGTGAAATCGCTGGGGTACAAGCTGATCGAGGCCCCGGCACGGCGATGAGACCGCTGCCCGTTTAGCGGGTCCCCCGCGCAGCGAGACTCGTCGTGCGCACGTGGTTCGAGAGCAACGGCTGGATTCTCGCGCGCAGTTCCTCCTGAATCTCCTCCGGCGGCTTCCGCGCATCGATGACTTCGAAGTGGAACTCTTCCGCCATCTGATCGAATTCCTTGATGAGCAGCGACTGATATTTCTTGAAGCTGTCGTACAGGTCCGCCCCCAGGCGCAGGTCCATCCCGGATTCCCAGTAATTCATGCCTTTGGATTCGATGACCCGCAACGCCAAGGTCTCCACGTCGATCCGGAGATAGCACACCAGATCCGGCACGAGCGCGAAGCCGAAGACGTCGCGGATCCACTGCCGGTCTCCGCCCCGCACGAAATCGCGCGCCAACGCCGTATAAATGTAGCGGTCGGCCAGAACGACAAAGCCCGATCGGAGCGCGGGGATGATTTGATGCTCCAGCCGGTCGGCGAAATCCGTCGCGTACAGCAGGCTGAGCGACCAGCGGTCCAAGATATTGCCGGCCTTGGCCATTTCGATCGTTTTGGACATCAAGTTGGAGCGGGTCCAGCCGGTCGTGATGACCCCGTAGCCCTGCACCTCCAGCCATTCCTGCAGGAGCTCGATGTGCGTCGAACGGCCGACGCCGTCCGTCCCTTCGATGGCGATCAGTTTGCCCTTCAAATCACTCGGATTTAGGTAGGTCAAACCGTCGCCAAAATACTGTGCGGCGACCATGCGTGCCTCGCTTCGGCTTGTAGTCCTTGAGCGCCTCCGCCACCAGCGCCCGCATCTCGTTCTGCTGCGCCTCGATGTCTTTCGTCGCGTCCATCGTGATCAACCCGTACTCGTCCACGACCTTGTCGTATTCGAGGAGAATGCGCGACTGGAACAGGCGGAAACTTTCAGTGAGGTCCTGGCTCAGATTCATGTCCATGCCGGCTTCGTAGTACTTGAAGCGGCCCCGCGTGCCGCCCAACAGGCGGCTGATGGCGATGTCGATCGGCACTTTGAAATAGAACGCCATGTCGGGACGGACGGCGAAATTGTAGAGCCGCCTGACCCACTGCGGCGAGACCCCGCGCACGACGTCCCGGGCAAAGGCCGTATACACGTAGCGATCCGCGAGCACCAACATGCCGGCTTTCAACGGCGGCATGATGTCATGGTAGAGCCGGCTGGCGAAATCCGTCGCATGCAACAGGCTGAACGTCGTCGGGGTCAAGCTCTTCGTCTTCTTCCCTCGCTTCGTCGTCTCGCGCACCAGCTCGGAGGAATTCCACTCGGTGAAGAAGACCTTGTGCCCTTGCGACTCCAGCCACTTCTGCAACAGCTGCAGCTGGGTGCTCTTGCCCGACCCGTCGATGCCCTCCACGATGATGAGCTTCCCGGGATACGGATGGGGCACGGAACTGGAGAGGGTGGGAAGCTGATCCATCAGGCCCTGCCTTCCTCGTTGGCCACGACGCGGAACGCGACGCGCCGGCGGAACAGCTGCTCCAGCAGATCGGTCCTCGATGTGGCCGCCCAGGTCTCCAATTCGGCATCCCCCGAGACTCGCAATATGACCGTCATCGTCCGCCCGATGCGGACATCCAGTGTCTGCACGATGGAGAAATGCGTCCGATCCAGTCCATCCGCCACTCGCAGCAACGCCGCCAGCACACGAACGGTCCGTTTGTGCGCGGGGGACAGATTTCGATAGGCGTCGTGCTTCAGTTGGGGCAGCGCCCGCCGATGATACCGCGCGATGTTGGCGATCACCTGGACTTCCTCGGCTGAAAAGCCGGCGAGCTCGCTGTGGGTGATCACATAGTACGTATGCTTGTGATGCTGCTTGGCATTGATCAGGTACCCCACATCGTGGAGCATCGCCGCATACTCGAGCCACGCGCGCTCGGTGTCCCCCAGTTTGTGCAGCCGTTTGGTCTGATCGAACAGCCGCAGCGCCAGGGCCGCGACATGGAGGGAGTGCACCTCCGGCGCGTGGCACCGCCTGGCGAGCGCGAGCACGCTGCGGCGCCGCACATCCGGCACATCCCGCTCGGCTTGAATCTTCTCTTTGTGCCGGGTGATGAAATCGTAGATGACGCCTTCGCGGATGGCCTTGTCACAGATGGTCAAGGCATCGGCATGAGCGAGCTCCAGAAGACGGCGCAGTACCATGGTCGCCGGCAACAAGGTATCCACTCGCTTCGGATCAAGCCCCGGAATGGCCAACCGCGCGCGGGTGGCGGACCTGGCCAGGATCGCTTCCGTCTCGGAAATCTCTTTCTGGCTGATTTGAGCCAGATTGACCTGCCCCAGCGGCCGCTCGGTCCGGCGCAGGTGGATGATCTCGGCGAGATTGGCCGCCATGCCCGACGTGGCGATCACCGCGGCGAATCGTTTGACCTTGCAGGCTTCCAAGGCCGCGGTGAGTTGCGCCGTGATGTCCTCCTCCAACTGTTGCAACATGGTCACGGTCGGCGGAGTCTTGGTGAGGTAGCGCTCCAAGACTCGAATGGCGCCCAGCTTCAGGCTCTTGGCATACAAGAGCGTCTGGCGCGTGCCGACCATCAGCTCGACCGAGCCGCCGCCCACATCCACGACCAAGACAGGCTCATCGGTCAGCGCAATGCCGTGTTGCACGCCGAGAAAAATCAGGCGCGCTTCTTCCACGCCGCTGACGACCCTAATCTTGAGCCCCGTCTGTTCGGCGACGGCCGTAATGAACGCGCCGCCATTGCGCGCCTCGCGCACGGCGCTCGTGGCCACGGCCTCGATCCGGTCGAATCCCTTGTTCCGGGCCAATGTCACCAGTGTACGGATCACGCCCAGCCCGCGCGCCATCGCTTCGTCGGTGAGACAGCGGTTGGCAAACGCGCCGTCGCCGAGACGGCACGTATCCTTGTATCGGTCGACAACCTGGTAGCTGCCGTCCGGCTGAATGTCCGCCAACACCATGTGGATGGAATTGGAGCCGACGTCGATAACCGCCAGTTTGGACACAACCACCTCGCGCGGGCTGGGACGAAACGATAGTCGGACGGAACTCAGGGAGTCAAGGTCTTGAATATTAAGATTCTGTTACACGGACACGTGCTCCTGCAAGTCCGTGCGGGCGAGGGCCTCACGCTATCGCGTCGTGAGTGACGCTCCGCCCGCCCCGCATCCCGATACGCCGGCGACCTCACGGACGCCACTCTCTGCCGCTTGATTTCTTGCCTCCCCGTCCGCATGATTCGGCCGGGCCACTCCGTCGCCGCCACGCTGTGACCATGAAGAGCCGCCGCGTATCCGTCTCGCTGTCGATCTGTCTTCTCGTCCTCGCCTCCTGCGGGCACTCGCCGCCGCGAGTGGACGAATTCGAAGCGGCGATCGGCCGGTCCACGCAGGATGAGCTCACCCGCCGATTCGGGTATCCGCAGCGATTCAAAAAGCTTTCGACGGGACAGGAAGTCTGGGACTACGAGTTCCTGTCGGGAAACTCCCGCTGCGTCGGCTATCGCGTGTTTTTCGATGACGACCGGCGCTCGACCACGTGGGCCACTCTGCCCTGCCGGACGGATCCGTAACGGTGACCACGCCATGCAGCCTGTTCGCTAACCGGCCGCACCTCATCCCCTCTCACCGGGCCTCCGACATCCACCCTCACTCGTTTACAGAGAATTGATCGACCATTGATCGCCACGTTGCTCGCCTCGGGTACGCTGTCGCCATTAACGATGGGACATGGCCATGGGACGGATCACGCCATCCCGATCACTTCGCCCCAAGCCGCCGGCGGACGGCTCAGGGCCCCCCGCATCGTCTCCGGCTATGCGCAGAGCCGCGCTGAGGATTGAACTGATGCAGCAGCGTGCGATCCTCCTGAACAGATCAACCGGCTCGCTCGTGTGCGAGAGGGCGGCTGAGGTCTGCGCCGATCCCGCCGATCAAGCATCGACCGATATGGAACAGGACTTGGCCATTCAGACCAAAGCCCGGACTCTCGCGAAGCTGCGCGACATCGAGCGCGCCATACGGCTTCTTCAGACACCGGGGTACGGCCGCTGCAGCCGGTGCCGCAAGGACATCCCTTTCGAGAGATTACAAGTGAAGCCCGACGCCCTGTTCTGTGTGCCCTGCCTCACGCTCTTGGAGGGGAGAACTCGATGAAGCCGCCCTGTCACTTGGAGAATCGCATGCAATGTGTCCGCTGCGCCGGATTGCGAGTGCCGGACGTGATCAGCGAAGGAGGGACCAGGGTCATGGCTTGGCGCTGTGTGCACTGCGGGGACATCGTCGACCGCGTGATCGCCCGCAACCGCCAACGCCGCCGCTCTCCCCAACCGAACCGCGCGCGAACACCTATATATACAAGTGATCGACGGAAACGAACCCAACCCGCACTGATCTAGCCGGAACCACCTCCCGCCGCCGGGCTAGTCGTCCGCGGCAGTGATTTCCGTCCGATGGAGCGAGCCGTACGCGCTCCGGATGCCGGCCTTTTCCCCCGCCGGTCCTCGTACCTGCAGCCATAACGCGCCGCCGCCCGGCTCGACGATGAACGTGAAGGTCAGCTGCGGCGAATGCCGGCCCTCGAAGAGCAGATAGTCGGCGATCCGCCTCGTCAGGAGATCGGACCGTTTGAATCTGAACGCGTAGCCGTCTTCGAGCTCCCGAACCTCCGCCACATATTTGAACAGGCCGGCGACGAGCATCTGCCGGCGGAGCGTGAGCGTCCGGTCCGAGAGCGGTGTCGCAAACTGGTCCGCTGGTTGCTCATCCATAGGTACGAGGCGTGGGCGCCTGGATGCCAGGCGCCCACGCCAGAGCGTTCGAACGGGAAACGCGTGCTTCACTCGTCTCTATCGCTGGAACCGTGGTGGAATCTTGAACCCCGTGATCTTGATCAGGTCGTCCGTCCGATAGTCGTCGACCAGCGGCATGTTGGCATCATTGGAATGCTGGATCGATAGATAGGCCGTCCGGCCGTCCGGCGTGAACTTGAAGCCGGTCGGCTCCGCAGAGCTGTCCTTCACCGAGAGGATTTTGATGCAGCCGTCGCTCTTGATGTCGCGATCGGTGCCGTCCGGCAGACAGGCGAAGATGTCGCCGTTGGCATTATCCTCGATCACGTACACGTTGCCGGTCAGCGGCTGGAATTCGATATTATCGTGCTGGTTCATGTCCATATCACCTTCCAGCAGGCGGCTGGCGACCACGGTCCGTTGAGAGGAATCGGCAACCAGCGGAGCGCTGTCCACGGCGCAGACCAGTTCGCCGTACATCTGCGCGCCCCGACTCTGTGTGTCCATCCAACACAGGCGGACACCGCCATTCGCATCCCGGTACATCGGATCGATCTCGAGATCCTCGGGCCGATAGTAGCCGGTTGCGCCCACTCGGTCGGCGTCGGCGCGGGCGTTCGGCGCGCTGACGGGCAGCCACGTTCCGTTTCCGACTTCACACCCTTGGCCGAACTGCTGCCGATCGTTCCGGCAAGAGATCTGCATTGCGTACAGACTTCCCGCGACGAACGGCGAGTCCGACAGTTGGCTGATCGGACCGTTCGCAGTCCGTGGATTCGCGGGAATGAACTTGAAAATGGCGCCGCCGTCGGAATCCGGCGATGTCGTTCCGGGACGGAGTTCGTCGCCCGCATAGACCACGCCACTGGGCAGGATCCCGATCCCTTCCCAAGCGAAGGTGCCCAGCGCCGGCCGCTTGACGACCTTCGTGGACAGCAGCCCGTTTTCATCAACCACCGTACCGTTGACCCGATCGAGGATGGTGTGGTTGTTCACCGTCAACGGATCGATAATCTCATAGGCGCCACCGGCGCTGTTCTCTTCAGTCGCCAAAATGGTGCCCCATGGCGTCCGGCGAAGGCCGTCGCATCCGGCAGTGCCGCGAAGAATCGTATCGACTTGGCCCGTGCGGAGATTAAGGCGCTGGACGCCGGGCGTCCACTTCTTGACCAAGCCTCCTGGAAGGAACAGCTCCTGTCCCGCCGCATTCTTCAACACGGAAGGGTTGAACTCCTCAATGCACCAAATCTGGTGAGTGGGATGTTCATCATCCGGCCAGAATGCAAATTGATCCGCATTGTTCGCGATCGTGCGCGAGAGATACTCGACTTTCAAGCTGTCGGCGACCAGCACGTGATCCTCCGCCCGCTGCGCGGGCGTCCGGTAGGCGCCGGTGGTGGCCGGAGCCGAGGCCTCCAACGGCCCCTGAATCCCGAACCAATGCATGGAACTTCGCTTCAAGCGCTGCTCGACTCGCATGCCGTAATCATGTGCATCTTCGTCGTCAGCCTGGGCCGGGAGCGCCGGCAACAGGAGCATCGCGGCGGCCAGCGACGCCTGCGCCGCCGGCAGCCCCCATTTCGCGATCTGCTTTCTGATTCGTGCCATGAATGTCTCCTTGTGGCACTTCCTCACCGCGCCGGACGAAGCCAGCAGCAGGCGCGCCGTCATGAAGGTGGCTGGTTCTTCTTCTGCGAATTGCAATCCGCATGACCGTGCCATTGCGTCCCTCCGTTCTCATGAGTCAACGGTGCCGGGTCTCCGCGCAGCGCGCCGAGTCCGATGTCCGTGAGATCGACGGAAGCTGCAGTCTTCCTCCCACACAGACATCGGCACGCTTGCAGGGCGCACTGTCGCAAGAGTCGGTTACGGATTGATCTCCGGCGGTTCAAAAGGTCGTAACGGTCTCGTTAAGAGAGACGCCGGCCGAAACGAGCGGCCGGAAACCTCGGTCCGGGGAGATAAGAGGATGGTAGAATACGAGTGGACCATGCGCCTACCGTCGGAGATTGTCATTGCCAAAGGCACCTGCCACGCGCTCTTCGCGTACGACATCGGTCTGTCGATCAACTTGACGGAGGCCGAGCGCCGCATCACCGCGAACACCGAACGGGGGCGTCTGCGCCACAAGGCCCGGGCGCCGCAATATTTCGAATACCGCCCGGCTCCGCTGCGCCTGGTGCAGGAAGGCGGCGTGTTCGCCGTCGGCCTGTACCAGTCCAGTCCCACCGTGGAGGTCATGGTCTACGACTTCGGCGCCGTGACCATCACCTATCGTTTTCCGCTGGACGGCCCGTTCGAGCGGCTGCTGGACCTGAGCGAATCGCTCTATGAAAATGAACAGCTCTTGGCGGAATCCCGCACGCGCGTGGATCACCTGGTTCACATCCTCTCGCCGGCGATCGAGCGGCCCCGGATTGCCGACGAGGTGGAGGACTATCTCGTGTTTGCGATTGACTCGTACCAGCCGACGGCGGGCGATCCGCTGTGGCTGTCGGAAGAGACACACCTGGCGCGCATCCTGCGGGCCGAACGCACACCGCTCTCGTTACAGGAAACGGCCGATGCGCTCTCGTGCCGGATTTCCTTCGGGCTGGAGGATGCCGCGCTCATCGATTGGAACGCGGCCGTGCTGTTCGGCAAGGACATGGACGATGTGCGCGCCGTGCTGGAATTCGCCAACGTCGAGTTGCTGGAAATGCGGATGCTGGACGAACAGCTGGACCGCGCGCTGGACCAGGCCTATGAGGCCCTCTCCCGCAAGCCGAAGCTTCTGGCCCTGCCCGGTTCCTATGACAAGGACACGACGCACATCGCAGAGCTGCAGGTCGACGCCGCGCTGCTCTTCGAGCGCGTCACGAACACGCTGAAGCTGCTGGGCGATCAGTATCTCGCCCGCGTCTACCGCCTGGTCTCGCAACGGTTCCACCTGGAAGCCTGGGACGCGAGCATTCTGCGCAAACTCCAGACGCTGGACAGCATCTACAGCAAGATGTCCGATCGGGCCGGCACGCGCCGCATGGAATATCTCGAATGGATCATCATCATCTTGATCGCCATTTCGATCGTCGTGTCGTTCGTGCCGATGGGCGGTCATTAGGATCGACGGAGGCACTCCCTGGACTGTCCGGCTTCATCCTACGCCTTCCGACGGCTCCTCCCGTTCACGATCGCGGCATGGCTCTCGATCGCCGGCTGTGTCACCGGCGGTGAACGCGCGAGCTGGATCAAGGTGGGCACAACCACGAAAGACGAGGTGCTTACGCGCTATGGCGAACCGGACTTGGTCCGCGCCTCCGCAGACGGCGACACCGTGACCTATCGGCCGCCGGCGGCGCGACAGCCGCTGGTTTCCGTTCCAATCGCGCGACCCGGCCCCGCGGGGCTCATGACCACCCAGACGGAACCCGTCAGTCCCGCGTTGGGCGTCCGGAATGTCGCGGCTGGAACCGACGAACGTCCACCATACGAGATTCAGATCCGGTACGATGCGCAGGGCATCGTACGCGAGGTGCGGCCATGAGATCGCCCTTGTAACAGAAGCTTGAGCCAAGCTTAATGGCGTCGGCCTTCGATTCCTTGTACCTTCTGGTTGTTGAATGAACCGCCAGGAGGTATCCATGATTGCCCCGCCGACCCCTGACTCCATTGAAATCCACGTGCCGGACGCCGAGAGCGAACAAACCTTTCTCCTCCTCGCCGTCCAAGCGGCAATGAAGACCTATCGTGAAAAGCATAACCAGGCTCGGATCCCGCACGCCGAGCCGGAGGGCGTGATGCCGGCGGCGTGTGAGCAGCATCGGCCCGATATTTTGTCGTAGCTGCTGATTCTATTTCCTGCCTCCGAATCTTCGGACCCGCGCGAGTATTCCTTAAGGCTGGATGCCCCGGCCATGTCGGCGTGTCTTTCGACGACGCTCGGTTCGGCATCAAGCGACAACCGCATATTCGCGGGAGATCAGGCCCGGAGTCATTGGGGCTACGCCGAATGGGACGTGTGGAGCGGCTCAGAGGATACCGGAGACTTCTCACCCTGTGATGCATTTGTGACCGGCGCTGTGCTAGAGGGTTTGCGTCAGGGACCGCGCCCTATGCCCAAGAACATTCTTGTTGTAGAAGATGACCGGGACATTGGCCGCCTGCTGGACCTCCATCTGCGCGACATGGGGTACTTCGTCAAAGTCGTCCCGGATGGAAGCCAGGGTCTGCATGAAGCCGTCACCCGGTCCTATGATCTTGTCATTCTCGACGTCATGCTTCCCGGTCTGGACGGCTTGGAGTTGTGCCGCCGCATGCGGGCGGACAGCGACGCCTATACGCCCATTCTTATGCTGACGGCAAAGTCGTCCGAAGTGGATCGCGTCCTTGGACTGGAGGTCGGCGCGGACGACTACCTGACAAAACCGTTCAGCATCCGAGAACTCCTCGCACGCGTCAAAGCGGTATTCCGGCGGGTCGAGGCCTGTGCCGCCGGGGCTCCGATCCGAAGAGCCGAAACTCTCCGGGCCGGCGCCGTCCATATCGACGTGGAGAAACGAAGCGTCACGGTCGGCGGGAGCCAGAGAGATCTTACGGCCAAAGAGTTCGATCTGTTGCTCCATTTTGCAAAGAACCCCGGGCGCGTCTTTACGCGCGCGCAGCTCCTGGATGCCGTCTGGGGCTACGGGCATGACGGGTACGAACATACCGTGAACTCGCACATCAACCGGCTCCGCGCCAAGATAGAAAAGGATTCAGCTCGGCCGGTCTACATTTTGACCGTGTGGGGAGTCGGCTATAAGTTCTGTGATTCCGGCGAGCGCGCTCCCGGGGAGTAGAGGCACAAGATGGTGAGGTCGCTCTATGGCAAGCTCTCGGCGGTTTTGCTTGCGCTGTTTTGCGCGATCGGCGTCTTGTACATCTCCCTCACGATCTTTTCGACTCGCATGTATCAGCAAGAGGTCAATCAAAAGCTCAATCGAACACTGGCGAAGAATCTGGTGGCCGATCAACTCTTGAGCAGCCAGGGGGAAGTCAGTCCCTACGCGCTCAAGGAGCTGTTTCACGTACTCATGGTCGTCAATCCCAGCATCGAAATGTACCTGCTCGATTCGAGCGGCGGCATCCAATCGTTCTCGGCACCGCCCGAAAAGGTCAAGCGGGCCAAGATCGACTTAGAGCCGGTTGAGCGTTTCTTACAAGAGGGATCCGCGCTGCCGATTCTTGGAGACGATCCCCGCGACCTGCAGCGGGCCAAGGTCTTCTCAGCCGCTCCGATCCCGCTGCATGGGGACCCGACTGGCTATCTCTACATTGTGCTCGGAGGGGAAGAATACGACTCCGTCGCCGACATGCTGGAAAACAGCTATATCCTGCGGCTCAGCGTGTGGACGGCACTGGCGGGACTTCTGTTTGCGCTTCTTGCAGGCCTCCTCCTGTTTAAGGTCCTCACTCGGAGAATCCGCCAGCTCGCTTCTTCGATGGATGCCTTCGCGCGAAGTGACTTGGCAGTCCCTCTCTCATTACCGGCAGGCGGCGCCATGGTGAGCGGAGACGAGATCGATCGTCTACAAGCCGCCTTCAGCGGGATGGCTCAGAGAATTCTGCATCAGGTCGGTGCGCTGAAGCAGACCGACAGCCTCCGGCGCGAACTGGTGGCCAATGTGTCGCATGACCTGCGGACACCGCTGGCCGCCCTCCATGGGTACTTGGAAACGCTGCTGATCAAGGAAGGGCGGCTCACGCCCGAAGAGCAGCGGAGTTTTCTCGACATTGCCCTCCGGCAAAGCGAACGGCTCCGCCGGCTGGTAGAAGAATTATTCGAGCTGGCGAAGCTGGACGGCGATCAAGGACGCATTCATCGCGAAACTTTTTCATTGCCGGAGCTGGTGCAGGACGTGTCCCAGAAATTTCGACTGGCCGCTGAAGGCAACGGCGTTCGGCTGCATACCCGCGTCCAAGATGATTTCCCGTTTGTCCAGGCGGATATCGGCCTCATCGAGCGAGCCCTCGAAAACCTCATGCAAAACGCGTTGCGTTTCACACCCGATGGCGGGAGCATCACGCTCGAGTTATTGCACGACCGCAGCGCTGTGACGGTGCACGTCACTGACACCGGCTGCGGCATTCCCCAAGCGGATTTGCCGCATATCTTTGACCGTTTCTACCGAGTGAGCCGTGAAAGGCCCGTAGACGGCGCGGGCCTCGGTCTGGCTATCACGAAACGGATCATCGAGCTCCATGAGGGCACGATAGAGGCGGCCAGCACGCCGAACGCAGGAACCCGCATCACCTTCCGGCTGCCGCTCATCCTTTCATAGGATCAATCGTTCCGGACCAGCCGATCCGTTCTCGTGCCGAAGCGGCATGCGCCGACGGACGCCCGTGATAGAAATGTGACCAGTTTGTGAGCGAGTCGTGATCCTCCCCGGCTATTCTAGAGCTCAGCATGGTGCGGCATGTGAGCACCGTTCATTCCGTCAAGGAGGATGATGGATGACGACCTGGACTCGGTGCGTTCTGACCAGTGGCGTGTTGTGTTGGCTTCTTTTGCTTGCCAATAGCCCGGGCCATGGCGCGGTCGACAAGGACAAGCTGGCCAAGGATCCCGGCGTCTACGGCACGTTCGTTGTCTTCAAGGTCCATGACGACTGGTGGAGGCTGGATAAAGCCGCACGGATGTCGGCGGTGGCGGAGTTCAAATCCATCTTCCAAAAACATGCAGACAGTGTGACGGCCGACACCTATCTCCTCCGCGGGCTCACGGAGAATGCTGACTTCTTTATCCGCGTGCATGCCATGGACATGGTCTCGAATCAAAACTTTGTGGTGGATCTGATGGGCACGGCGCTGGGGAAGCACCTGTCGAACACCTACACGTTTAATGGCCTGACCAAGCCGGCCAACTACATCCCCTCCATGCCCGACGATCTCAAAACGGCATTAAAAACACCGCCTGATGCCGGGCCGAAGCCCTACGCCATCGTCGTGCCGATTCGCAAGGACGCGGAATGGTGGATCACCGGACAAGATGGACGCAACGCAATGATGAAGGAGCATACCGATGCCACGGTCGCCTATTTGAAGACGGTGAAGCGAAAGCTCTACCACTCCAGTGGGTTGGATGACCTCGACTTCATCACGTATTTTGAAACGGCGAAGCTGGACGACTTCAACAACCTCATCATCGCCCTGGAGAAGGTCAAAGAAAACCGTCACAACAAGCAGTTCGGCAGCCCCACGCTGCTCGGCACCATCAGGCCGCTCGACGACATTCTCGAAATTCTCGCCCGCTGAACCGGCCCCGGTTGTGCAGCCGCACCATCGAGACGTGAAACCGTCTCGATGGTGCGCGAATGCATCCCAAACGGTTTCAAACCCAAGCCCTCGCAATCCGCCGACAGACCAGGCGGCGTTGTTAGCTCTAATCCGAAAATAATCTGGCGGCATCGAGACGAAATGCTTGCGGGTGGCGTGGCGAACGGGGTGCCTCGCCGCGCGCAACGGAAGGGCCCCACGGGGGGAATGGGTGAAGTGAGCCCGGTGGGACCCGCGGAATAGGCCAACATGACCAGATTCATTTTCGGATTGGAGTTAGCACAAAGTTAACAGGACCCTGAGGATGCCGTAAGCCTGGGTGCGACATATTTCGCCGCTGGGATGGCCGCGCATTCGAAACGATCGTAGCTCAGGAGGAAATGGAACCGGCATGACTTCACGCATACTCCGCACGCTCGTCCTTTGCCATCTGCTCATCTCAGGCGCGGCCTGTTCTCACCAGGCTGCCCGGTCGGATGGAGACGTTTCACCGTTAGTCTCCGAGGCCTCCACACATGATCTTCCGCTCCACGGCGTCGAATGGATCACGCCCGATCCGCTGCTCGCCCGCGAGGCCCCCTCGGTAGTGGCTCGGCGGGAGGCTGATCTTCGACGGGAGCAGGCCAGGACGGCAGCAGCCGGCCTGCGGGACGCGTTCTTTGCCTACGACAGCTGGGACCTCAGTGAGGAAGCGATGCAGGCGCTCACGGCGGATGCGAACTGGCTCTTGACTCATGGCGACACCGGCATTCGCATCGAAGGCCATTGCGACGAACGAGGGAGCGCCGCCTACAATCTGGTGCTGGGTGAAAAACGGGCTCTTGCCGTGCGGGAATATTTGACGGACCTCGGCGTCCCGGCGGAGCGACTGACGGTCATATCGTACGGCGAAGCTCAGCCGGTCTGCCACGCACAAACCGAGTCATGCTATCAGAACAATCGCCGCGGGCATCTCGTCGTTACGCCGTGAACGAACTCGGGGTGCCTCCGTTCGGCATGCCGGACCAGGTGCCTCATCAAGAAGTCTCACCGTTCTCTGCTTGTTGATTCGCCCTAGTCTCATCGGTCCTCAGGCGAACGCGGTATTCCGTCCAGAGCGTCCGCTGTGCTTCCACGTCACCCACGGCAGCCGCTTTCAGAAGCATGCGCCGGTACTCGAGTTCCGGATCCTTGTAAGAACTCATCGCGATGACCTCACAGGTTGCCACTTCCTGCAGCCTACTCGATACACCGCTACCCGGCGTTACCTGTGTGTTGCTTCGGCGTTAAATCTTCCGGCGAGGAATCGAAGGCTCTTTGAGTTGTGTGCGGTATGAAGCATCATTCCCACGAGCAACCTGCTCGTGCTCACATGCGCTGATCAGCGACAGCAGCATGAGGACGAGAGGCGGCATATGGGCTCTGCCGCGAGTTACCGGCACGCTCACCGGATCGCACGGCCCACTACTAAGGAACGTCTGAATAATTCCCGATTTCGATCAGTAGGGGCATGAAACACAGGGAATCTGGCTGATCGCGGCCTGAATTACTGAATTAATCAGACCTTCCCTAAGTTTGAGCGCGCCGTAAGGCCACCGCAAGGACGCTCAGACCCGTCGAGAACAACGTAAGCGCCGCCGGCAGCGGCACAGGAGCCACGGCGGTACTCTCCAATGTCACGGATGAGCCGGAGATAGTGCCGGCGAGAGACAAGGACGTTTGGCCGAAAATCGTTCCTCTCATCAGGCTGACCGTGCTCGAACGGAGCGTGATCATGCCGTCTTTGATTCCGGTTTCCGGCGCGATGATGAGCCTGTCGGTGCTGCTCGACAGGCTGAAGTGGCCGAACGCATCCCGCGTCCCGCCGAGCGAGAGGTTGGAGGAGCCGTCGCGAAGGATCACGATCCCAGAGCCCGCATCGAGCGGGCTCAGCAAGGACAGTCTGTCGGGCGAGGCCGGGCCGCCGGCATGAATACTCAGGATCTGGACCGGCTCGATCACGGCGGCATGACTCGAAGCGCCACCCAACGAGACCAGCAGGATCGCTGCGGAAATCGTACGCCGCATGGTTTGATCCTTTTTCCTTCAGAACGATCGCGATGCGGCCAACAGGGTACTGAGGCAGGCGACGTGTGGTCCAGTTAAGATTCTGTTACGAGGCCGGCGGCTTTCAGCGTCCTTTCAAATCGCCGATCTCTCTCAACATCCGCTCCGCTTGCGGCTTGTACTCTCGCGCCCACGTGTAGGCGTAGTGCGGACGCTCGGCGTGGATCACGGCCTCGAGCTGGCGCCGGGCGTCGTCGAGGCGGCCCTGTTTCTTATAGAGCTGGGCCAACAGAAGGCGCGCCTTGGTGTAGTTCCCGTCGACGGCGATGGCCCGTTCGAGATAGTCCTGCGCTCTCTTGTCATCACCGCCCAAAAACCACGGCAGCTCCATCAGCATCCCGCCCATCATCTGGAGCGCTTGGGCATGCCGGGGATTCAGTTCGATCGCCCGCATCGCGCAGTGTTTGAGTTCCTTGACCGCCATCGCGGCATTGGTCACCCCTTTGAGCCGCTCGGCGCTGCCGACATTCACCGCATGAAAAAAGTGCGCGTCGGCGTTGGACTCGTCCAGCTCGAAGGCCCGTTTCGCCGCCTCAGCCCCCGCTTCATAGGCCGCCAACCGCTTGGCCGTGTCTTGCAACAGATCGTCAGCCAGATCGAAATAGGTTTCCGCCAGCCGGACGAGCAATCCGGGCGACGGCGTCTCCTCGCGCACCGTGACGAGCAATGCCTGCAGGTCCGTCTCCAGCGACTGCGGATACCCGGGCGGCATCTCGTTGCGCTGAGCGAAGGCCGGTGCGACTCCGGCGACGATTCCCATCATGACGCAAGCCGTTCCTATCCATCGGGTGTTTCTCATTCTCCCTCATTGTCCGCCATGAACTCCGCAATCGCCGCCGCGGCGGCGGGCGCGTTCGTATAGATCGCGAAGTGGCGCCCCTCGATGAGCCGCACCCGCGCGGAGGGGCGCACGCGCAGCATTTTTTCGACGTTGCACTGCGGCACGATGCCGTCATCGCGACCGGCGAGGCACAGCACCGGACGCGGGCAATCCCGCAACAGCGCTCGGGCATCCACCCGGAGCAACGCCCTGATCCGCGCCGCCACCATGGAGGCGCTCACCCGCCGCCACGTCTCCGCCTTGTCCAGCCGAAGTTGATCGGTAGGACCCGTGGAGAGCCACACGGGAACGCGGCGACAGGCGCGAACCAGCCAGATCACCGGCGTGACGGCCGCAAACCGCAGGTGCGCATACAGCCGGCGGGGCGGGCCGACGAACGTGGCAGCGAGGATCACTCCCCGTACCTTCGCCGGCTCAGCGGCCGCCAGCATCAGCGCGAGCGGCCCGGCAAACGACGACCCCAACACGTAGCAACCGGAGATGCCGGACACCGCAGCCCGGACGGCCGGCAGCAGGTCCGCATATTCGGTCGCGCCTTCTTCGGGAAAGCAGACCACGTGCGGGCGGACCCACTCCGGCAGCGCCGCCATGAGCGGGCGAAAGAACACGCCGGTGCCGTCGAGGCCGGGCAGAAGCACCAACTCCATCGGCTTTCGCGGTGGTGGAGTTCGCATCGCAGCGATACGCCATCTTGAAACAGCCATGCGACGCGGTCAACCACAGAACGCGCCCGTAACGCAATCTTAACGTCTGTCGGGGTTCTCGGCAGGGCGACGATTTTTGTTCCTTGCATCCCCGGAACGTCCCTTTATTAGGAATCTGTTCCACCCGTCACAACCTCCGCATCCAAAGTTCACACAAATGTCTCGCGATCGTTATGCGGCTGAAACAGAGCGAGCCTACACTCGTATCCATGATTCGGGTCTGCCTGCCGGCTCTTTGTGAAAGGACAAGCGGGTGAATAAACCCGGCGCCCGTCCATGGTCGTATCGGACGGTGTGGATTTCCGATGTGCATTTGGGCTTTCGCGGCTGCAGTGCCGAGCACCTCCTTGACTTCCTGCGCTCCGTCGATTGCGAATATCTCTACCTCGTCGGCGACATCATCGACATCTGGGAAATGAAAAAGCGGATGTTCTGGCCCCAATCGCACAACAACGTGGTGCGGACCATTCTGGGGAAGGCCAAGCACGGCGTCAAAGTCGTGTACGTGCCGGGTAACCATGACGAGTTGTTGCGCGACTTTCATGACATGACGTTCGGCAACGTGCATATCGTGGAGCAAGCGATTCATACCAATGCCGACGGCCGTCGCCTGCTTGTCACGCACGGGGACAAATTCGACAGTGTCGTCCGCTGCTCGCGAGCGATGGCCATCCTGGGCACCCGCCTCTACGACTGGCTCCTCAAGGCCAACTATCTCGTGCATGGCGTCCGGCGCCGGCTCAACCTGCCCTACTGGTCTCTGGCCGGCTTCCTGAAACACAAGGTGAAGAACGCCGTCCAGTTCATCAGCAACTTCGAGGCCGCCGTGGCCTACGAGACGGCGCGGCTGGGCGTCGATGGGGTGGTCTGCGGCCATATTCACCGCCCCGAGATCACCAAGCTGAATGACATCGTGTACTGCAACTGCGGCGATTGGGTGGAGAGCTGCAGCGCCCTGGTGGAGCACCAGGACGGCAGTCTGGAACTCCTGCGGTGGACCGGCACGATGTCGAGCCTCAAACGCACCCGCCTGGTCAAGCGGGATCGCCTGACGTTGTATCCAGACGACGATCTGGTCGTCGCGTGAACGAGCGGCCTGAACGGAGCGCCGGTCAGTGAAAGGAGATGCCCATGTTGAACGACATCATGCAGCATTGGAGCGAGTACGCGGCAAGCGTCGCGAGAGCCTGCGGATTCGAAGGGGCGCATGTCGGGGTTCTGATCGGGTTGTCCCTCCTGGCGGGGGCGGCGCTCCTCTACGCACGGCGCCTCGTGCGCGCACTCGTGACGCTGAATGCGAGATCATTGACTCCCACCGTCTCTCGAACGCTCTCACAATGGGTCAAGCGGAACGACTATACGGGAGAGGACTTCTTCCGGGCCGACGGCGCGGACCAGCCGACCGTCCAGCGGCGCCGCGAGGCGCTCGCTCGCCTGGCCGCTCACTTTCAGGAGACGTATCCGCAATCCCTCGCCTGGGGCGACGCCATACGAGACGGCCTCTCCGACCTCCGATTTACCGACGCGGGGCGCGTCCCGTTTCCGTTCGCGCGCGCCATGCGGGAACAATTCAACCTCTGCTCGGTCGTGACCGCCTCGGAAGGACCGAAGCTGCGCGACCTCGACGGCCACTGGTCCTTGGACGTCACCGGCTCCTACGGTGTCAACGTCGCCGGGTACGACCAATACAAAGAGTGGATGGACAAGGGCTGGCAGCGCGTGAGGGATCTCGGCCCCGTCTTGGGTCCGCTGCATCCGATCGTCGCCGACAACATCGCCATGCTGAGATCCATCTCAAAGCTGGACGAAGTGTCGTTCCACATGAGCGGGACGGAAGCGGTCATGGCGGCGATCCGGCTGGCCCGGTTCAACACCCGCCGCAAGCTGATCGTCTGTTTTGCCGGCGCCTACCATGGCTGGTGGGACGGCGTGCAGCCGGGCTTGGGCAGCGAGCGGGAGATCAACGATTGCGTCACGTTGAAGGATATGAACCCGGCCTCACTCAAGGCTATCCGGCGGATGAAGACGGACATCGCGGCCGTGGTGGTCAATCCGATCCAATCCTTCCACCCGAATTCGCCGCCGCCGAGCGACGCGATTCTTCTGACGAGCGACATTCGCAAGACGCAGGATGCCCATGCGCCGTACGCGCAGTGGCTGCGGCAACTCCGTGACCTGTGCACGGCCTGTGACATTCCGTTGATCTTCGACGAGGTGTATTCGGGCTTCCGCCTGGCGCCGGGCGGCGCGCAGGAGTATTTCGGCGTGCTGGCCGATCTGGTCGTGTACGGAAAGACGGTGGGCGGCGGCATGCCGGTGGGTGTCTGCTGCGGAAAGAAGGAGCTGATGCGGCGGTTCGATCCCGACCATCCGATGCGCCTCGCCTACGTGATCGGGACGTTTTCCGCCCATCCGGCGGTGATGGGCGCGATGAATGAGTTCTTGCGTTGGGTGACCAGGCCGCAAGCCAGGCAGCGCTACGACGAGGCGAACCAGCGCTGCACGGAGTGGGCGGCGGACGTCAACCGCGCGTTGGCGGAGCGCGCCTTGCCGATCCGCGTGGTGAATCTGGCGACCGTCTGGACGATCCTCTTCCAGCAACCGGGCCGATACAACTGGCTGCTGCAATACTACCTGCGGGCGGAAGGCGTCACGCTCAGTTGGGTGGGCACGGGCCGATGCCTGAGTAACATGGCCTTCACGCAGGAGCATTACGACGAATTATTGGCGAAGGTGGTGGCGGCCGCGTCCCGTATGAAGGTGGACGGGTGGTGGCTCGAAGGGCTCGATCAACCCGAACGGAGGAAGGCGATGAAATCTCGGCTGATGTGGGAAATGATCGGCAGCCTCGTGCAACTTCCCAAGCCGCTCCAGACCTTTTATCAAGAAGTGATGCGGCGCAAACATGACGATCACGTGGCTTCGCACAGTCATCCGCTGAATCAATTGTTTCACTTGCTGAGTTCCAGCGTGTTCATCTATTGCTATGTCCTCATCTTCACCGATCTCACGACCGCGGTCACGGCCAGCCTGGCGGCCTTGTTCGTCCGGCAGTTCGGCCACGCGATCGTGGAGCCGCCCTGCCACGACAAGGAAGAATTACTGCTCGGCTTCAATACTCCGAGCAAGACGATGATCGTGTCGGCCTACTGCCTCATCCCGCTCGCGAACATGCTGGCGGCGGGGAGTTGGACTTTCGCGGTCTTCATCGAGAAATGGCCGGCTATCGCGCAGCAGTGGTGGGGCCTGACGCTCGTAGTGGTCCTCGGCCGCGTCGCGTACTTGGCTTGGTTGCACGATTTCCGGATTTCGATGATCTGGTTCGTGAAGCTCGTCACGGACCCGTTTACGGACATCAAGGCTTATTTGCCTCGCACCGCAAGCGGGTGGCGGGCGTTCCTGCCCCCCTATGCGCTGAATCAGGCGACGCAGAAACACTGATGACGTGGTGGAGCCTGCTGGTCGCAGCCGGCGCGTTGAGCGTCGAGCGTATCTGCTACGCATGGGTGTGGCATGACCCCGAGGCGTTCCGCCGGTGGTGCACGAAGCCGGTGGTCGCCCTGTTCGGCGAGCCGGTGGACGTGCTGCGGAACCTCTTCCTCTGCTTCAAGACGGTGCAGCTCGCCGTGTTCGTCGGCTGGTGCTACATTCATGGAAACGGCACAGTGATCCATCCCGCTGAGGATGGGATGTGGATTGCCGTGGGTGGCACGTTGATCGTGTTCGGTCAGCTACTCAACCTCGGCGTCTTTGTGCAGCTGGGCAAGATCGGTGTCTTCTACGGCAACAAACTCGGCTACCAGGTTCCTTGGTGCAACGGTTTTCCCTTCTCGCTGATGCCCCACCCGCAATACGCCGGCGCGGTGCTCTCCATCTGGGGGTTCTTCCTCACCACGCGCTTTCCGCACGATGATTGGTACATCCTGCCCGTTTTGCAAACGAGCTACTACCTGGCGGGCGCCTACTTGGAACAGTGACGCTCTCCGAACTTTTACCGCGCGTTTTCATATCAACGCTCACCAATACCACCGCCTCTGGGCTCCAGCAGGAGTTTACCTTACAAAATGTAGGTTCCGATCCGCGATGTAACACGTCCATCGCGGAGGCGCGCCTATCGGCAACACACGCCATTATTTTACCTGGCCTCCCCCGATATTTTGCAGATCCTTGAGGATGGCGTAGCAAGCGCGGCGTATCGTCGGCCGCATGAGCTACGTCACATTGGTGTGCGTGACAGCCCTGCTGTCGGCCTGCAGCCCCGATGTCTCAGAGGTGTCCAAGGAATCGGGCGCAGAGGTGTTCGCCTCGCTTGCCGAAGCGAATGCCGTGCAGGAATATTATACGGTAAGCTGGGATTCGGTCAGTGATCCGAGCGTCGACGGCTACAAGGTGCATGTGGGGTTGAGCTCGCGTGAGTACATTGTTCACCGCGACGTCGGCCGTGCGACGTCGGCCTATGTGTACTTGCCAAAAACTAGGGCCTGGTATGTGGCGGTGACGGCTTACAATCGAGCGGGTGAAAGCGCGTTCTCCGAAGAAGTCTCCGTCTTGGTTGATCTTCCTTAATCCCACCGGCTCTCTTCAAACGGCTCCAGCAGCGACACGAAGCGCTCGGTCCAATTCCGCCAGGAGTGCTGGCGCGCGTAGGCCACGCAGTCGGCCGGGTCGAGTTTCAACGCGCCGAGCACCGCCCGCTGGAGATCCTCGTGCAGCACGCCGGTCTTGCCGTCCTGCACCACGTCGATCGGGCCGGTGACCGGATAGGCCGCCACCGGTACGCCGCAGGCCATGGCCTCGAGCAGCACGAGGCCGAACGTATCGGTCAGGCTCGGGAACACGAACACGTCCGCCGCCGCGAGATGCGCCGCCAACTCCTGGCCTATCTTCTGTCCGACGAACCGCACGTCGCGGTAGCGGCTCCTCAATTGTTCCAGATCGGGCCCGTCCCCCACCACGTACTTGGTTCCAGGCAAATCCAAATTCAAGAACGCTTCGATGTTCTTTTCCACCGCCACCCGTCCCATATACATGGCGATGGGACGCGGGCCCGCCAGGAGCGATTTCGGTCCCGGTTGAAAGAGCGTCGAGTCCACGCCCCTGGCCCAAATCGCAAGGTTCCTGAAGCCCCGTTCCTCGAGCCGGCGGCGCATTGACGGCGTGGCCACCATGGTGCGGGCCGCGGCGCTGTGATAACGCCGCAGATAGGCGTAGGACCACTCGATGGGAAGCGGGAATCTGGCTCGGACATATTCGGGGAATTGCGTGTGGTAGGACGTCGTGAACGGAACCGAACCGCGGAGGCACAGCGCGCGCGCGGCATGGCCCAGCGGCCCTTCGGTCGCGATATGGACCGCCTGCGGGCGGAACCCCAACAGCGCCCGCCTGACGCCGCGCTTGGGCCAGACAGCTAACCGGATCGACGGATAGGTCGGGCACGGATAGGTCCGAAACTCTTGGGGCGTGATGAAGCGCACGTCATGGCCGAGCTGCGTCAAGTGATCCGCGGTCTGTCCGAGCGTGCGGACGACGCCGTTGACCTGCGGATGCCAGGCATCGGTGACGACGGCGATTTTCATATTCGTCGCGCTTCTCTCCTCTTCTTCTCAGGGACGCACGCCGGCGCGCCCCCGCCGCTGTGTGGAAGGCTCCGTGGTCGATCGGCCAGCATGCGGTCGTTCCCTTCCTGCCCGGCCAATGGGAGTTGCCGCCGATGCCCTACGCCACATCCAGCCGGACCGGGCGGTCGCGGTGCCCATTGTAGTCCGGTACGAGGCGCTCATAGGCCTGCGGCATCAGCGAAGAAGAAATCAGAAAATCGGCCGACGCCCGGTTGCAGGCGATGGGAATGTTCCACACGACGGCAATGCGCAGCAGCGCCTTCACGTCCGGGTCGTGGGGATGCGGCTCCAGCGGATCCCAGAAGAAAATCAGGATATCGATCAGGCCTTCGCTGATTTTGGCGCCGATCTGCTGGTCGCCGCCCAGCGGCCCGCTCTGCAGCCGCATGACGGCGAGATCCAGTTCCTGGTGGAGCAGTCGCCCGGTCGTGCCCGTTGCGATCAGCGTATGGGCGCTCAGCGCCTCGCGGTTGAATTTCGCCCAGGCCAGCAAGTCCTGCTTCTTGTTGTCGTGCGCCACAATCGCAATCGTCTTCTGTTCCGCCATCGTGATGGTTCTGTCGTTCATAGGTCCCCCTTCTCAGATCCTTGGTTCTGATGGACACCAGTCTGGCAGACAGGTGTTACAGCCGCGTTTCACGGGCGGGACCATGGCGGCGCCCTGGGGACACCGGCACGTGATGAGGCGGGCGCGGCGGCGGAGAAACGTTCGAAGAACCGGACACCCGTAGGGTCGTGACAGGGAGGACCTAACCCACATGATTCATGACGGTTCGTCGCGAAATCGCTGAGCCGCGTCGCGAGACCGGCGCGCGGAGCCCGGG
>CAZXRB010000035.1:0-211 GCA_964642845.1 uncultured Nitrospira sp.
CGCCGCTCATCCCGCGCTCCCGGCGCCAAGCCGCGCGCCGACTTCGTCGAGATGCCGGAGCAAGTCGGCCGGATCCTGATAGACCCGATACGCGCCCGCCCGCTCCAGCTCATCCTGGCCGTAGCCGCCCGACAGCAGGCCGACCGACAGCGCAAAAGCCCGGCGCGCGGCCAGCAAGTCCCAGACGCTGTCGCCGACGATGACGCAGCGG
>CAZXRB010000035.1:221-4259 GCA_964642845.1 uncultured Nitrospira sp.
CATGGGCACGTGCAGCCGCGCGCCGGCTTCGAGCAACAAGTCGGGATCCGGCTTTGCCGCCCGGACGTCGTCCCGCGTGACCACCGGCACGTCGTCGCGGAGGCCCAGCAGTTTGAGCGCGTGCCGGGCACTCTCCATCCGGCCGCTGGTGGCGATTGCGTGCGGAATACGATGGGCCGTCAAAGTGTCGAGCAGCTCATGCGTGCCCGGCAACACGCGCAGCGAGGCGGCCTGCTTGGCGTAGGCCTCGCGGTGCACCCGTTGGATCTGCTCCGCCTCCTCCTTCGACACCGGCCGTCCGGTCTCTCGCAGCAGCGCATGGAGCATCAGCCCGCCGCTCATCCCGATCTGGCGGTGAATGCGCCAGACCGGCAGCTCAATCCCCGCCGCCTGGGTCGCTTCGCGCCAGGCCAGCACATGCTGATAGACGCTGTCGACCAGCGTGCCGTCAAGATCGAAGAGGAAGGCCACCGGCTCTGGAGCGGACCGGAGCGCCTCCACCCTAGCGCTCCAACTTGGCGTCCATGGTGATCGTCGTATTCAGCAGCCGCGAAATGGGACAGCCGGTCTTAGCCACCTGCGTCGCCTTGTCCCAGGCGGCTTGATCCGCCTTCGGTACTTTGCCGGTCACGTCGAGATGGACGCTCGTTACCGTCCAGCCTGCTTCCAGCTTGTCGAACGTGACGGTCGCCGTCGTTTCAACCTTCTCGGGCACCAGCCCGGCGTTCCCCAGCTGCGCCGACAACGCCATGCTGAAGCAGCCGGCATGGGCGGCGGCGACCAACTCCTCGGGGTTGGTGCCGGTGCCGTTCTCGAAGCGGGTGGAAAAGGAGTACTGCGTCTTCGACAGGACGCCGCTGTCCGTCGAGACGGTGCCCTTGCCGGTTTTCAAATCGCCCTGCCACACTGCGGACCCTTTGCGTTTCATCGCGCCCTCCGGTTGGTGGTGAATGGTTCTGTGGTGGCTCTCTCGCGCGGAAGTGACCTCTATTATGGAGGAGGCACGTCGGGACGCGGGTCTGGGACAACCCCCTGCCGGTTCGGCATCTGCACGGCCGGTAAGGTCGTTGCGTCCATTACGGCGTCTTCGGGAAGAATTTCCATTCCTCCGTCGGGCCGGAATTACTTGAAGCCGATGACCATCCCGTCCGGCCCGGCCAGCCGCTCGACGCGCGTGCGCCGGAACCCGGCGTCCTTCATCCATCGGCGGCAATCTGCGCCGGTGAAATCGAAGCCGCCGTGCGTTTCGATCAACATGTTGAGGCTCATGAGGAGGCCGAAGGCGTTCGTCTTGCGCTGGTCGTCGATCAACGACTCGTGAACGATGAGCGCGCCGTTTTCCGGCAGGGCCTCATAGGCCTTGCGCAGGAGCATCATCTTTTCCTCGAGATTCCAATCGTGCAGGATGTGCCCCATGATGAGCACGTCCGTCCGCGGCAACGGCTCCTTGAAGAAATCGCCCGCGTGGAACCGCAACCGCTGCGCCAGGCCTTTGGACCTGGCGTAGGCTTCGAAGACCGGCTGCACCACCGGCAAATCCATGCCGGATCCCGTGAGATGGCGGTGGGCCGAGGCAATCTCGACCGCCACGCTGCCCTGGGCGCAGCCCACGTCGGTGAACGTCTTGTACCGGGTCCACGGAAACTTCTTCGCGATCACCTGCGCCGAGGCGATGCTGAGGCCGGTCATCGCCTTGAGAAAGCCTTCCAGCCGCCGCGGGTCGGCGTAGAGGGCGCCGAAGAAATCTTCGCCGGTCTTCGCTTCATTCTGCGGCTTGCCCGTCCGCAGCCCCTCGGTCAGCGCCCCCCAGAACCGATAGAGCCGGGCGTTCGCCATTTCGAGCATGCCGCCGACGTAGGAGGGCTTGGTGCGATCGAGGAAGCGGGCGGTCTCCGGGGTATTGGCATAGCGCGCGCCGGTGCGTCTCAGCATGCCGAGCGCCACCAGGGCGTCAAAGAAATCCCGCGCGCTCCGGGGGTGCAGCCCCAAGCGGGTCCTCAGCTGTTCCGCGTCGAGCGGGCCCTTCGCCAGTTCGGTAAACAGACCCAGCTCGATCGCGCTGAGTAAAGTCTTGGATCCCCAAAATCCCAACCCGAGTTGCATGATCGTCGACGGAGTCAGCCGGCTGGTCGCCATCTCGAGAGCCCCTTTCATGCGAAAAATAATCCAAAGGCTACGGGGAGCGGTGGAACGTTGTCAATGGATGGCGGCCGGCGAAACCGCGGCACATGTGTTCAACCTCCTGCCCGGACCCCCGACTTCGTGGTAGCCTGCCCACTCCATGACGTCGGTCATGGGTTCATCACCAGGAGACTCCTATGTTCGACTGGCTTGCCGACCCGCACGGGTGGATTGCGCTGGGAACGTTGACCGCGCTCGAAATCGTCCTCGGCGTCGATAACATCATCTTCATCTCGGTGCTCGTCGGCCGCCTGCCGGCGCCGCAACGGAACCTGGCGCGGCGACTCGGCTTGGGCCTGGCCATGGTGGCCCGTCTCGCGCTGCTCTTCTTCATCGCGTTGGTGATGGAGCTGACGCAGCCTCTCGTAACGGTGTTCCAGCAGGAGTTCTCCGGGCGGGATCTGATTTTGATCGGTGGCGGCCTCTTCTTGTTGGCCAAGTCGACGCATGAGATCCACAATAGCCTCGAAGGAGCCGGCGAGCCCAAGACCCCCATGATCCGAGCGGACCTCGGGATGCTGCTTCTGCAAATCGCCGTGCTCGATATTGTGTTTTCGCTCGATTCGGTCATCACGGCCGTCGGCCTGGTCGACGAGGTGTCGCTCATGGCGGCGGCGATCATCGTCGCCGTCGTGGTGATGCTCGTGGCCGCGCAACCCATCGGCGAGTTCGTCGACGCCCATCCGACGATCAAGATCCTCGCGCTTTCGTTTTTGATCCTGGTGGGGGTGACCTTGATGGTGGAGGGCTTCGACGTGCACGTGCCGAAGGGGTATATCTACTTCGCCATGGCCTTTTCCGTGGCCGTCGAAATGCTGAACCTCCGGATCCGTCCTCGGGCGGCCGAGACCGTCAAGCTCCACAGCCGATATGGCCGCGAGAAGGCGGAAAAAGGCGCCTAGCGCTTTCCAGTATGGCGAGGCTTATCGAGGCTTATTATGGTTCCCGCCGGTTTGACGAGCACCGCCGGCTTCCGCTAGAAGACCGGCATCTCCCATGACACGGCCGGCCTCCGCACATCTGCTTCAGTGGGGACTGCTGCTCGCTGCGCTGCAAGGCGCTGCCCTTGCGCAGGACCCTGCTCGGGAGCGGCAGGATGAACCTGTGGTCGAAGTCTTCCGCGCGCGCGATTGGCGGGGCGGGACGGACATCGCCTTCGAAGGCTGCAAAGCCAACTCCGGCGAGTACACGCTCTGGGTCTATGCCACCCATGATCGGTGCGGCGTGCCGCGCGAGCAAGCCACCCGCGTCGTCATGTTTCGCCAGCCGCTGCCCGGCGTGTCGCCGATCCGCGCCACGTCACACCTGCCCGAGGGCCGGTACGCGGTCTGGGTTTTCGGGCACGGCGATCCCGGGCATCCATGGATCAATCTCTGCGCCAAGATCTGCGTGAGGGGCGCGTTGCCGAAAGAGCCGGGCTGGGTCCCGCTCGGCTGGATCGAGGTGCGGACGCGTCATCAGATGTGGCTCAAGACCTGGGAGCAGCCGGACGGGCACGAGCTCTCTGTCTATGCGGTCGTCTTGTCGTCCGTTGACCGGCAGCCCGATTGGATTCCATGAGCGGTCACGGTTTTGCGAAAAGCTCGGCGAGCAGCGTCTGCGCCGCCTTTTTCGCCTGTTCGGGATTCTGCCGGTGCTTCGTCAAAAGATCGCGGAGGCGATGGGCGTCGGCGTAATCGGGCTTCAGCGCGATGGATCGGGACAACGCCTGCTCCGCGCCGGACAGTTCGCCCTGCGCCATCCGGATGAGGCCCAGATCGGCGAAGGCGTCGGCGTCCTCCGGGTTGAGCTTGATCGCCCGTTCGAGTGCCACGACGGCGGCCGGCAATTCCTGTTTGCCCATGAAGGCGCGCGCCA
>CAZXRB010000035.1:4287-34110 GCA_964642845.1 uncultured Nitrospira sp.
GTCGGCCGCCGGCGCGTAATCGTGGTGGTCGAGCAACACCTGGCCCAATCCGCGATACGGCTCGGCCCACTTCGGGTCCCGGGCAATGGCGGCGCGATAGGCCGCAACGGCGCCGTGGACGTCCCCGCGGTGCGCCAACTCCTCCCCAAGGCGAAAATTCGATTGGGCGTCTCCCGCCTTGAACTCAGGTTGGGCGCGCAAGCGTTCCCGCAACTGCCGAAATTCCGGTTCGAGGCGCGGCTCGGGAGCCGGCGTCGCCTCTGGTGCCGCAGGCAAGCGGCCGGCCGGCCAGAGTGCGCACAGAAGGACCAGGAGTGCGGTCTTACGCGTCATTCGAATCCTCGCCGCCATGACGGTACGTCGCCGGGGGCAGCGAGTCAACTGCGGTGACGCCTCCCAGCGCCTATAGGCCGCACAGGCTCGTTCTGGTACCCTGCCGGCATGCCCGATGCCTTGTCGGCGTTCATCGCGATCTTTGCAAGCGGTCTGCTGCTCCGATGGGCTGTCCTGAGCAAGGCCCACGCGGAGCGGCTGGCCTCGTTCGTGTTTTCGATCAGCTTGCCGGCGACGATCATGGTCTCGCTGGATCGGGTGGCCTTCACCGCCGACGCGTGGACACTGCCGCTGGCCGCCTGCCTGATCACCGTGCCGGTCACGGGCTGTGCGCTCGTGATCGCGCGCCGCCTGCGGCTTGCCCGTCCGGCGCAAGGCGGATTTGCGCTCGGCGCCGGCTGCATCAATTCCATCTATTTCGCCTATCCGGTGACCCAGGCGACGTTCGGAGAGGCCGGGTTGGCGCGAGCGATCCTGTTCGATCTCGGACAGACGATGCTCACGCTGACGGCGCTCTACGGCATGGCGGTCTGGCACGGGACACGGGCGGCCTCGCCGGCGCGAGCCATCCGCCGCTTTCTCTCTTCTCCGCCGCTCTGGGCGTTGGGTCTTCTGCTGGCCATGAAACTCTTCGGCCTTCATCTGCCCGCGTGGGCGCGCGCCGCACTCCTCCCGATCCATTTCACGACCACGCCTCTGGCCAGTCTGGTGCTCGGTCTCTCCATCGATCTCGCGGCGTTGCGCCGGTCGGCGGCGCTGGCGTTGTTGGGCGCGGCGGTACGCATGGCGGGCGGCCTCCTCTTCGGATCCTTGGCGGCATGGCTGCTCGGGTTGAGTGGTCTCGAACGGGCGGTCGTGATCCTGATTGCCGGGATGCCGTCTGCAGTCACGGCGGTGATTTTCGCGGCGGAGGCGGGCCTCGACGAGGATCTCGTGGCGTCGATCGTGGCGCTGTCGATCTGCTTCGGGGTCGCGCTGTTGCCGTGGGTGCCGCCGCTCGCCGCCCGGCTTGCGGGTTAACCACGCGGCGTCTTCAACGAGCTGCCGTGAAGCGGTGCGGATCGAATAGCGGCCGGCACAGGCGTCTCCCGGCTGCAAGACCTTCAAGTATCGGCGGTGCGACGCGCCGCAGGGCGAGACGATCGCCCGTTCTCGCTCGAACGAGAGGGTGAGTTCCGTGTCAGGCGTGACCGCGTCCGGCGTCGGGCATCAGGCAAGCTCGAATGAGGCGCCCAGTATACCATCGGCCGCACAGCTGGGATGGAAATGGATCGTGGCAGACGGAAAACTCCGGGAGGGATCCCGGTGAAGTGGGCGGGGGCATTGCACCCCCGCCTGGTTCGCATTATTGTTTCTCGACGATATCGCTCTTCATCGGTCCAAGGATGCCGAGCAATTCGTCTTTCTCGGTCTTGCCGACCTTGTGGTGGTCGAGGGCCTTCACCAAATCCTCCACTAGGGCATTGAAGGCCGCGTCATCGATGCCCATGCCCGCATGGGTTTGTTTCATCGTGCGGCCAGTGTACTTGCAAGGACCGCCGGTCGCCTCGCAGATCTGATTGACGAGATGCATCTTGAGTTTCCCAAGGTCCGTCGTGGCAAAGAAGCCGTTGATCCGTTTATCCCCGCCCACGTTCCCGACGAACGTGTCCACCACGGCGGTGATGGCGCCTTTGCCGCCCAGGCGGTCGTAGAGCGACTTGCCCTTGCCCCCCTCAGCCGCCTGCGCGGTCCCTGCAATCAGGACTCCCGTCAACACCGTCACGCTCAGCATCATACGTTGCGTCATCGTGCCCTCCTTAATGAGTGATTATGAAACGGGCGTCATCGCCCTGTGCTGCCACTGAGAAATCCACGCCAGTGATCCGTCTGATCGGCCGGTGAGGCCTGAATGAAATCCGGACAATCCAGCCGGAGCTGTGTCTCCCCCATCGGCGTATTGACCAACCCGCAGTGGTGCGGCTTCGCCGCGTCCGCATGGACATAGGGCTGAAAATAGGTGCAGCCGACGCACATGCGCGCCACGGAAATCACGCCCTGCTCCTGGAGCGACCGGATGATCTTGGTGAGCCCGCGGAGAAAGACCGCCTGCTCGTCGGGCGTCATGCTCTTGACGCCGGCCCGCACGACGTCGGCCCATCCCAGGGCTCGCTGTGCTTCCCGCCGCCCGGCGGCGGTCAACGTGATGGTCAGCGCCCGATGGTCGTCCGCGGATCTGGTTTTTTTCACCAGGCGCTTCTCCTCCAGGGATGCCACCGCATCGCTGGCCGTGGCCGCCGTCATGCAAAGTTCGGCCGCCACGTGATTCAGCCGGATCGGCTGTCCGACCCGCCCGGCCAGCAAGGCCAGAATCTGTCCTTGGGTCGGAGTGAGACGCTGCGCCGTCCCCCCTTCCCAGGCCTGGCTGCGCAAGGCGGCGGCGATCTTCGAGAGACCGGCCGTGATGTGATCGACCACGGTCTGCTCGCCCGACATCGGCAGCGGTGTGGCCATGGCACCCTCCTCTCCTCCCGGTGAACTGGGGTTAGGCGGACAGCGGCACGATGAAACCGCCGGCCTTCCGGAACTCGTCTTGTTGTTGCCGGGTGAACAGCACCAGCGGTTCCTGGTGGCAGAAGCGGCACTCGCGCGCCGTGACCGTGACCGCCTGGTAACCAAGGGACGCCACGTACTCGTTGGCCAGTTTCAGCGCGGTGGCTTCGTCCCCCGTCATCACGTCGAAATGGAGCCGGCGTCCCGGTACATCCACCCAGGTATCGAACACCTTCACCGTATCCATGTATCCATGCGCTCTCCTCCCGCTCGGATGAATTTGTAATTCAGGAGTCCTAAATATAGACGGGCGATCGGCATACGTCAAGCCCCCTCGTTGGTACGGGTTCCTATGAGCGCCCTCTTGATCGTGCACGTGCGGAGGTGATGCGTCACATCCTCGGTGGCGCGCGTTGGACGCGTCGCAGTAAGACGGGTGTGAGCCTCGTCCCCTCCCGCTCCAAGGGCTCGTCCCAGTCTTGGGCGCGACGGGTGGGGGCGTAGCATAGGTCCAAGAACTGCCCGTCACCCTCTCAAGGAGACGCCACATGAGCCGATCGCTTACTCAGCTCGTCATGGTCCTCGCCTGTTGTGTCACCCTGCTGTCCTGTGCCGGGACGCGGGAAAAGAAGATCGAGTTCGTCTATCTGGCGTTGGGGGCCAGCGACGCCACGGGCGTCGGCGCCATTCCCTTGACAGACGGGTATGTCTATCTCATCCAGCGTGAGCTGGACCGGCGCCTGGCGGGAGTGTTCCTGGTCAACCTTGGGGTGCCGGGGGCGAGGATCGACCTCATCAAGGAGCAGGTCCGCGTGGCGAAGCAGCTTGGAACGAAGGCCAATCTGGTGACGCTCTGGACGGGCGCCAATGATCTCGTGCACGGGGACGATCCGGCGCGCTTTCAGGAAGATTTGCGTGCTCTCTTGGGTATGGTGCAAGGCGATATCGCCAAGAAGATGGCCGTGGCGAATCTTCCGGATCTGACGATGCTGCCCCGCTTCCGCGAGGCCCCGAATCCATCCGTGACGCCGCAGCGAATCGCCGCCTTCAACCGTGCGATCGCCGAGGAAGCGAAGCGCGTCGATGCGCACCTCGTCGATCTCTTCGCCAGCCCCGTTCGCGACGATCTCGTTTTCGATGTGGACGGCTTCCATCCGAACAATGCCGGCCACCGGGAAATCGCAAATCACTTCTTGCGCGTGATTCTGCCGGCGTTGGATCTGCGGTAGCGCGGGCCTCTATTTCAAGAGCCACGCGCTTTGCGGCCATGCGAGGGAACCTGCTCAAAGCCGACCGCCACAGCGGACGAGGTCAGTACTGCAGGGTGATGGTCATCTGTAAGCTTTGTCCATTTATAGAGGAAGCTGGCCGCCTCAAATGGTGCGCCCCCACTATGCCTTTCGCGTCGTTCGAAAATCCGTACCCTTCTTTTGGAATGCCCATCCAGTTGGTCGCAAGCTCACCGTCTCGGTTTTCGTCATGAATCACCGCGAGGGCCTACCGCCCCGGCGAGATGTTCTCAAAGCCGCAGATCGCTTTGGAGTTTATTCAAAACCCGCCGTCATGGCCCGGCTGATTCGTCACCCGCCTCGCGGGGGGGAGCGGAACCTGCACCGAGATGGTCGTGCCGGACCCAGGCCGGCTGGTAATCGTGAACGTTCCCTGGAGCTGATTGACGCGCTCACGCATACTGATCAATCCGAGATGATGCGAGCCGTCCACTGACTCGGGAACAAAGCCCAGGCCGTCGTCCGTGATAACCAGCTCGACCATGTGCGGAAGTGTGATGAGCGCCGCGGTGACGCTCGTCGCGTTGGCATGCTTGCGGATATTGGCCAGACTTTCCTGCGCAACGCGATAGAGACAGGTGCTGATGGCGGCCGGGAGGTGAATCGGCCGGGATGACGTGTGCAGCGTGGCGGCGACTTGCGTCTTCTCCGTAAAGTCGGTGAGGAGACTGTGGAGCGCTTCATCCACGGCCATGAACGCCATCCGGTCCGGATGCAATTCGTGAGACAGATCCCGCAGGTCCCGCAATAAACCGGTCAGGGTCGCTTTCATCGGTTTCAAATGCTCGCCCGGAGAGGTCCACGGGCCGGGGTGCCGCTTGGGCAGCATGCCGAGTTCCAGGATGGCCGCGGTGAGACGCTGGCAATAGTCGTCATGCAGGTCGCGGGCAATCCGCCGCCGCTCCTCGTCCTGCGCGGTCAACAATCTGGCGGCGGTTTCCTGCACTTTGCGCTGGCTCTCGCGCACCGCGATCTCCGCCTCCTCCCGCTGGGTAATGTCCAGCATGGCGGCTTCAATGTTGACCCCGGGGCGTTCCGTAACCTTGCTGCTCATGCTTTCCACATGCATGATCAACGGACGGCCATCCTTCGGCAACAGCCGCAACTTGCACGTGATCGTCTTGCCTGACGCGACGGCGTCCAGACAATGCCGGCGGAAAATGTCCCAATCCTGAGGAGCGACGAAGGAATGGAATGGCTGCTGCAACAGCGATTTCCGATGGACGCCGATTAAGGAACAAAACCGCAGATTGGCTTCCGTAATGACCCCGTCAGACGTGAGCGTGACATAGCCGTCGGGAGAGAAATCGTAGAGTTGGGTATAATGATCGCAAGCCTCCACCAGAGCCTGTTGTGCCTGACGCAACTCTTCGTTCTGCATCTCCAGTTCGACGTGATGGACCTGCAGTTCGTGGACCAGCTTGGGAATGTCCTCCGAAAGCGCCGGCATGTCGGCCGGCGAGCCGGCTTGAAGCAGAGCTTCCGCCTGTTCACGGAGCACCTCGTCGCGGGACGGTGTCTTCCTTGACCGGTCACTACGAATATCCATGTCAGGCTCCATCGTGTTCAGTGTGAGGGGGGCGTTCTACCGGTTTATGTTCCATCGCGAGGAGGATCAATGGTTCCCCGACGCCGCGCTGCTCAAACCGGCGGGCATTCACGATCCACTTACCGGACTTGCTCATCGGTCCATCCGTCTCGATGACGACGTCTTCCACCGCGGTTTCCTCCGCGAGCAGTTTCTCCAGCACCGCCCGGAGCGCCGGCTGGTTCCACCGGCCGGCCGCGATCCGGTCAAGCGGCTGCCGCTCCACGTCCTGTGGCTCCAGCTTGAACGACCGGTAGAATGACCGGTTCGCTGAAACCACCCGGAGATCGGTGTCCAGGACCAGCAAGGGTTCGCGGACCGTGTCCACGATGCTCTCCGCGTACAGGCGGGCCTCATAGGCGGCTTGCGCGGCCTGCTTGGAGTGCGTGATATCGAGATATGTCAGCACGAGCCCATCGATGACATTCCTCGACGTGCGGCAGGGAAAGATCCTCAGGAGGTACCAGCGACCGCACCTCACGCTCCTTAAAGACGAGCGTCTGAAACACGGTGCGCGCGTCGTCTTTCAGCTCGTCATACTGCACGGTCGAGACAATGTCGGAGAACGGGCGTCCGATGTCCGAGTTAATGACTTTGCTGACCCGCGCCGCTTCGGGCGTGAAGCGCTTGATTCGCAATTCGTTGTCGAGGAACACGGTGGCGATTTCCGTGCTGTTCAGCAGATTCTGCAGATCGTCGTGCGTGGCCTCCAGTTCCTCCAGCTTGCTCTGCAATTGCGCGTTCACCGTCACCAGCTCTTCGTTGAGCGATTGCAGCTCCTCCTTCGCGGTTTCCAGTTCCTCGTTGGTGCTCTGCAGCTCTTCGTTGGTCGACTGCATTTCCTCGTGGGCCGATTTGAACTCCTCGTTCGACAGCTGCAATTCCTCGATCGTTCGGTGCAAGCGCTGCTGGGTATATTGGAGTTCGAGAACCAGGCCGACTTCCGCGCTGTGCGGCTCCGGACGCGTCATCTCCGCCGGAGCGGCCTCGACCGATGTTGTTTCAAACGTCACCAGCAGGAGTCCCTCAAGAGCCTCCGGTTCAGCAATCGGCGTGACGGAAAGGCTCACGCGGAGGACCTTGCCATAGGCCGACACGGCTATCCCCTTCCGCACGACCGAGCCCTTCTGCTTCTGCGCGAGGGTTAACGCGGCGATCAATTCCCGCCGCAGTCCTTCCCGGGCCATGTCGACCAGTTGTTGGGTCGCGAGGCCGGGCGCCGGTTCGAGATAGGTACCAGTCCGCCCGTGGATGTACACCACCTCACCCTGGCGATTGACGAACACGGCGGCCGGCACATAGCGGTCAAGCAACAGCGTCCGGATGGGTTCGATGAGATACGACGGCCGATGAATGGGGAGCATGGCAGGCTGCGGTACTCGGTCCATCGCACCGACGGCATGAATCGGCGACTTCTCCATGGCCGGTGGCGACGCAGGCCCGGCGGCCCTGGTGAACAATCGGCTTTTCCGGTCCAACGGGGTGAATAACTCGGCGAATCCGTCGATGGTTTCCGAGTTGCCGAGCAGGAGCAGCCCGTCCGGTTTCAAGGCATAATGGAACAACGGAATGATCCAATGCTGGGTCTCGGGCCGCAGATAAATGAGGAAATTGCGGCAGGAGAGAAGATCCACCTTGGTGAAGGGCGGATCTCTCAAGACATTATGCGGCGCGAACACAATGTGCTCGCGCAGCTCTTTTTTCACCTGGTACCAGTGGCCTTCCTTCACGAAGAACCGTTCCAGGCGAGCCGGACTGATGTCGTTGCCGATGCCTTCCGGATAGAGACCCTGCCGGGCTTGGTCGATCGACTTCACATCGAGATCGGTGGCGAAGACTTGAAGAGAGTGATGCAATTTGTGTCGGCTCATGTATTCCTGCACCAGCATGGCGATGGAGTAGGCTTCCTCTCCGGTCGAACAGGCCGGCACCCACACCCGAATGTTGTAGCCATCCGGTTTGGCGTCCAACAGCTTCGGCAACCCCTGAGTGGCCAACGCCTCGAAGACGGGCGCGTCGCGAAAGAAGGAGGTCACTCCGATCAATAATTCCTGGAACAACGCCTCGGCCTCCGCGTGATCGGACTGGAGGTATCGGAGATAGTGCGCCAGCGTGGTGATCCGATGAATGTCCATCCGGCGCTCAATGCGCCGGCGGGTGGTGTTGTTTTTATACTGCGCGAAGTCGTTGCCCGTGCGATCGCGCAGGTAGAGCAGGATCTTGTTGAAATCTCGCGCCCCGTCTGGGTCCAGTTCCGGACCACGGACCACGGAGTGACGACGGCGCAGATAATCGCAAAGCTGGCGGCCCATCTCTACAGCCGGCGTTACAAAATCGACCACACCGGCGTCGATGGCGCTTTGCGGCATGCCGCCATACTTGGCCGAACGAGGCTCCTGGGCCATCGTCATGCCGGATTCCCCTTTGATTGCCTTAAGCCCGAGGGACCCGTCCGTGCCGGTCCCGGAGAGCACGATCCCGATGGCCTTGTCCTGTTGGTCCTCAGCCAAAGAGCGGAAGAAATAATCGATCGGCAGAAAGGGACGCTCGCCCTGCCCCGACTCCATCAGGTGAAGCACCGCGTGGAGGATCGCCAACCGGCTGCCGGGCGGAGGCAGGTACACGGTATTCGGTTCTACTTTCAGGCCGTCGCTCGCCTCTCTGACCGACAACGGCGTCCATCGCCGCAGGATCTCGGGTAACAAGCTCGCGTGACTGGGGTGCTGGTGGGACACCACGACGAAGGCGATCTGCGGATCCGGCGGCAAATGAGAGAAGAATTCTTCTAACGCCTCGAGGCCTCCTGCCGACGATCCGATCCCGACGATGGGAAAGGGAGCCCGCTCACGATGTTGTCCAAGTGGCAGGATGGACATGCCGGGAGCCGCTTTCGCACCCTGGTCGACCGGCGTGGGAAGGACCGCATCGGATATTTTGTTGGAACGTTTCTTAGGAGACATACATCAGCCGCGGAAGCGGGAACAGGAACAATTTGGAGAATGGAGGCTACACCCATCGGCGGGACAACGCAAATGGCCACTTGGCTTCAACGCATGGGCCATACATCACCTATCACTTGACCTAATGATTGTAACGACTTCAATTGAAATCCATAGGATTCTGCTGGCGACATCGACCATCCATCGCGTGTGCCCTAGGTGAAACCCTAGTTGCCCGATATTAATCGTCTCGAGAGTAGGTAATTTGGCCCTGCACCTCAGCCGGCAGGTGAACGGTCTCGCCCATCGGCTGCGCAGACAACGGCGTGGCAATGTCTTCCAGCGACCGGCGCTCCGCCTTCACCCCGAGCAGCACTTCGGCCAACGCGCCGAGCAGCATGAGGCCGCCGCCGAAGAGATAGCCATAGGCCACGCTGGTGATCGAGATTTCGATCAACCGGCCATAGAGCCAGGGGGCCAGGATCCCGGCCCCTTGCGCCACGACGAAGAAGCACGCGATGGCCATGGCGCGGATCTCCATCGGGAACACTTCGCTGACCGTGAGGTAGGCGGCGCTGGCGCCGGCCGACGCGAAAAAGAAAATGGCCGACCAGGCGGCCATGTGGGTCGTGAGACTGAACCATTCCCGGGCGAAAGCGTAGCCGGTGACGGCGAGCAAGACCCCGGCGACTCCGTACGTCAGACTGATCATCGGCTTTCGGCCGACGGTATCGAACCAGCGGCCGAGCAGCAACGGACCGAGAAAATTCCCGAGCGCGAAGGGCAGGATGTACAGGCCGATGACGCTCGTCGAGACGCCGTAATACTTGGTCAGCACGAAGGGAAAGGTGAAGGACACGGCGTTGTACATGAAGGACTGCGTGACCATCAGGGCGACGCCGAGGATCGTGCGCTGGGGATAGGTGCGGATGAGCTCACGGGCCACCGTGGCGATCGTGACGCCGGGCGTGGCGCGCACGGTGATCGAGCCGTCGGCGGCCGGCAACGGCCCGTGATCCGCCGACACTTGCGCTTCGATGCGGGCGACCACCGCCTCCGCTTCGGCGACCCGGCTGTGGGTCATGAGCCATCGTGGGCTCTCCGGCAGGATGCGCCGCACCAGGATGATCGCAACGCCCAGCACCGCGCCGAACAGAAAACAGAGACGCCAGCCGAGGAACTCGGGAACGAACAGCGGGTTGAGCAGCACCAGCGACAGCAGCGCGCCGGTGGCCGCTCCCAACCACCAGCTGCCGTTGATGGCCAGATCGGTATGGCCTCGCCGGCGGGCGGGAATCAGCTCGTCGATCGCCGAATTGATCGCCGCGTACTCCCCGCCGATGCCGGCGCCCGTCAGAAAGCGGCAGACCATGAGGCTGGGGAGATCCCAGGCAAAGGCGGTCAGCAGCGTGGCGGTGAGATACAGCAGCAGCGTGATCATGAACCATTTCTTCCGCCCCTGCCGGTCCGTCAGGTAGGAGAACACGAGGGCGCCCGCCACGGAGCCGGTCAAATAGGCGGACGCGCTGAGGCCGACTTCCGATGCTGTGAGGCCGAGCGTGGTCTGGTGGGTGAGCACCGGCCCGACCGCCGCGACGATCGACACTTCCAACCCGTCGAGCAGCCAGGTGACGCCGAGCGCCGTGACAACCAGCCAGTGCCAGCGGGACCAGGGCAGGCGGTCCAACCGTTGCGGAATGTTGGTGGTGACGGACGCGCTCGGTTCGACGGCCATGGCTCATGGTAGCACGGCCGCCGGGCCGATGAGCGCCGAGTCGAACCGGTCACCAGCCGAGCTGCCAGCGATGCCCGTTGCGCTCGACGAGGAGGTCTGCTTCGCGCGGGCCCCACGTCGCGGCGGTGTAGGGATAGACCTCGCGCGGGCCGGCGAGCAGCGGGTCATAGAGGCGCCATGCCGTTTCGGTGAAGTCCGCCGTGACGAAGAGGGTCTGATCGCCGATCATGATGTCGCGCAACAGCGTCTCGTAGGCTTCCGGCAACTCCCCGCCGAAGGCCGCCGCATAGTCGAAGCTGAGCGCCCGGTCGGTGAACCGGAAAGGCCGGCCGGGGCTCTTGACGGAGAAGCACAGCGAGAATCCCTCGCTGGGCTGCAGGTTGATCAGCAGCCGGTTGGGACCGATGTGGCCCGGCTCCAGGGAGCGGAAGACCTGCGTGGGCGCTTCTTTGAACGTGACGGCCACCTGCGTGATTTTCCGCGGCAGCCGCTTGCCCGTCCGAAGGTAGAACGGCACGCCGCGCCAGCGCCAGTTGTGGATGTCCGCTTTCAAGGCGACGAAGGTGTCCGTCCGTGAATCCTTCGGGACGCCGGGCTCCTCCAGGTAGCCGGGGATGGTGTGGCCGTCGACGTGCCAGGCGGTGTATTGGCCGAACACCACGTCGCGCGGATCGATGGGCGTGATGGAATGGAGCACCTTCAGTTTTTCACTTTGGATGGCGTCGGCGTCGAAGGAAACCGGCACCTCCATGGCCACCACCGTCATCAACTGGGTGAGGTGATTCTGCACCATGTCGCGCAGCGCGCCCGCCTGCTGATAGTAGGCGCCGCGGTGCTCGACGCCGAGATCTTCCGCCACGGTGATCTGGACGTTGTCGACCGTCACGCGATTCCAGAGCGACTCGAAAATCGGATTGGCGAACCGGAACGCGAGCATGTTCTGCACCGTTTCTTTGCCGAGGTAGTGATCGATGCGATAGATCTGCGACTCGTCCAGATAGCGGTGCAGCAAGGTGTTCAAGCTGCGGGCGGAATGGAAATCGTGGCCGAACGGCTTTTCGAAGACGACCCGGACCCAGCCGTGGCTCTTGAGCAATCCGGCCTGATCCAGCTGCTCCACGGCCGACGGCACGGTCGACGGGGGCAGGGCGAGGTAGAAGACGCGGTTCTCCGGCAGATTGCGCGCGATCTCCAGCCGGCGGATAAAGCGGGCCAGCGCTTCGTAATCCGCGGGACCGCCGTCCCGCACCGTTTGGTAATGGAGATGGTCCTCGCACCACTTTCTGATCTCGCCGGGATTGCGCGCGCCGGCATTTCTGATGCCTTCACAGGCCCAGAGCCTGAACGCGTCTTCGCTCATCTCCGGCAGCGAGGCGCCGACGATCAGCGTATTCTGTTTTTCGATCTCGCCGTACGTCCGCAAATGGAAAAGGGCGGGCAAGAGCTTCCGGCGGGTCAAATCGCCGGTTGCGCCCAGGATGACGAACAGATGCGGCTCAACGGGATGGTCGTGCATGGGCCTCGGTAGAGGCTACGACCCGCATGGAACGCCGGTCAACCGATATAATCCCTGGAGCGCCCGTCGATGGAGGACTCTCCCCCCGGTCATCTCCGCCCTGCCAAATTGATCCACTTGTACGTGCGGCGCGCTTTTTTCCGAAGCAGGGCGAGCAGCACGGTCAACCAGATGCCGGCCATGACGATCAGCCGGTCGGCCAGCGGCAGCGTGTGCGAGGTCTCGTGCGAGACAAGACCTTTGAGGATCACGAGGACCGAGACGAACGTGGCGACGGCTGTGACCGGCACGACGTCGTCCTCCGCGGACCAGAGGGCGATCCAGACGACGGGGATCACGAAGAGACCGTGCCACGGCGCAATGCGCGCCGCCGGCCACAGGTCGAGCACGGCGATGGCCGTCGCCGTGCCCACGGCGGCCAGCACGATCCAGAGATTGGTCTTGGGCGGCTTCATGGTCGGACGCCCACCGTATGACGGGCTGGTTTCAGCGTAGCGGTCCCGAGCGGTCCAGACCACGGGTTCCTCGTCTTGCAAACGGCTTCGCCCTCAAGCATTGTCGCCTGAACCCGAAAGGATGAGACAAAAACCGCTATGCATGAGGAGGTCATGACCATGGTTCAGAGGCTGACATCCCAGGACATCGATGCGGCATGGCGTGCGCTGCTCGTTGAGCAGCGCACCGCGGTGCTGTTGACCCTGCGCCAAGGCCGGCCGTTCGGTTCACATGCGCCCTACGTGCTCGGGACCGATTGGACGACGGCGTATCTGCATCTCAGCGACCTCGCCCTGCACACCCGTCATCTGCACGACGAGCCCCGGCTGTCCTTGTTCATCTGCGAGCCCGACGCGCCCCACAAGAACCCGACGGCGCTGCGGCGCATGAATCTACAGGGAACAGCGGAACGCCTCCCGCCGGAGACGGACGAACACCGTGACGCACGGGCCCGGTATCTGGCGCGGTTCCCCCAATCCGCCATGCTGTTCGGCTTTGTGGATTTTCACCTATGGGCGCTCCGGATGGAGGAGGCCCATCTCGTGCTCGGCTTCGGACAGGCGTACGTGGCGAGTGCCGCGGCTCCCGGCGGGTGGATCCATCAACAGCCGGAGCGGACATCCCCTCTGTGACGAGCGGTCCGTCAGGCTGCTCCGGAGCCGGAGCGCCGCCGGGCTCCCAGGCTGGCGCAGAGGCTGCAGATGGCGCCGGCCAGCGTCAGGCCGCCCAGAAACGTCAGCCCCAGAATGGTGGCCGCCAGGGCGCGGACATTGGCGGCCTTCGCGCGCACATGCCGCTCGGCCTGCGCGCCGACCACCGCTTCGCCGCCCATCCAGTCATGCGTCTCTTCGCGCGTCAGTTCCGGTGTCTTCCACATCGTTATCCTTCTCCCCGTTCGTCGAGCGCGATGCATTCGTCGATCAGTTGTTCCAATTCGTCGCGCTGCGCCTCGCGGATCTCCAAAAAGCTGAGTCCGAACGTCTTGTCATGGATCCATTGGACCTGGGCCTGTTCGATGAAGATCGGCTCGGTGCGGCCGGGGACGATCAGTTTCACGACGAGCTGCTTGCCCGGCTGCACGGACAGGCTGCTGTCCATCCGCGCGCCCCCGAGCGACAGGTCCACGGTTTTCCCCTCGACTTCATGGGAATTGCCCTTGAGCAGACTCTTGATCTGCGCCGGAACCCGCCGATGCCGCCGCCGCTCCATCGTGTACAGAATACCGTGTTCCGCCATGAAAAGCACGCGCGTCCCCTCGCCGGCTCGCTTGCAAGGCGCGGCCGCTTTTCGTTATGGTACCGGCGCGATGGATCGAGCTCGTGCGCGCCAGATCGTTCTTGCCTGCGCGAGCGGCCTGCTCCTACCGTTGTGCTTTCCCCGCTTCGATCTCTGGTTGCTCGCCTGGGTCGCGTTGATTCCCCTGCATCTGGCGCTCGATCAGGTGCCGAAGCGCCGCGCCTTCTGGCTGGGCTGGCTCAGCGGCACCATCGGCTTTACCGGCATCATGGCCTGGGTCGTCACCGCGATGACGACCTACGGCAAAGTGCCGCTTCCTGTCAGCTATGGAGTGTTGCTCCTACTCACTGCCTATCTCGGCGTCTATGTGGGCCTCTACAGCGTCAGCGTGGTCTGGCTGCGCGAGTTGATTCCCCGCTACGGAATTTTTCTCGCACCCTGTTTCTGGGTGAGTCTCGAGCTGGTGCGCACCTACGCGCTGACCGGCCTGCCCTGGTGCCTCTTCGGCTATTCGCAGTACCGCCGGATCGAACTCATCCAGATTGCCGATCATGTCGGCGTCTATGGCGTGTCTTTTCTCCTCGTCCTGGTCAATGTCGCGCTGGCGGAACTGCTCGCCTGGCTCATGCCGTTCTTCCGCGGATTTCGCCCCGCCCGGCTGCCCTGGGAACTGGCGACGCTGGCCGTCCTGCTGACGGCGTTCTCCTGGCACTACGGCGTCACGGTCACGTCGGACTCGGTCTATTCCGACGTCCCGCGCGGTTCGGTCACCGTCGGCGTCGTGCAACCCAACATCGACCAGTCGGTCAAGTGGGATCTGAGCTTCCGCGACGAGACGATGCAGCGCTTCGATCGGCTCACCGCCCGACTCGGGACGGAGATGGATGTGATCGTCTGGCCGGAAGCGGCGACGCCGTTTCTGCTCGAGCGGGAACCGGAGTATCAACGCCAATTGATCGCCTGGGCCGACCGGGCCAAGGCGCCGATCCTGTTGGGCAGTCCCGCGCTGCGCTTTTATCCCGATCGCCGGCCCTATCTCCTGAACAGCGCCTATCTCATGACGCCCGATGGACGGCTCTTGGGCCGATATGACAAGCATCATCTCGTGCCGTTCGGTGAATACATCCCGCTGAAGACATCCATATTGTTCTTTCTGGACAAGCTGGTCGAGGGCATCGGCGACTTCGAGGCGGGACCCGGCTCCACCGTCATGGCGTTCACGCCGAAATCATCGGAAGCCGGCGGCGCGGCACGGCCGGTCAGGTTCGGCGTGGCGATCTGCTACGAGGTGATCTTCCCCGATCTCGTGCGCCGGTTCGCCGCCAACGGGGCCGAATTCCTCGTCACGATCACGAACGATGGCTGGTTCGGGCCGTCGTCCGCACCGGCCCAGCACTTCGCGATGGTGGTGTTCCGGTCGGTGGAAAATCACCTCGCGTTCGCCCGGTCGGCCAACACCGGTATCTCCGGCTTCATCGATCCGTTCGGCCGCATTCTGCAAGCCTCCGTGCTGTTCACCGAGGATGCGATGCAGGCGACGCTGCCGGTCTGGCAGCCGCGCACTTTTTATAGCCAGCACGGGGATGTGTTTGCCTATGCCTGTGTGGTAATCTGCGCGCTGGTGTGCCTGTTCGGACTGTTTCGGACCAAGGAACCCGCCCACGGCACCACCGCCATCACACCCGCGTAGGAGAAGGGAGCGAGCATGTTGGAGGAAGTGCAAGCGCGCGTGCGCACGGTCGGAGAGCAAGTCGCCGAGTTACGGGGGCATCTTTGACTTCGCCCGCATGACGGCCGAACTGGAAGAGCTCGAGGCCCGCATGGGCCAGCCGGACTTTTGGAGCGATGCGCGGGCGGCCGCCGCGGTGAGCCGCAAAAAAGCGACGCTGGAACGCGACCTGCGCCAATGGCGTGAGATCAACGCGGCTGTGGGCGACATCCACGCGCTGTGGGAGCTCGCACAGGAGAGCGGCGACGCGGCGCTGGAGCAGGAACTGACGGCGGAGCTGAATCGCCTGGAGCCCCGCCTGGCGGCCCTCCGGGTCGAGTTGCTGCTGTCCGGGGACCTGGACCCCAACAACGCGCTCCTCGCAATCCATCCCGGCGCCGGTGGCACGGAGTCGCAGGATTGGGCTCAGATGCTGCTCAGGATGTATGTGCGCTGGGCGGAGAGCAAGGGCTTCAAGGTGGAGACGTTGGATTATCAGGCCGGCGACGAAGCGGGCCTCAAGAGCGCCACGATCTCGGTCACCGGCCCCTATGCCTACGGGTATCTCAAGGCGGAAGCCGGCGTGCACCGTCTGGTGCGGATTTCGCCGTTCGACGCGAACAAGCGGCGGCATACGTCCTTTGCCTCGGTGTTCGTCTATCCCGAGCTGAGCGACGACGTCGCTGTCGTCATCGACGACAAGGACCTGAGGATCGACACCTTCCGTTCGGGCGGCGCCGGCGGGCAAAACGTGAACAAGGTGGAGACCGCCATCCGCATCACCCACATCCCGACGGGCATCGTGGTGCAATGCCAGAACGAACGGTCCCAACTCCAGAACCGCAACGGCGCCATGAAGATCCTCAAGGCGCGGCTCTACGAGTTGGAGCAGAAAAAGAAAGAAGCGGAGTTCAACGCCATCGTGGGCGAAAAAAAGGACATCGCGTGGGGCAGCCAGATCCGCTCCTACGTGTTCCAGCCCTATCAAATGGTGAAAGACCATCGCACCGGCTATGAGACCAGCCAGGTGTCGTCCGTCATGGACGGCGACCTCGACGGGTTCATCGAGGCCTATCTGAAGAAGAGGGCGGCAAAGGGTACCGATCAGCTCTCGGCTGTCAGCGACCAAGATGGTTTGTCTGGTTGATGGTTTATCTGGTCTATCCGGTGCCGATAGATCCAGACCAACCGGACAAACCAAACAAACCAGATAAACTAGATCAACGGCCATGGACGAACTGAACGAGCAGCGCCAGCAGCGCATCAAGAAATTGGAGCAACTCCGCCAGGCGGGGGTGGCGCCGTACGGCCGCCGCTTCGAAGTGAAGGACCGCGCCGGCCAGCTGATTCGGCTGCACGGCGAGAAAACGAAAGAAGTGCTCGAGCAGGAGCAGATCTCCTGCACGGTCGCGGGCCGCATCGTGGCCCTCCGGCGCTTCGGCAAGGCGGCCTTCGCGGTGCTGCAAGACGGCGCCGACCGGCTGCAAGTGTATCTGAAGAAAGATCTTCTGTCGGACCAGGCCTACGCCGTCTGCGAGCAGCTCGATCTGGGCGACTGGATCGGCGTATCCGGACGCTTGTTCCGGACCAAGACGAACGAATTCACGGTGGAGGTACGCGAGCTCACTTTCCTGTGCAAAGCGCTGCGCCCCCTCCCGGAAAAATGGCACGGGCTGACCGACGTCGAAACGCGCTACCGGCAGCGATACGTCGATCTCATCGCGAATCCCGAGGTGCACCAGATTTTCGCCATCCGCAGCCGGATCATCGCCGGCATCCGGGCGTTCCTCATCGAGCGCGGCTTTCTCGAAGTGGAGACGCCTATGATGCACCCGATTCCCGGCGGCGCGACGGCGAAGCCGTTCGTCACCCACCACAACGCGCTGGGCGTCGATCTGTACCTGCGCATCGCGCCGGAGCTCTATTTGAAGCGCTTGATCGTGGGCGGATTTCCCCGCGTGTTCGAGATCAACCGCAACTTCAGGAACGAGGGCATTTCGACGATCCACAATCCCGAGTTCACGATGCTCGAGTTTTACGTCGCGTACGCCGACTATCACGATCTCATTGTTCTGACCGAAGAGATGCTGTCGACTCTCGCCAAGCAGATCCTCGGCACGGCCGTGCTCGAGTATCAGGGGAAGACGATCGATCTGACGCCGCCATGGCGGCGCTGGTCCTATCATCAGGCGATTCTCGAAGTGAACAAGCTCGAGCCCGGCATCATGAAGGATCGCGAGCGGGCGCTCGCGGCCGCGAAACAGCTCAACGTGCCGGTCGACCCCAACGCCTCGCTCTTCACGATCGTGAACGAGATCTTCGAGGAAACCGTCGAGCCCAACCTTCAGCAGCCGACCTTCATCACCGACTACCCGATCGAGATCTCGCCGCTGGCGAGACGGAAGGACAGCGATCCGAGCCTCACCGACCGGTTCGAGCTCTACATCGCCGGGCGGGAAATCGCGAACGCCTTCTCCGAGTTGAACGACCCGCTGGATCAGCGGGAACGGTTCGAAGGACAAGCGGCGCAGCGGGCGGCGGGCGACGAGGAGGCCCATCTGGTGGACGAAGACTTCCTCCGCGCTCTGGAATACGGCATGCCCCCGACGGCCGGGGAAGGGATCGGGATCGATCGGCTCGTCATGCTCTTTACCAACCAGGCGTCCATCCGCGACGTCGTGCTGTTTCCGCAGCTCAGGCCGGAGAAATGAGTTCTGCACAGGCCCCATCGCACAGGCCGGAGCGATTTCCGTGACCCTGCCCTACGAAATCTTCGTCGGCCTCCGCTACCTGCGCGCCAAGCGCCGGAACCGCACCATCTCGTTGAACACGGTCGTCTCGATCGCGGGTATTACGCTCGGCGTCGCGGCCTTGATCGGCACGGTGGGCATCATGACCGGCTTCAAAGAAGACATCCAAGGCAAGATCCTGGGCACCACGGCGCACATCATCGTCCAAGAGCGGCTCAAGGAAAATATGACCGACTACGACGCGGTGATCGAAAAAATCCGCCAGGTGCCCGAGGTCGTCGCGGCCACGCCGTTCGTGCTGCGCCAGGTCTTGCTCACGACGCCGTCCGGTGTGCAGGGCATCGTGCTGCGCGGCATCGACCCGAACCGCGAGGCGCAGGTGACGGAATTGGCGAAAAACATGTCAGCCGGTCACATCACCGATCTGCTGACGCCCGTGAAAGTCAAGCAGCCGTCCGCCGATGATCCGCAAGGCGAGCCGCAGCTCGTCGAGAAGCCCGGCATCATTCTGGGCAAGGAGTTGGCGCTGCGGCTCGGCGTGTTCGTGGGCGACACCGTGAACGTCGTCTCGCCCGTGGGACCGGTCAGCGCGATGGGCATGGTCCCCAAAATCCGCACCTTCGCCGTCGCGGCCCTCTTTCATTCGGGCATGTACGAGTATGATTCGTCGCTCGCCTACATCGAGCTCGGCGAAGCGCAAAAGTTCTTCAACATGGGGCAGAGCGTGAGCGGGATCGAGGTGAAGGTGACCGACGTCTTCCGCGCCGGCGAGATCGCCCGGTCGATCGAACATGCGCTCGGATTCAGCCACGGCGCGCGGGACTGGATGCAGATGAACCGCAACCTGTTTTCCGCGCTGAAGCTCGAAAAGACCATGATGTTCCTGCTGCTCGTGCTCATCACCATCGTGGCCTCCTTCAACATCGTGAGCACGCTCACAATGATCGTCACGGAGAAGCAGAAGGAAATCGCGATCCTCAAGGCGATGGGCGCGACGAAGCAAAGCATCCGGCGCATCTTCATGTTGAACGGCTTAATCATCGGCTTCAGCGGCACCGCGATCGGCATTCCGTTGGGCTATACGTTTCTGTGGCTGATCCAAACCTTTTGGACCTTCGATCCGACCGTTTACTATATTTCAAAGATTCCGGTGCATGTGCTGGCCGAGGACGTCCTGCTCGTCGCCGGCTCGGCGATTCTCATCAGTTTCGCCGCCACCGTGTATCCCGCCAGCCAGGCCGCGAAACTGGAACCGGTGGCCGCGCTGCGGTACGAATGAAACGCGCGCACAGCAGTCAGCGATCAGCCGTCAGCGTGGAAGCGCTGAGAGTCGAACGCTGGGAGCTGAAAGCCGATCGCTGATAGCGACCAGACATGATCAAGATCACCGACCTTCACAAATCGTTTTCCATGGGGGCCTATGAGCTGCCCGTGTTGAAAGGGATCACTCTCGAGATTCGCCGCGGCGAGTTGGTCGCGATCGTGGGCGCGTCGGGCGCCGGCAAGAGCACTCTGCTCCACATCATCGGCACCCTGGATCGACCGACCAGCGGCACGGTGTCTTTTGACGGGCAGGACTTGTTCCAGTTGTCGGAGCCGCAGCAGGCCGACTTCCGCAATCGCCACATCGGCTTCGTGTTTCAGTTCCATCATCTCCTGCCGGAATTCACCGCGCTCGAGAACGCCTGCATGCCGGCCCTCGTCCAGCGGCGCGAGCCGCAGGCCGTGGCAGCCGAGGCCACCGCCCTGCTGACGGAAGTCGGCCTCGCCCAGCGGCTGCATCACAAGCCGGGCGAACTGTCGGGCGGCGAGCAGCAGCGCGTGGCCATGGCGCGGGCCCTGATGCAGAAACCGGACGTGGTGCTGGCCGACGAGCCGACGGGTAATTTGGACACCCACACCGGCGACAGCCTCTTTGCCCTCATGCGCGATCTCAACAAATCCCACGGCACCACCTTCATTATCGTCACCCACAATGACAAGCTGTCGGCTCAGTGCCACCGCATCGTGCACATGCAAGATGGTCAGATCGTCTAGCAGGCCTCTCCGTCCGAAATCCTTGACGGCGATGGGCTGGACGACTAGACTGCGATCCGCTATTCCCTTCAGAGGCATGTCAATGATGCGAAAGGTGAAACTGGCACTGGTTCTCTGTGTGGTCTTGATGTCCGTCCAGGCGCAGGCTGTGGAGTTCGCGGTCGTCGGGCCGCGGGCCGCCGGCATGGGCGGCGCCGGCGTGGCGGTCACCACGGATGCCCTCGCCACCTACTGGAACCCCGCCGGCCTTGCCATGACGCAGACGGTGGACATTCGCATTCAGGGCACGGGACAAGGCATCGATCGGCGGGGTCTACGGGAAACGCTGAACGATGTGAAGAACTTTGATCCGGCGGCGCCTGGCGCCGCCGCGGCCGCGCAGGTCCTCGCCGACCGCTTGAACGTCGGCACCGCATCCGGCATTGCCGCCGGCGGGTTGTACGTCAAGGGCCATTTCGGCGAGCATGCGTTCGGGTTCAATGTGTCGGACGTCGCGACAGGAGGCGCCTTCGTCGATCCCAGCAACCGATTCCGCCAGTCAGCCGGAAACGTTCAGGGCGCCTTCCTTTTACGAGGCTTGGAAGCCCGTCAGGCCGCCTTTTCCTACGCCTATGCGTTCGCCGACAAAATGTTTTCCATCGGCGTGACCGGCAAGATCATCCAAGGCGCCGCCTATGCAGGCGGAGTCTCGGTGCAAGGGGGGCAAGACGTCGATCTCACCGAGAATTTCGGCAAGGCCAAGATCTCGACGACTTACGGCATCGACGTCGGCGCGATTTACCGGCCTTCGTCCTGGCTGCGGTTCGGCGTGGTCGCCAAAGATCTCAACCAGCCGGAATTCGATGCGCCGGGCGGCGGCAAGTACAAGTTGAATCCGCAGGTCCGCGGCGGCATGGCGGTCAATCCCTGGTCCACCTTGACGCTGACGGCGGATGTGGACGCGACCTCCAACCGGACGTTTGTGCCCGGCCAGAAGAGCCAGGTGCTCAGCCTCGGGGCGGAACAGACGATTCTCTCCGAGTTCCTCTCTCTGCGGGTGGGCGCCTTCAAAAATATGCAGGATGCCGCCTCCCCGTTCACCCCCACTGCAGGGATCGGCCTACGCATCTTCGCGCTCCGCGTGGATGTCGGCGGCGGATACGACTTCCGCGAACGAGGCGCGCTGGCGTCCGGTTCCGTGTCGCTCACGTTCTGAGTAGAGCGAGAACCACGCGGACCAGTTCCGCAGACGAAATATCACCCGTCACACATCGACCACCCGCGAACGTGATGGTATACTGACTCCCATGACGATCCACCGGCCTAAGAAATTCTGGCTAAGCCTTCCACTGCTTGTCCTGGCGCTGTCCGGCTGCGGCGGCTTGCAGGAGATGTGGGAAGGTCCTGGCGCACGCGTCTTCCGTCCGCAGTCCATCGCCGTCCTGCCTCCGATGGCCAGCCAGTACGACAGTGCCCGCGAGGACATCCAGGAGGTGCTGGCCAATTCGTTGAGCAAGGCCGGCCGGATCGAGCGGGTGGTGCCGGCCGAACAGGTGACCGATATTTTTCAGGGATCCAAGGACGCATTCGATGCGCTCGTCTTCTATTTTTCCCGCCTGGAAATGACCGGTCAATCCGACAAGGAGGCCGCGATCAAGCTTGGCAAGGCGTTGAACGTGGAATCGTTCCTGGTGCTCCGCATCAATGCCTGGGAATATGCCCGCAAGGAAGGCGACAACGTGGGCCGCGTGGGTCTCACCATGCGGCTGATCGACGCGACCACCGGTGCCACGATCTGGAAAGCCCGCCACGAGAAAGCCAGCAGCTATATGTTCTTCAAGCCCAACTTGAAGGACGTGGCCGCCGAGCTCACCGACGAAATGATCAAATACATGCCGCCCACCCCGAACTCAGGCAAACGGTAGTGCTCCGCTGACGAAGGCAAAAGTAAAAAGGTACAAGGCAAAAATCGGGCGCAAGACGGGGTCAGGCACCATTGGCGCGCAGCGCCCTGCGGGTCGTTCCGACTGACCCCCTTTCACGTGTTGACGGCGATCACGCATGCGGGGCCGCGGTTTGCCTGATGGCGTCCTTCAGGGTGCCGACGAAGGCTGCCACGGATGGCACCATGTGGGAACTGTGCTGATGCGCCGCGATCTGTTTGACGATCGCGCTGCCGACGATGACGCCGTCGGCCATGGCGGCCACCTTGCGGGCGTCATCCGGAGTCGATACGCCGAAGCCGACGGCGATGGGTGTCTGGGTGACCTTTCGGATCCTCTCCACGTTCGCTTCGATGTCCGCCATGTTCTGGATCTTCGCGCCGGTGATGCCGGTGAGCGAGACATAGTACAGGAAGCCCTGGGATTCCTTCGCGACGTACGCGCGACGAGCCGCGGTGCTGGTAGGCGCCAGCAAACAAATCAGCCGCAGTCCCGCCGCCGCGGCCGGTCCTCTCAGCGGGCCCGCCTCGTCCGGCGGCATATCCGGCACGATGAGGCCGTCGACGCCGGCTTCCGCCGCGCCGCGGCAGAAGGCCTCCACACCCATGGCATGGATCGAATTGTAGTAGAGCATCAAGACGATCGGAATTTGCGTGCGCCGGCGCAGCGCGCGGACGACGTCGAGAATCTGCCTGAGCGACGTGCCGTGGCGCAGCGCGCGTTCGGCGGCTTGCTGAATGACCGGCCCGTCGGCGATCGGATCGGAGAAGGGCACGCCCAGTTCGACGATGTCGGCCCCCGCCTGCTCCAGAGCCAAGACCAACTGTTCCGTTTCCGCCAGCCCGGGATCCCCCGCCATGATATAGGCGATGAGCGCTTTTTCACCTGCCGCCCTCGCCCGCTGAAACGTCTCGTCAAGCCGATTTTTCTTGAGTGATGGGTGATGAGCGATGGGTGACGGCTGGGGATCTGAATTCCTGCGATGTCGCTGTTTGACTGTTTTCCGGTCACGCATCACTCATCACCCATCATTGATCATTCCTGGAGTGCGACGCCGCGTATGCGGGCGACCTGTTGCACGTCCTTGTCGCCGCGGCCGGACAGATTGGCGATGATAATCCGGGACCTCTTCAGCGTGGGAGCCAGCCTGGCGACATGCGCAATCGCATGGGCGCTTTCCAACGCCGGCACGATGCCTTCCTCCCGCGCCAGCAGGTCGAACGCCGCCATCGCCTCATCATCGGTCGCATAGGTATAGGTGATTCTGCCGCGGTCGTGATACAGGCTGTGCTCCGGTCCGACGGCGGCATAGTCGAGACCGGCGGATACCGAGTGGGTCAAGTTGATCTGGCCGTTATCGTCCTGGAGCAGATAGGTCATCGTTCCCTGGAGGACACCCGGGCGCCCGCCCGAAAACCTGGCGGCATGCTTCCCGCTGGCGATGCCGAGCCCGCCCGCCTCGACCCCGACCATTTGCACCTTCTTGTCGTCGAGAAACGCATGGAAGAGGCCGATGGCATTGCTGCCGCCCCCTACGCAGGCCACCAAATAATCCGGCAAACGGCCTTCCACGGCGACGATCTGCCGCCTGGCCTCCTGGCCGATGACGGCCTGGAAGTCGCGGATCATCATCGGGTAAGGGTGCGCGCCGAGCACGGATCCGAGGATATAGTGGGTGGTCCGCACGTTCGTCGTCCAATCGCGCATCGCCTCGCTGATCGCGTCTTTCAGGGTGCGGCTGCCCGCATCCACGCCGGTCACCTTCGCGCCGAGGAGCCGCATGCGGAAGACGTTCAACGCCTGCCGCTGCATGTCTTCCGTCCCCATGTAGATCTCGCACTCGAGCCCGAACATGGCCGCCGCCGTTGCCGTCGCGACGCCGTGCTGGCCGGCGCCGGTCTCGGCGATGATGCGCGGCTTCTTCATGCGGAGCGCCAGGAGCACCTGGCCGATGGCGTTGTTGATCTTGTGCGCGCCGGTGTGACAGAGATCTTCGCGCTTCAGATAAATCTTGGCGCCGCCCAAGCGCTTGCTGAGACGCTCCGCCCGGTACAGACTCGTCGGCCGCCCGACATATTGCTTCAAATAATAGGCGAGCTCCTTCCGGAAGCGCGGGTCCTTCTTGGCCGCCGCATAGGCTTGTTCGAGCTCCAGCAGCGCCGGCATGAGGGTCTCCGGGACATAGCGCCCGCCGTAGGGGCCGAACCGGCCGCGGCTGTCGGGAAGCGATGACATGAGATCGATCCTTTCGAGTCGACGGTCCATCAGTATAGTCAGGGTGCCGACAGGGAGACAAGCCGGGCGGCCTCGATAAACGCCTTGACCTTGGCCGGATCCTTTTTGCCCGGGCCGGCCTCCACCCCGCTGCTCACGTCCACGCCGTAGGGTCGCACCGCGCGGATGGCCTCCGCCACATTGTCCGGCGTCAGCCCGCCGGCCAAGAGCACCGGCGCGGCTTGGGCGGCCTCCGCCGCCAAGGTCCAATCCACGGTCCGGCCCGTCCCTCCGTAAGCCTGGTCCGAAAACGCGTCGAGCACGAAGCCCCGCACATTGGCCCGCCCTTGAAATTCCGCGAGCGCAAGAAAGCTGGTCCGGTCTTTCACGCGGAGCGCTTTCAGCGCCGGCCGTTTGAGCTGCTCGCAATAGGCGGCGGTTTCGTCGCCGTGGAGCTGCGCCAAGGACAATCCGCATTCGTCCATGATCGCGCGCACGGCCTCGGCCGTTTCATTGACGAACACGCCCACCGCCAGCACGAACGGCGGCAGTCCGGCGACGATCGCGCGCACCGCATCCGGAGACACCGCGCGCGGGCTTCGCCGATGGAAGACGAAACCGAGCGCGTCCGCGCCGGCCGAGAGGGCCACGTCGGCATCTTCCGCGTTCGTAATCCCGCAAATCTTGATCTTCATCGGCCCCGCCGCCCCACGAGCTCACGCCGGCCGCGCGGTCGCTTCCTGCATGCCGAGTAACTCGCGCAGTTTGTCCTCGGTGCGTTCCGCGCGGATCAGCGCCTCCCCGATCAGCATCGCGTGCACGCCCGCGTCCAGCAGGCGCTGGACATCCGCGCGCGCGTGGATGCCGCTCTCGCTGACGATGAGCTTGTCGGACGGGATCCGTTTGGCCAGCCGGAAGGTCACGGCGAGATCGGTGGTGAAGGTCTGCAGGTCGCGGTTGTTGATGCCGATCAGGCGGGCGTCGGGAATCCATTCGAGCACGACGTCCAATTCCCGTTCATGGTGCGTTTCGAAGAGGACGTCCATGCCCAGTTCTTTCGCCAAGGCGTGGAAGTCGATCAATTGCCGCCGCTCCAGGGCTGCGACGATGAGCAGCACGGCATCGGCGCCGTGGGCGCGCGCCTCGTAAAATTGGATGTCGCCGACCATGAATTCCTTGTTGAGCGCCGGCAGCGGGAGCGCGCGCTTGATGTCGGCCAGATAGCGCAAGTCGCCTTGAAAAAAATCCCGGTCGGTCAAGACCGAGAGCGCCGACGCGCCATGCTCATGATACCGGCGCGCGATGCCGAGATAGTCGAAGTGCTGCGCGAATTCCGGGCGCAGGAGGCCGAGACTGGGCGACGCTTTCTTCACCTCGGCGATGAGCGCGGGACGTGTGGCCGTTCGCGTGGCGTCCAGCGTGACGGCAAAGCCCAGCGGCGGCGCCGCATCCCGAATCGCGGCTTTCAAGTCCGCCAGGTACGCCCGGCTTTGTTTGTGCCGAAGCTCCGCCTTCTTGTGCTCGAGAATGCGGTCGAGGATCATGAGGCCGCCGTCTGCGTATAGGCAACGAGGCGCTCGAGCTTGTCCGCCGCCGCGCCGGAATCGATGGTGCGCTGCGCCAGCCGGAACCCGTCCTGGAGTGTCGCGGCCTTCTGCGCGACGACCATCGCGGGCGCCGCGTTGAGACAGACGATGTCGCGCTTCGGCCCTTGGCGCCCTTGGAGAATATCCCGCGTGATCCGGGCGTTCTCTTCCGGCGTGCCGCCCGCAATCTCCCGCCGCGCCACTCTGGTCAGGCCGAACTCCTCCGGCGAAATAAAGTAGCTGGAGACCACCCCGCCCTTGCCTTCCGAGATCTTGGTGCGATCCGACAGCGTGATTTCATCCAACCCGTCCATGCCGTGCAGCACGAAGCAATGCTGCGATCCGAGCTGCAGCAAGACCTGTCCCAGCACGTCCGTCAAGGCGGCCTCGTACACGCCCAACACTTGATGCGTCGCCCCCGCCGGATTCGTCAGGGGGCCCAGGACGTTCAGCAGCGTGCGGATGCCCATGTCCTGGCGGGGGCCGGCGCAATGTTTCATCGCGCCGTGAAATAGGGGTGCGAAGAGAAATCCAATGCCCACGTCGTCGATGCAGTCGGCGACGCGCTCCGGCGGCAGGTTGATGTTCACCCCCAACGCGCTCAGGACGTCGGCGCTGCCGCATTTCGAGGAGATCGAACGGTTTCCGTGTTTGGCCACCGTGATCCCGGCGCCGGCCACGACGAACGCCGTGGTCGTCGAGATGTTGAACGTGTGGGCGCCGTCGCCGCCGGTGCCGCAGGTGTCCACGACGACCTGGGCGCCGACCCTGATGCGCGTGGCTCTGGCCCGCATGGCGCGAGCCGATCCGGCGATTTCCTCCACGGTTTCACCCTTCTGCCGCAAACCCATCAAATACGCCGCGATCTGCGCGGGCGTGGCCGCGCCGTCCATGATCTCGGACATGACCTCTTCCGCGTCGTCCGCCGAGAGGTTGACCCGGTCGGCTAATTTGGCAAGGGCTTCTTTGATCATGGCGAGCTAGGGCTCGGCGAGCCGGTCAAGAAATTCCGGAGGAGGTCTTTGCCGACGGCCGTCAGGATGGATTCCGGATGGAACTGCACGCCCTCCACTCCCAAGGTCTTGTGCCGCAGTCCCATGATTTCGCCTTCGTCCGTTTCTGCCGAAATCTCGAAACAGTCGGGAAGGTTGATGCGGTTCACGATCAACGAGTGGTAGCGGGTCGCCTCGAAGGGATTGGGCAGGCCGCGGTAGATGGTCTTGCCGTCGTGCTTGATCTGGGACGTTTTGCCGTGCATCAATCGTGGGGCGCGGATCACTTCTCCGCCGTAGGCGACGGCCAGCGATTGATGTCCCAGGCACACACCCAGAATGGGAATGGTGCCGCCGAACCGGCGAATCGCATCCACGGAAATTCCGGCTTCCTTGGGCGTGCAGGGCCCCGGCGAGATCACGATCCTTGCCGGGCTTAGACGCGCGATGTCGTCCAGCGTGATCTTATTGTTGCGATAGACGCGGACATCCTCCCCCAGTTCTCCGAGGTACTGGACCAGGTTGTACGTAAACGAGTCGTAGTTGTCGATCAGCAGCAGCATGACGCAATTTAGTCATCGGTCGCTGGTCATCGGTCAATGGGAGACGAACTTTCCGCTCCGTCGTTTGCGGATGACTAATGACCAATGACTGTTGACCATTTTCCTACTCCAGCCCCTGCTCCGCCAGCTCGATGGCTTTCATCATCGCCCTGGCCTTATTACAGGTCTCTTCATATTCGTGTTCGGGATTGGAATCCGCGACGATGCCGGCGCCCGCCTGGATAAAGGCTCGGTGCCGGGACACGACTACCGTGCGGATGTTGATGCACATGTCCATGTTGCCGGAGAAACTGAAGTAGCCGACCGCCCCGGCATAGGGCCCCCGCTTGGTCGGCTCCAGTTCTTCGATGATCTCCATGGCGCGGATTTTCGGCGCGCCGGACACGGTGCCGGCCGGAAAACAGGCTTTGAGCACGTCGTACACCGTCTTGCCCGCCTCCAGCTTGCCGGTCACATTCGACACGATGTGCATGACGTGCGAGTACCGCTCGACATTCATCAACGATTCCACCCGCACCGAGCCTCGCTCGGCGACGCGGCCCACGTCATTGCGGCCGAGATCCACCAACATGATGTGCTCGGCCCGTTCCTTGGTGTCCGCGAGCAGCCGCCGCTCCAACTGCGCGTCCTCTTCCGCGGAAACGCCGCGCCGCCTCGTGCCCGCGATGGGACGGACGGCGATCATCTCGTCTTCGCAGCGCACGAGGATCTCCGGCGACGACCCGACCAGTTCTACGCCGGCGAGCCGCAGGTAATACATGTAAGGCGACGGGTTGACGACCCGCAACGCGCGGTAGAGCTGGAACGTCGGCGCGTGCAGATTCGTTTCCCACCGTTGGGAGAGCACGCATTGGAAGATGTCGCCCGCCTTGATGTACTCCTGCGTCCGGCCTACCATCTTTTCGAAGTCCGCCCGGCTCATGTTGGGCGTGAACTGCAGCGGCGAGCGGCGCCGCTTGACCGGCACGGCCTTCAGCGGCCGGCGGAGCCGGGCGATCATCCGTTCGATCCGCGTCGCAGCCTCGCGATAGGCCGCGCGCACATCCCGCTCGGCCGAGGACTTCACGTGGGCGTTGGCGACCACTTTGATTTTCTGGGACACGTTGTCGAAGATCAGCAGCGTGTCGGTCAGGAGAAAGGCGAAGTCGGGCAGCCCCAGCGAATCCTTGCGCCGCGACGGCAGATCTTCGAACGTCTTGACCATGTCGTAGCCCAGATAGCCGACGGCGCCGCCCACGAACCGCGGCAAGTCCGGGACGACCACCGGCCGATAGGTCCCCATGAAGTCTCGCAGCCGGTCCAGCGGCGCCCCATGGCTGGCAATCCTCCGGACCCGCTTGCCTTGCTTGATGACCAGATCGCCGCAGTCCTCCACCATGAGAATGGGCGTGCCGCTGCCGAGGAAGGAATAGCGGGCCCACTTCTCTCCTCCCTGGACGCTCTCCAGGAGATAGGCGGACGGTCCATGGTCGATTTTCGCGAAGGCCGACACCGGCGTGTCGTGATCCGCTAGAATTTCCCGGTACAGGGGGATGAGATTCCCCTGCTTCGCATAGGAGCGAAACTCGTCCAGGCTGAGTGAATAGGTGCGCTTCGCCGCCATGGCTTCTGGGTGGTTATTCCGTGCCGACCACCAGCTTCTGGCCGACCTCGATGATGTCGTCCGGCAGTTTGTTCATCCTCTTCAGTTTTTCCACGTCGATGCCGTACCGCCGGCTGATGCGGAAGAGCGTTTCGCCCGGTTTGACGACATGGATCATGGCGCCGGCCCCCGGCTTGACCATGGGAGCCGTCTCGGGCACCGGGACCGTTTCCTTCTCGGTCAGATCTTTCGGCAAATCGCCCTGCAGGCCGCTCAGGTCGCCGAGGAGATCGGGCGCCGGCGCCGATTTCTTAGCCTTGCCGGCCGAACCGCCTTTGCGCATGTCCTCCATCGCCTTCCGTTCCAGCAACGCCGATTCTTTGATCGCCTCCGCTTCCTCCTGAAGGCGGGCCATCTGCTCCCGTGCCGCCTGCACTTGCGCGGTCAGTTCACGGTTGCGGGCTTCGAACTCCGCCAATTCCTTCTTGGCCCGCTTCACTTCGCTGTCCAGTTCGGCCGTGCGTTTCTCTTCCTGCGCGAGCAACCGCTGGAAATTGAGACTGCGGGCTTTCTCCGCGTTGTACTTTTCCTCCAGCACGACGCATCCGGTCACCCAGGGCCCGCCGCACAGCACCAGCAGACCGAGCGCCATTGATGTCGATCTACGAGCGTTCACTCCTTCTTCCTCCTTCTCCATGATCGCCTCCTTTGCCTGACGTCCGGCCGTCGGACGGCCGGCGGCCAGCCTCCTTCGACGGTCGCGCGGAGGCTGCGGGGTCACTTAGGGAAGGTCTGATTAATTCAGC